>JBDTEH010000094.1:0-19967 GCA_039922635.1 Kofleriaceae bacterium | reverse complement strand
CTTGACGGTATCGCTGCACGTCGGCGCCATACAGACCGTGGCCGTGCACACGCCGCTCGTGCAGTCGTTGTTGACCGCGCACACCTTCGAATTGGCGCACCTGTGGCCGCTGCCGTCACAGGTCGCGCCGCCGCAGTCCGTGTCGGTCTCGGTACCGTTCTTCGCCATGTCGATGCACGTCGGATCGTGGCAGGTCGGACCGCAGGTCGTCGTGTTCGGCGGCTCGCAGTCCTCGTGGGTCGGCTGGACCGTGCCGTCGCCGCAGAACTCCGGCGGCAGCGCCGTGACCGCGCAGCTATGGCACGCGAGGCACGGGTTCGTGGTCGGATAACCGCACTCGGTCTTGGTGTTGGTCGTGCCCGCGTCGTCGCAGGTCTCGTGACCGTCGTCGATGATGCCGTCGCCGCAGGTCGGCTCGTGCGGCACGATGGTCTGGCAGGTCGTGCTGCAGCGATTCGCGCACGACATGTTGTACGGACAGTCGGCGTTGTCGGTATTGAGGATGCCGTTGTCGCACTGCTCGGCGTGGGTGCCGTCGGGTTTGTACGCGGTGTTGGTGTGGCCGTCGCCGCACGCCGGCAACGAGCAGTCGCTGTCACACGCCGACGTGTCGGGGTGGCCGCTGACGTCGCACTGCTCGCCGTTGTCGATCTGGCCGTTGCCGCAGCTCGGATTCTGGCAGAACGCGTTGCAGTGGCCGGGCGTGCCGTTGAGTGCGCCCTCGTCGCAGGCTTCGCCGGCCGCCGTGTTGGTGTGGCCGTCGCCGCAGTGCGAGGTCGTGCACTTCGCCGCGTAGCAGGTCGTGGTATCGGTCGTGTTGCCGGTGTCGCACTGCTCGACGCCGGTGAACACCTGGCCATCGCCGCACTGCGCGACCTTGCACGTCGTCGCCGGGGACGAGCTGCTCGACAAGCAGCCATCGGCGTCGCTCGTGTTGCCGTCGTCGCAGGTCTCGCCGGCGTGCGAGTTGAGCTTGCCGTCGCCGCACGCGGAGATCGTGCAGTCGCTGTTGCACAGCACGTTGCCGTTGTGGTCGGTGCCGACGTGGGGAGCGGTCGGATCGCACGCCTCGCCGTTGTCCTGCGCGCCATCGCCGCAGCGCGCGTACGTGCAGTTGTTGCGGCACGCGTCGAGGTCGTTCGTGTTGCCGTCGTCGCAGTCCTCGGTGCCGATCTGGACGACGCCGTCACCGCACGTCGCGGCCTTGCAATCGTTGCGGCACGCATCGGTGTCGATCCGGTTGCCGTCGTCGCAGCCTTCGGTACGCGTCCCGGTCGTGTCCTGCTTGTTATCGCCGCACACGTTGACCTGACAGTTTGCGGTGCAGTCGCCGGTGTCGACGTTCTGGTTCGTCATGGCCACGGTGCCGAGGTCGCACTGCTCGGGGTTCGTGCCGTCGGGCTTGTAGTGCAGGTTGACCTTGCCGTCGCCGCAGCTCGGGATCGAGCAGTCGATGTTGCAGTCCGCGGTCTCGACCGCGACGCCGGTGGTGCCGCCGTCACAGGTCTCGTGATGGGCCACGCCGGTCGAGTCGATGATGCCGTCACCGCACACGTTGATCTTGCATCCCGACGTGCAGTCGTCGGTGTCGATCATGTTGCCGTCGTCGCACTGCTCGCCGGGGTCGAGCACGCCGTTGCCGCAGCCGACGCCGTGCTGGCAGTCGTCCTCGCAGCCGCCGGGCGCGTGACCATCGTCGCAGACCTCGCCGAGGTCCCTGATGCCGTTGCCGCAGGTCTCGTTCGACTTGCAATCGGCCGAGCAGCCATCGGGCGTGCACGTGCCGACCGTGCAGTCGGCGTTCGAGTCGCAAAGATGGCCGTCACCGCACGTCCCGTTCTGCGTGTTGCCGTCGTCGCAGACCTCGTCGACGTCCGTGATGCCGTTGCCGCACTGCTCGAGCGACTTGCAGTCCGCGGAGCAACCGTCGCCGCTGACGGTGTTGCCGTCGTCGCAGACCTCGCCGGCCTCGGTGTTGACGACGCCGTCGCCGCACTTCTCGGCGGACTTGCAGTCGGCCGAGCAGCCGTCGCCGTTCATGATGTTGCCGTCGTCGCAGGTCTCGCCGGGATCGACGACACCGTTGCCGCACAGGTTGCTGATGCACACCGGCTGGACCGCCGCGCACTGGAGCGGGTCGGGGCACACGATGCCGCTCGCACATTCGTGCGCCGAGGGGTGGTTCGCGCAGCCGGCGACCACGAAGCACGAGACAGCGCACGCCAGGACTAGAGCCTTCACTTAGAACCTCCCCGTGAGCGACGCGCCGGCATAGTCGGGCGCGATGACCGGCTTGACCGCGATGCCGCTGTTGAGATCCTCGGGCCGGATCTCGTAGCTCTCGGGGCGGTTGATGATCCACAACACCGCGCCGGTCACGACCGCCGCCGCGCCGATGCCGTACAGCACGTAGCCCGCGGACTTCTTGCTATCGCCGCTGTCCTTGATCGACTTGAGGCTGGCCGAGCTCGCGCACCCCATGTTGCCGGTCGTCATCGCGTTACACGCTTGGACCTGGTCGTCGTACTTCTTGTAGTCGTTGCTCGCGAGCAGCTCCAGCAGCCCACCACCGAGCCCGACCAATACGCCGCCACCCATCACCGCGTACGGCATCCACGTCGCGTCCCATTTCTGGCGGTAGCGGGTCAGCTCCTCGGTCGTGTACAGCTTGAGCTCGATCCGGAACGGCGCACCGGGCTCGATGTACGGCGCGTCGACGCGGGTCGGGTGCCCCTCGAGCGTGCCGATGATCGTGTGCTTGCCGGCGCGGACCTTGCCCCTCCACGTGCCGGGGGCGGTGAACACCTCCTTGCCATCCACCGAGACCTTGGTGCCGGCCTTCTGGCAGGTGACCTCGATCTCGCCGATCTGCTTGTCGAGCAGCAGGATGTAGTCCTTCGCGTGGTCGAACTTGTCCTTGGACTGGAGCGGCGCGTCGCCGAACTTCACCGCCATCTGGAAGTTCGCCTGCGAGTCGATCGGCTGGTCGAGGTTCATCAGCGCGAGGGCGAGGTTGTAGTGAATCGCGGGGTGATCCCAGTGGGTGAGCGCGAGCTTGTAGACCTCGGCGGCCTTCGCGAACAGGCCGTCGTTGAGCTGGAGGTTGCCGTCGTGGAACAGCTTGAGCGCGGCTTCCTGCTCGCTCTTCTTGACCCCTGCCGCCCACGGCCGCGCATCGCCACCGTTCTCCAGCGACTCGTCGGTGCCGGCCTTCTCGGACGTGGCGCCCGAGCCCGAGCCCGAGCCCGAGCCCGAGCCCGAGCCCGAGCCATCTCCCGCCGCCGCCACTCCGGCTACGCCACAGATCGAGGCCATCCCAAGGCCAAGCCCCAGCCACAACGAACGAATCGCGTTGGTCATCATCACCCTCTAAGAATTGGCTACTTCAAGTCGTCGACGATCGAGCTACCGATCTGCGCCTGCATCTTCTTGATGCGGTCTTGTTCCTGCTTCAACAGCGACTCGGCTTGAGCCTTCGCGGCCATCGCGTCGCCCTTCGCCTTCTCGGCGGCCGCCGCGTTGTCCTTCGCACGCTCCTCGCTCTTCTTCGATTCATCGAGTGCCTTCGACAGCTCGACGTTCTTCTTCGCGAGGTCCTCGGCCGACTGGTGCTTGACGTCGACCACCTCGGTCAACGCGGCCTGGCGTTCGCGCTCCTTCTCCTGCATCGCGTGGAGCGCGTCCTCGGCTTCCTTCTGCTTCTGGACGATCGTCGCGTTCGCGTCCTCGGCCGTCTTTTTGGCGTCGACGGCGATCTTGCGATCGCTCTCGGCGGCCTGTTGCGCCTCGGTCGCGATCCGCGCCTGCTTGGTCGCCTCGGTGCGCGACTTCTGGATGAACACGAGCGCGACCATCGCCGCGACCACGAGCACGCCGAGGCCGATGAAGCCGGCGATCACCGCCGAACGCCGGCGCTTTTGCACCGCGAGCTCGTAGCTGATCATCTCGTCGAGGAACGCGCGCTCGATGTCCGAGAGCGGACCCTTGTAGCGCTTCCTGAACTTCTTGGCTTCTTCGGCGGTGTCGCCGCGCCACAGCAGATCGGGCGAGCGGCCCTTCTGCGACCACTGGCGCGCCGCGGTGCGCAGCGAATCGACCAGCGCCGCATCCTCCTGGGTCTCGTCGAGCCAGCGCCGCAGCATCGGCCAGCCGTGGATCAGCGACTCGTGGACGATCTCGACGGTCGAGCCCTTGCCGCCGTCGAGGTTCTGGACCACGAGCAAGCGCGCGTCGACCATCTGCTCGACGAGGCGTTGGACCTCGCCGACCTCGCGCGAGAGCTCGCGCAGCTCGTCCATCGGGACGATCGCGCGCGTGCGCTCCGGTGAGACCAGGCGCAACAGGATCGCGCGGATCAGCCCGGTCTTGAGCGGTCCCATCTCCTGGACGATGCGGTCCGCGTGGCTCGCGAGCGCACCGGCGACGCCGCCCATCGCGGCGTACGACTGGTGCGTCAGCATGCGCCGCGCGATGTCGCGGTTCTCCCACAGCTTGCTCGCGGCGAACTGCAACAGCGGCAGCGCGCCGGGTGTGGTCTCGAGGTGATCGAGCATGTCGTCGACCGTCGCCGCGAGCTCGAACTTGAAGCCCGCGAGCTCGGCCGGCTGGAGGATCGCGTCGCGCAGGCCTTCGCGATTCGGCGGGCCCAAGAAGAACAGGCCCTGGGTGAGCTCGCCGACGAACTGCTGGTCCTCGGCGACGCGATCCAGGAAGTCCGAGCGGATCGACAACACGACGCGCAGTGGGCTGGTCGCGTCGTCGGCGACCGCCGATAGGCACGCGGTGAACGCGAGCCGCTCCTCGGGATCCATCACCTGCGTGTAGAGCTCTTCGAACTGATCGACGAACAGCATGATCCGCCGCGAGTCGCGGCGCGCGCGGCCGCGCAGCAGGTGGCCGAGGTGACCGGGCTCCTTGCGCAGCTTCTCGACCAGCTTCTTCTGCTCGTCGATCTCGTCCGCGAGGTTCGCGGCGGTCGCGACCATCGGCGAGATGATCTGACCGAGCGCCTCCATCGGGTGGCGGCCGGGGCGGATGACCAGCGTCTCCCACTGCTCGCCCGATCGCTTCAGCGAGGGCACGAGGCCGGCGCGCACGAACGAGCTCTTGCCCACGCCCGAGCTGCCGACGACCGCCATCAACGGTTGATCGCGGATCCGCGTCACCATCGCCGCGATCTCGCGGTTGCGGCCGAAGAACTTGCCGGCGTCGGCCTCCTGGAACGACGACAGCCCGGCGTACGGGCTCTCGTCGAGCTGGAGCTGGACGTCGCGGCCGCGGCCCGGCATGAACACCTCGAGCGCGTGCATCAGCTCGGCGACGCTCTGCCAGCGCTGCTCCTTGTTCTTGAGCAGACAGCGATCGACGATCTGGATCAGCTCGCGCGGCACGTCCGGCGGCGCGGCCTCGGTCATCGACGGCATCGGCAGCTCGAGCATCGCGGTGACGACGAGCTGGTTGCCGTCGAGCGGATGCAGCGGGTGGCGGCCGCAGATCATGCGGTGCAGCAGCACGCCGCAGGCCCACACGTCGCTCAGGTGATCGATCTCCACGCCGATGCCCCACTGCTCGGGGGACATGTACTTCAGCGTGCCCATGATCGTGCCGTGGCGGGTGAGCGCGTTGTTCGATCCGGTCGCGAGCTCGAGCGGGCTCGGCATGCGGATCGAGCCCGACGACATCACGGCGGCGCCGGCGGTCTGCGCCTCGAGCACCTTCGCGATGCCGAAGTCGAGGACCTTCACGGTGCCCGAGTCCATCATGAAGATGTTGTCGGGCTTGAGATCGCGGTGAACGATGCCCTGGCCGTGGGCGCACTCGAGCGCCTTCAACACCTGCATCATGATCTCGACGACGCGCGTGTAGGGTACGCGCTGGCCGTCCTTGATCGTCTCGGTGAGCGGCTTGCCGTTGAGGAACTCGAGCACCATGTACGGCGAGTTGTTGTGCTCGCCGACTTCGTAGATCACGACGATGTTGTCGTGCTGGCACCGCGCGGTCGCACGGGCCTCGACCAGGAAGCGCTGCGTGAGCTCGGGCTGGTTCGACTGCAAGAACTTGATCGCGACGCGGCGGCCGAGCCGCAGATCGCGGGCGAGATAGACGGTCCCCATGCCGCCTTCGCCGATCATCTTGATCATCTCGTACTGGTTGATCCGAACGCCCGGGTGCGGCGCCGCCGACACGGCGTGAATGCCGGTCGAGTCCCCTTCGAAGTTGGGATTGCTATCCGAGTGGCGGTCCCATTGGTTCGACTTGCCGCCGAGCGAGGGCCCCTGCGAGCTGCGCCGCGAGCGTGGCTGCCCCGCGAGCGTCGCGTTGGGTGAGATCGGCGCGGGCGTACCTTGCGGCAGCGTGCCGGGTGTCGAGGGCAGCGGCGCCGCGTTGTTCGGCATGATCGTCGTCACGCCCGCCGGAGCGAGCGGTGCGTCGCTCGGTCCCCGCGTGCGCTCGTTCGGTCCGGCCGGCGTCGCGCCGGTGCCGTTGCCGGTCCCGCTCGCGTTCGGCCGTAACAGACCGCTCTGTTCGAACCGGCCGCTCGGCTTGTGCAACGAATACTCGCTCGGCGCGAGCGGACGCCGATGGGCACCACTACCTTCGGTGCCGATGATGGTCTTCGCTTCAGTCGAAGACGGCTTGTCTTCACTCATCTTGTTGGTCCCCGCGACCAACTATTGTACGCGCCTTGGGGGTTCAGATCATCCCCACACTGGGGTACGTGTGGGATTTCCCTATAGAAGTCGCGCCGCGTCAGTGGTCAGAAAAGCCACAGCGGCTTGCCGCCGGCGAACAGCACGTTCGCCTCGGCGGCCGACGGGGTCGAGAGCTCGATCTCGACCATCATGCCGCGCTGGATCGAGTCGTCATGCGGGTGATTGCCTGGGACTTCGCCGTCGATCGTCGCGGTGACCTTGCCGACCTTGCTGCACATCACCAGGCCCCAGGAGCACCCGTACAACTTCGTGCCGAGCTTCACGGAGGTGTTCGAGTACGGCACGAACGCGAGCACGACGTTGTGGCGAGAGGCGCGCAGGTAGGGCGAGGCCTCGAGCTTCGAGATCAGGTCGGACTGCTCCTTCATCCGCTTGTCGAGGCTCGCGAGCCGCGACGTCAGCGGTGGCTTCTTGCCGACCTGATTCTCCTCGTCGAGCTGGGCGCTCTCGAGCTCGCGTCGCACGAGCCACTGCTCGGGCGTCTTCGGTTGATCGACGGTGGTGGCAATCTCGGCGATGAACTTGTTGTCGAACGTGATCGAGCGCTCGATCTCGGCGAGCTCTGCCTTGATCTCGAGCGACTCGCTATCGAGCTGGCTCGCGCGCAGACGGGCGTCGTTGAGCTGCGTGCTGGCCTCGATCACCTTCGGGTGGTTCGGCGTCAGCGAGACCGGCCGCACCCAGCTGTGGTCGAAGAAGTAGAACACGTTGACGACCAGGAACCCGACCAGGCCGATCAGGATCGCGGTCAGGGCAAACAGGCCGGCGACCTTGTAGAGCCGCACGATGACGGGCTGTGCGGCCTCCCAGAATCCCCGGCTGTGCTTGTTCGGCGCTTCCATTCGGTTGGAGTCCTACTCCAAAAACCGGGCCTACGCAGCAGGTAGTTGTCGGACCGCGACGGCATCGCCGGTCTGGCGGCCGACCCGGCCTGCGACGAGCACAGGCGCGGACGAGATATCGGTGATCGGCTCGGCGGGGGTGGCCTCCGGCAGGACGTGCCCGCGGGTCTCCCAGCTCCCGGAATCGAGTGTGAACAGGGCGAGCGGGGCGAGCAGGGCGTAGGCGACCGGCATCAGGATCGAGAGCGGCAGGAAGTCGAACGCGCCGACGCGCTCCGCCTTCGGGACCTTGCGCACGCACCAGGCATAGAACACCCCGAACACCGCCATCACCATGATGTGGATCTCGAGGGCGACGAAGAACTTCTGCGCCGCGAGGGCCTTCACGATCGCGATCGGATACGCGAACTGCAGCGCGAACAGCGAGAAGTAGTGGATCGCGATGATCGGGTTGAGCCGCCAGACGTGCGTGAAGCCGCCGGCGTAGTCGATCGTATTCGAGCGCCGCCAGCGCAGCTGCTGCGAGAAGTAGCCCGACAGCGTCGCGGGCACGGTGGTGCGGCAGCGCGCGGTCAGGGTCATCGTGGTGAGGTAGCCGGCCTTGACGACCTGGCGGGTCAGGAAGCGGTCCTCGCCGTACTTGATCGGCACGCCGCAGATCGCGCGGTGCTCGAGCACGGGCTCGAGCTTGATCAGGACGTCGCGCCTGTAGGCGGTGAGGCAGCCCGAAAGGCACATCACGCGGCGAAACCCCCACTCGAGGTTCTTCGAGAAGTGATAGGCGAACCAGTAGCGCACGACCTGCATGCGGGTCAGCCAGTTGTCCTGCTTGTTGCGGACGTCGACCCAGCCACCGACCGCGGCGATCTCCGGGCTCGAGAACCGGCGGACGAGCTCGCGCACCGCGTCCTTGTCGACGACGACGTCGGAGTCGACCGAGAGGATGATCTCGGAGTCGGCTTCGCGCACGGCGCGGATGATCGAGCGGCGCTTGCCGACGTTGACGCGGTTGCGCAGCACGGTCAGGCGGCCGTGCGAGGTGCGCGCGACCTCGCGCGCGAGCTCGTAGCTGTTATCGGTCGAGCAATCGTCGACGCAGACGATCCGGAGCTTCGCGTGTGGGTAGTCGGATTCGAGGATCGAGGCGAGCGTCTCGAGGACGGCCACGCCCTCGTTGAACATCGGGATCACGGCCGTCACCGTCGGCTCGAAGTCCTCCACGACCACGTCCCACTTCGCGCCTCGCACGCTGCGCAGCAACAGGCCTGCCACGTAGCGATTGATGAAGACCACCAGCGCGAGCGAGTGGACCAAGACCCAGAGTACGTGCGTCGTCATAAGTGAGGAGCTAAGAGCGGCGAGCTGGACGGGGACTGGACGGGGCCTGGACGGGGATTATTAGCCGAGCCAGACCACCGGAAGAATCAACGAGATGCGAGCAAACTAATATGGTTCAACCAGCAACTCAAGTTGGTTAACGCAAGTTGCCACAATGTCCGTGATGGATGCACCAGGTCTCAGGATCCTGAGGCCGCTGGGGCGAGAGCGGGCGAGGCTGACTTGTGTTTGCAAGATCCGGGTGAGATATGGGGCTCGTGTTACGCGTGCTGTGTTTGATCGCGGTGTTGCAGTCGATCGCGTTGGCCGGACCAAGCGAAGGCACCGGGTCAAACACCGGATCCGGTGGCACGAACCCTGATCCGAATGGCGCGGTCACGCCGTGGATCGACCTCGCCCCGAACGACGTCCTTGCCCGGCACAGCAATCCGCATGACGCGAATTTCCTGGGTGGTCCGGAGGACCATCGCCTCCGCGCCGCGGTCGAGCTCGGGAGCTTCTACACCGGCTTCGCGATCTGGGCGTATTTCGCCTGGTATCGCAACCATCCGCCGCTCGAGAACTACAAGTTCGGAGGTGACGGCATGTTCGGCGTCGAGACCTATGCCGGCGGGGCCGACAAGCTCGGCCATACGTGGGCGACGATGGCGCTCGCGCGGATGGGCACCGCGATCCTCACCGAGGGCGGTTGGGACCACACCCGCTCGACGCTGTTGTCGGCGGGGTTGTCCGAGTTGCTGTTCCTCAACGTCGAGATCCGCGACGGCTTCTACTTCGAGTTTTCGTATGGCGACCTGTCGATGGACACGGTCGGCATGGCGATGGCGATCCTGCTCGACCTGTGGCCGCGGCTCGACGAGATGTTCGACTTCCGCGTCCAGTACTTTCCGAGCGCGCGCTACATCGACAACCTCGACGGCAGCCCGAACCGGAACGGGACGCCGTCGTGCCCGAAGACCGCGTGCTCGAAGTGGAACATCGCCGAGGATTACTCGGGACAGACCTACCTGCTCGCGTTCCACCTCGCGTCGATCCACGCGTTGCGTGATTCGGAGTACGGCGCATGGTCGCGGTTCGTCGACCTCGGGCTCGGGTTCCAGAGCCGGGACTACAAGCCGCCGCCGGATCCGACCGATCGGATCGCTGCGCATCAGACGCTCTTCGTCGGGGTCTCGCTCAATGTCCAGGGCGCGATCGATTACTTCCTGCGCGACGGCAACCACGAGGGCCTGCGCAAGGTCGGCCACGGTCTGTTCGAGGTGTTCAACCTGCCGTACACGATCGGCGGCGTCGGCGTGACGCGCTACGCCCCCGCGAAGCCGCACTCCGGCGGCGCCTGACCCGGGCACGCGCGGTCGCGAAGGTCGCGAAGCTGTGATGTAGTGCGCTCGTGCACAAGCCGGCTCTTGCGATCTTCATCGCGGTGTTCGGCTTCTACATGTTGACCTCGAGCCGCGAGCCCGCATGGGGCGACGCGCACCCGATGTGGGAGGTCGCCGAGCGCCTCGTCGAGGGCGGCCACATCGACATCAAGACGCGGTGGCCCGAGGACATCCCGCTGGGCCGCGACCACAAGATCTACGGCATCGCACCGATCGGCCCGGCGCTGATGCACGTGCCGGGCGCGGCGCTCGCGGCGCTCTCGCATCGGTTCGCGCGCGATGACGACCCGCTGGTCCGCCCGCTCGCGACTCACCTCGGCCCCTCCGCGCTCGGCGCGCTCGCCGCGGTGCTGTTCTTCCTGCTGCTCGGTGACCTCGGCATCCGCGCGCGGACCGCGAGCGCGAGCACCGCGATCCTCGCGTTCGCGACGACGACCTGGGTCTACGCGCACTACCCGTACTCCGAGATCCTCCAGCTCGCGTGCTTCCTCGGTCTGTTCCGCGCGACGTTGCGCGTGACCGGCCTGACCCCGGGCCTGACCCCGGGGCCGACCCGGCGCGAGGCGCTGTGGCTCGGTGCGTGGGCCGGGCTACTCGTCGACGCGAAGTACGTGTTCGTGCTCGCCGTGATCGGCGCGGCCGTGATGGTCGGCTGGACGTTGCGCCGCCGCCGCGCCGAGCTCGAGCGCGTCGCGCTGTGGGCCGTGGTCGCCGGTGCGCCGTTCCTCGTGATCGCGCTGGGCTACAACTACGCGCGCTGGGGCTCGGTCACGGCGACCGGGTACGGCCCGTACCTCGATGCGTTCTTCGGCGGTAGCATCTTCGATGGTGCGTGGGGGATGCTCGCGTCACCGAACAAGAGCGCGCTGCTGTACTCGCCGCCGCTCGTGCTCGCCCTGCTCGGCGCGCCGGCCGCGTTTCGCGCGGTGCCGCGGCTCGCGTTCGCGATCGTCGCGTTGTGCGTGCCGACGTTCCTCGTGTACTGCACGTACCGCTCGTGGAGCGGCGATTACGCGTGGGGGCCGCGGTTCTTCGTGTGGATGGTCCCGCCGTTGCTCGTCCCGATCGCGTGGACGATCGATCACCCATCTCGCGCCAAGCGCGCCTTCGCCGCGGCGGTGGTCGCGGCGGGGATCTGCGTCCAGTTGCTCGGCATCGCGCTGTACTGGGACCACTTCATCCGGATCGCGATCGATACGAAGAACCAGTGGCTCGGACAGCCGAATCGCTCCGGCTCCTACATCCCGGCGCGCGGGCGTGGCCATTGCGATTCGTGCTTCGAGGACACCTACGAGATCTTGTGGACGCCTGCGTTCCAGCCGATCCGCGGCAACTGGTGGCTGGTGAAGTCGCTGGCGCGCGGCGACGACGCGGCCGAGGCGCAACAGACCGCACCGTGGCGAACCTACACGTCGCTCGACGTCCGGATCGACGAGGATTATGCGCGCCTGCGGCTCGATTGGTGGGTGATGGCGTGGTGGCGGGACGCGCCGCAGACCGAAACCCTGGGCATCGCGCTGCTGATCGTCATGCTCGGCGGCACGGGATTCGGCGCGGCGCGCTGGCTGCGCTACCATCGATCACGACCATGACGCTGCGCCCGGTCCCGAACCCGCCCGCCGAGCCCGCCGCCGAGCTGACCGACGAAGAGATCCTGCGCTGGGCGCTCGCGTACCTGCGCCACGCACCGCTGTCGTTGTCGCTGCGCGAGATCAACCGGCTGGTCGCGTTCCACGCGTTCGAGCTGCGCCAGCCCAAGCACGGGCCGGTGCTCGACGTCGGCTGCGGCGACGGCTTCTGGTGGACCGTCCGCGAGGACGATCGGCAGAAGAACGAGGAGGTCTACGGCATCGATATCTCGGCGTCGGAGATCGCGCAGGCGCGCGAGCGGATCCACGCCGAGCTCACCGACGTATCGCGCGAGACGCCGTTCCGCGGCGTCAAGTTCGAGGAGATCATCGGTAACTGCTCGCTCGAGCACGTCCCCGATATCGACGCGGCGCTGTCGAACTTGAGAAAGGCGGCGAGCGAGGGTGCGCGGCTGTTGATGTTCGTTCCGACGCCGCGCTGGGCCTATCAAGGTCACACCCAGAAGCTGCTGCTCAAGTACGCGCCGCGCGTCGCGATGAGCGTGTCGGGCGCGTTGAACGGGTTCTTCCAGCACTGGCACCTCTACGACGCCAAGGTGTGGCAGCGCCTGCTCGAGCAGAACGGCTGGCGCGTCGAGACCACCGTCGGGCTCGGCTCGGCACGCTCGGAGTTCTTGTTCCGCGCGTTCCTGCCGCCGGCGTTCGGCGAATTCGTGATCAAGAAGCTGACCGGGTTCTATCCATCGCGGCTCGCGCGGATCCTGCCCGATGCCGCGCTCGCGCCGTTCGCCAAGCTCGTGCGCTGGGCGGTCTCCGATCCGATCGTGCCCGCCGACTCGCCCCACGCGTACGAGTACCTGATCGTCGCGCACGCCATATGACGCAGCCCGGGCAGAGCGACTACTTCGCGAACCACGCGAAGGCCCGCAGGTTCCCGTGGACGCTCTATCACCGTCCGCTCGAGCGCGACCTCGCGCGCTTCCTCGCCGAGGTCCACGGCACCGTGCTCGTGGTCGGCTGTGGGCTGTTGCACGAGCTCGACGTCGCTCCCCCGGGCGTGCAGTTTGTCGTCGCGGATGTCGATGCGCGCGCGGTCGAGGCCGTGGTCGAGCGCGCCGATCCGCGGATCGTCGAGGGCCTGGTCGTCGCGCCCGAGAAGGCGCTCGAGTTCACCCACCGGTTCGACGCGATCTACGCGAAGGAGGTCGTCGAGCACGTGCGCGCGTGGCCGAGCTGGCTCGCCGGCTTGAGGCGCTCGCTCGTGCCGCGCGGCCAGCTGTGGTTGTCGACGCCGAACTACGGCGAGCCGTGGCTGCCGGCGCTCGAATCGACCGTGCTCGAGGTCGTCGCGCGCCGCGACGGGTTCACGCGCCGCGATATCCATCCGACCCGGTTCTCGCGGCGCTCGCTCGAGCGCGGCCTGGTCGCCGCCGGCTTTCGCGACGTCGACGTGCGCGTCACGCCGACCCGGCTCGCGATCACGGCCTGGGCGGTCGCGCCCTAGCTCGGCTGCTGGTTGCGTTCCTGGAAGATCCGCAGGATGTCCGCGGCGGTCTCCTCGATCGCGCGATTGGTCACGTCGATCACCGGCCAGTTCGCATGCTTGCGGAAGATCTCGCGGCAGTACGCGATCTCGTTGTCGATGTGGGCGCGCTGGCCGTAGCTCGAGTCGTTCGGCATGCCGAGGTGCGAGAGCCGCGCCTGGCGGATCCGCATCAGCATGTCGGGCTGGACGATCAGGCCGAACACCTTGCGGTCGTCGACCTGCGTGAGCTCCTCGGGCGGATCGACACCGAGCACGAGCGGCACGTTCGCGACCTTGAGCCCGCGCTGCGCGAGGTACGTCGATAGTGGGGTCTTCGACGTGCGCGAGATTCCGACGAGCACGAGGTCGGCCTTCGGCAGGTTGCGCGGCTCGGCGCCGTCGTCGTTCTTGACCGCGAACTCGACAGCCTCGATCCGGCGGAAGTAGTCCTCCGTGATCATGTGCAACAGGCCCGGCACGCCGGCCGGCGGTGCCTGGAGGTAGAGCGCGAGCTTCGAGATCAAGGCGCCCATCAGGTCGACCGTCTCGATGCTGTGTCGCTCGACGAGCTTCGAGATCAGGTCGCGCTCTTCCTGGTTCACGACCGTGAACACGACCAGCGCCTTGAGCTCGGCCGCCTTCTCGAGGATCTGCTCGAGCTCGCTCTCGAGGCGTACGCGCGAGAACATCCGGATCTGGACCGGTTCGTTGAACTGCAGCGTCGCCGCGCGCACCATGCGCTCGGCAGTTTCGCCGGTGGCATCGCTGATGATCATCACCGTCTTCATGACCGGCCTTCTATAGCACGCACGCGAGGGCATTCGGGATCCGGAGCCGACGCATCCCCGCGGGCGTGCGCGCTCACCACCTTGCAGCCGCCGCGGCACAGCGCGTGGTACTCGCACGACGCGCACGGCTCGGCGGCGCCATCGCGCCACGTGCGGAACGCGCCGAACGCCCCGGGCTGGGTCCAGTACGCCGCGAGATCGGTGACGCGTGGCCGCTGCTTGCCGAGCTGGATCAGCTCCGGCGGCGGGGCGGCGAAGCTACACGCCGTGATCCGACCATCGGGCTTCGCGCCGATCAAGAAGTCGCCGCCGGTGCAGCCGTACACGCACAGCTCGGCGAGCAGCGCTAGATCCGGGCGGTGATGCGCGAGCATCGGCGTGTACGAGCAATCGACCTTGACGCGCACGCGATGGCGCTTTGCCGCCGCGAGGATCACCGGCAAGAACTGCGCGTGCTGGTCCGCGGTGCAGCGCAGCTCGTCGTATGCGCGGGCGCCGCGGCCCGAGGGCTTGAAGCGCAGCAACTCGACCTCCGAGAGCCGCCGCGTGCGCGCGTACGCGAAGATCTCGTCGAGCTCGCCAAAATTATGGCGCGTGACGACCGTGTTGATGCCGACCTCGCGCTTGACCGCGCGCAACCGGCGGATCGCCGCATCCGCGCGCGCGAAGCCATCGAAGCCGCGTACCGCGGCGTAGGTCGCGCCGAGGCCGTCGAGCGAGACGTTGATCTGACCGAAGCGGTCCGCGATCGGCACGAGCGCGTCGAGCCCGTCGAGCCCCGAGGTCGTGAGGTTCGGCACCAGCCCGTGCTCTCGCGCGTAGCTCGCGAGCTCGCCCAGCCACGGCAAGATCGCGCTCTCGCCGCCGCCGAGCGCGAGGTGGAACACGCCCGCCGCGGCGAGCGTGTCGATCGCGCGCTTCCACTCGACGAGCCCCCACTCGTGCGGCGCGCCCTGCGGCGACGCGCCCGTGTAGCAGCCCTTGCAACCGGCGCTGCACTGGTTCGTTAGCTGGAGGTGCGCCTCGAGCGGCGCCGACAGCACGGTCTCGCCGAGCTCGGTCTCGCGCTCGCGCCACACGGCCGGCCCGGCGCGCCCGTCCGGCCCGGCGCGCCCGTCCGGCCCGTCCGGCACGTGCGCCACGCGCCGCGCCATCGCGCGATCGACGAACACCAGCGCACGCGGCACCGCGAGCTGCACGATCGCGCCGAACCGTTCGAACCGGACCCGCCGCATCGGTCTAGCCATCGCGATCCGCTCGCGGAGCGATCGCACGAGCTCGCGCGTCCCATCGACCAACTCGCGGGTTCCGTCGACGAGCTCGCGCGTCGCGCCGACAAGTGAACGTGTCCGCTCGAACCTCACGTCGGCTCGTGGGGCGCTGGTGCGTTGACGCGTGGCTTGCTCGCACGCCAGCGCAACCACGTGCCGACGATCGGCGTCACGATCGCGAGCGCGGTCGCGCCGACGAGCAAGAACGTGACATCGACGCCGAGGCTCGACGAGTTCGGGTTCATCCCCCACTTGATCGCGAGGATGCGGCCCCGACGCTGCGCCATCGGCCGACTCTACCGCAAACCCGGCCTTCATGACCGTGCCGTGCTGAAGCTCGATGGCGACTTCGAGCAGATGGTGCCTACGTAAGCTTACCGCTGACGTCCACGCTCGCCACCGCGGCGATCGCGGTGATCGCGTCGGCGACAGCCTCCTCGGAGGAGCGATTCGAATCGAATGCTTCGCGTACGAGATCGAGGCGATCGATGACCATCAACCAGCGCGCATCGAACGACGTCTTCGACGCCAGGCGGCTCTCGTACGAGCCCACCAACATCCGACCCGCACCGAGCTCGGCCATCTGGTCGGGCGAAAGCGAATCGCCCAGCGCGCGAGCCGTATCGAGTGCACACGCGCGCCGGAGATCGTGGGCCTCGCGGGCAGCTCGTCCCGGATCGAACTTGGACTTGACTGCTGGCTCTATGACGATCCGATACCCATCGGTGCGGACGCGAACGCATGTCTTGCGCGCCAACCCCATCGCGCGGATTACCGGTTTGTCGAGCACGATACCGAGGCTGTTCCCGACCCGAACCAAGTGCTTGTCGAAGTACATGCGTCTCTCGATACGACGCAGCTCTGACACCGAACCGGCTGTCATTGTCCGCGTATCGGACAACGCAAGGCACCGGCTCGTACGTGACAGGTAGGCCCCCCTTCAGCGACTCGTAATAACCGTAATTACCCACGGCCGGTGCTGCGCGACCCGGCTCGCTCGATGGCGAATATTGTCCGCTGTACGGACGTGTGAGGCAGCGCGCGACGCACCCTACCTCGAGGTAGGCTGTTCTTGGTTCGCTCGCCTGGAAGTCGTTCGCGACGACGGGTCAGCTATCGGTAGCCCCCTTTGCCGACACTCGTAATAACCGTAATTACACCGAGCGGTCGCTACGCGGTGCGGTAGCGGAGAAGACGCAGCGGGCGCGGTCAGGTCTGCCCTCAGTTCAACGGCGTGGTCGCGAACACCTCGCGAAGATCGCGAACGCCGCGCAGAACACGCTCGTCGCGCAGCTCTCGCTCGATGCGGAGTAGCGATCCGCCGATCGGCCGTTGATGGTGTAGGGGCCCGCGCTTGATGGCGGGACCGCGATAGCTCGCGCGCGCCGTCAAGCCGGATGCGCTCACGCTCGACCTTCGCCTCCCGGACGTCGATGGCGGGGCCTGCATTCAGCGAGACAGTAAAGAGTCGTCCTGCAGTTCGCGGGCGATTCGTCGACGGCGCGGATGCCACCGGGTAACCATGAATGCGGCGTGATGACCGCGATCACGACGTGTGACATCGTTCACCGCGAGCACGACCCAGATCGAACGCGCGACATCGTTGACCGCGAACACGACCCAGATCTGGCTCTCGATTTGGTAGTTCGCCGCAGAGGCCGTGACCGGTTCACGTCTAACCCGCGCCGCGCCTGGGTCGAGGTCACCGCGAGCGCGGTCGGCGCGATGGTTAGTCCGGGTCCGGGTCCGGGTCCAGGTCCGGGTCGTGGTCCAGGTCCGGGTCGTGGTCGTGGTCGTGGTCGTGGTCGTGGTCGTGGTCGTGGTCGTGGTCGTGGTCGTGGTCGTGGTCGTGGTCCCGGCTGCGAGCGAGGTAGCGCCGTTCGCGCAGTCCGGTGCGGCTTGCGGACGTCCCGGCCGTATTCGCGCGGCGCCTGGTTCACGGATCCGTGTAATTACGGTTATTACGGGTCCGGAACAGAGGGGGACTACCCACAGGTACGAACGCAGCTAGTACTCGGGATCGGAACTTCGCTCCGGGTTCCCGAGACCACCGTTCATCAGCGCCGTCGTAGTGAATGTTGAGGTTGTCCCAGACGACGTAGACGGTCTTGTCCAAGTAGCGAGCGGCCAGTCTCTCCATGAACGAGACGAGTGCCTCAGCGCTGCGGTGGGCAACGACCTCGCCGAACACCCGCCCTGTCTGCACGTCGAAGGCGGCCAACAGCGCCTGCCTGCCGTGACGGACATACTCATATTCGTGGCGAACGGAGGCATCGCGCGGATCCACGCGCGCCGGGTGTTTTCGCTCGAGCACCTGCAGCGGCTTCTCGTCGACACTGATAACGATCGCGTCTTTCGGCGGATGCAGATACGGTCGACAGACGCGCTCGGCCTTCCGCAGAAACTCTGGGTCTTCGCTTTTGAACCATTGCCGGACTCGATGCGGCCGCAAGTCCTCGAACCGCAAGATGCGGCCGACCTCGCTGGTACTGATCGAGTGGCCGGTGCGCTGGAGCAGCGCCTCGGCCAGCGCCTTGTACGTCCAGATGTCGCGGAAGCTGACAGCGAGCCGCAATCGGGATCCGCGCCGGGCGGCCAGAACGCGGAGCAGCCGGTCAGGTCCGAATCCCATGCACGCGAAAATCGGACTTCCGGTCGCCGGTACTAGCTACGTGCGCGTGGCGGTGACGACGATGTGCTCGCGCTTGGACACGACGACGCCGCCCGGCCGCTCGACGGTGACCGCGAACATCCCGAGGTCGTTGACGTGGAGCTCCGGATCGATCGCGATGATCACCTCGCCGTTCGACGTCACGTCGAACACCCCACCGTCGATGGGAAACGCCTGGTCTCGCGTCTTGTCGAAGATCCACAGCTGGTACTGGAACTGCGCCGGATCGTTCGGCGCGAGCCCGACGAACCGCAGATAGCCGCGCTGCGCGGACGGCGACCACACGACATCGCCGCTCGCGCCGTGCGCGGTGAGATCTTGCGTGGTCATCCACGGGAGCTTCGCGAGGTCGGTCGCGCTCGCGAGCAACGCCGCGCGCGCGGTGGCCGGCGACGTGGCGACGGCGGGTAAGGTCGCGGGTCCGGCCTGATGGCTAAGCGCCCACCACACGGCACCGCTCGCGACGAGCAAGCACGCGGCGGCGGCGAGCCATGGCAGCACCGAGCGCGAGGCGGGCCGCAGCGGGACCGTCGCCGCGATCTCGGGCGGCACCGCCGCAAGCGGCGTACTGCGGTCGCGGCTGATCGGCAGGGCCGGCGGCGGAGTCTCGATGGAGAACGGTTGCGAGTCCTGCGGTAGCGACGCGCGCGGGGGCGCCTGCGACCCAGGCGCGAGCGGCTGCATCGGTGTCGGTGCGCGCCCGACCGCCGGGACGCTGGTGGCGAGGTCCGGCGCTCGATCCGTCACCGGCATGGCGGCGGGCGTCGGCGTGCGAGGCCGGTCGTCCAGCGACGGTGCCTGGATCGCGGGTGGGCGCTTCACCAGTGGGGGTGGCAGCGTGTCGAGCGCCGCGGACGGCACGCCCATCAGCTTGGTCTTCGCGAGCTCTCGCTGCGCGAGCAACGGCTCGGTCACCGGCTGATTCTTCGCCACGAGCTCGGCGAGCTCGACCCCGACCAACGTGTCGTGCGGGAGATCGGCCGGCGACGGCATCGAGACGCCGGGCAGCGTGCGCTTCCAGTCGAGCGTGCCGGCACCAGGTGCCCGCGCGAGGATCTGCTCCACGAGGGTCGACGGCATCGGCTCGAGCACGGTCGTCGCGACGACGACGGCGGCGGCGGCGAGATCGAAGCTATCGTCATCGGCGAGGCCGAGGTGCTGGAGCTCGCGATGCTCCTGATCGTCGAGTGGGCGGAGCGCGCGCTCGGCGAGCAGCTCTTCGCCGCGCGGATGCAACGGGTCGCCGGTCACGACGCTTGCCCTGACGCCCGAGACCGCCGTCCGGATCGCGCTCGACGCGCGGCGGGCGTGGTCCATGACGGTGCCGAGCGGCATCCCGGTTTGTTGCGCGATCTCGTCGTGCGATAGCCCGTGACACGTCGAGAGCACGACGACCTGGCGTTGCTCGGGGTGGAGCTGGTCGAGCGCGTGCGCGGCCTCGATCGCATCCGCGGTCGCGGCGGGAGAGGTGCCGTCGGCCGCGAGCTCTTCGAGCACGACCTCGGCGATCTGCACCGAGGCCTGCGGGCGGCGACGCAGCATGCGCCGGCGATCGATCAGCCGGCGGCGCGCGATCATCGCGATGAACGTGGCCTCGGTGCCGCGCGCCGCGTCGTGGCGCCCGGCGCTCCCCCACAGATCGAGGAAGATTTCTTGCACCGCACCCTCGGCGTCGGCGGGATCGAAGCGGCGGGCGATCGACCACACGAGGTTCGCGTAGCGCGACAGCAGCTCGCGCACCGCCGCCGCGTCGCCCGCCGCGACGCGCGCGAGCAGCGCCGGTACGGCCAGTGCGCGCTCGTCGGTCGCCATGCGCACCCAGGCTAACACCCACAACCCCCGTCGAGG
>JBDTEH010000093.1:0-14030 GCA_039922635.1 Kofleriaceae bacterium | reverse complement strand
GCGCGCTCGACGGAGATCCAGAGTACCTTTCGGAGCTCGCGCGGATCACGGCGAAGGCCGCGGCCGAGCCAGCGGGGCCACCCGGGCCACCCGGGCCACCCGGGCCACCACCATGATACGTCGCTCCACGTTGCTGGTCGCGTTCGCCGGTCCCGCCGCCTGCTCGGCGCCGCCCCCGATCCATCCGAACACCGCGGGCGCGCCGCTGTCGCTCGCCGCCGACGCGCAGATGGTGACGATCCCCGCCGGTCAGTTCGTCGCGGGGTCGACCCCCGAGGAGCGCGCGACCGCGTACGACGATTTTCTCGCGACCTCGGGCAAGGACACCGCGCGCGAGCACGCGTGGTTCGACGGTGAAGACGATCGTCACGTCGAGCATCTGCTCGCGTATCGCATCGACCTGATGCCGGTGACGCAGAGCGAGTACGCCGAGCTCGTCCTTGCCGGCGGCGTGCGCGCCCCGGCGATCGACGAGGCCGCGTGGAAGGCGCAGGGCCTCGCGCAGGACTACGCCACCGTGGTGTCGCGGTTCGTCTGGAAGGACAACCTCCCGCCGCCGAGCAAGCTTGATCATCCGGTCGTGCTCGTCACCTACGACGAAGCGGCGGCGTACTGCGCGTGGCGTGGCGCGCAACGCGGCGAGCCGCGCCGCTTGCCGACGGCGGCGGAGTACGAGAAGGCCGCGCGCGGCGCCGAGGGCCTGGCGTATCCGTGGGGCAACACCTACGACCCTGACAAGCTCGACAGCGCCGTCAAAGGTCCGGGCGACACGATCGCGGTCGGCGAGCTGACCACCGGCGCGAGTGCGTATGGCGTGCTGGGCATGGCGGGCAACGCGTTCGAGTGGACGTCGACGCCGTTCTCCGGCACCAAGCGGACGGTGAAGGGTTCGGCGTTCGAGGACTACGGAGGCGTCGGGCGGGGCGCCGGACGCCACGGTCGGACGCCGAACCTCCGGGCGCCGGTCATCGGCTTTCGTTGCGCCGCCGACGCACCTGCGCCGCCATGACCGCGATCATCGTTCACGGCGGTGCCGGTGCGATCGAGCCCGAGCGTCACGCGCGGCTGCGCGAGGGCGTGCGTCTCGCCGCGAGCGCCGGTGATGCGATCCTCGCGGCGGGTGGACCGGCGCTCGATGCGGTCGTCGCCGCCGTGCGCGTGCTCGAGGACGACCCCGAGTTCAACGCCGGCCGCGGCTCGGCGCTCACCCGCGATGGCACGGTCGAGACCGATGCCTCGATCATGTGCGGCGCCACCCACCGGGTCGGCGCGGTCGCGGCGGTGCCGGATCTCGGCAACCCGATCGCGCTCGCGCGGGCGGTGCTCGATGCGAACGAGCACGCGATCCTCGCCGGTCCAGCGGCGTGGCGCTTCGCCGCCGAGGTCGGCATCGTGGCGGCGCCGCCGGGCTCGCTCGTCACCGAACGGGCACGCGCGCGGCTCGCCGCGAAGCTCGCGAGCCGCAGCGGCGGCACCGTCGGCGCGGTCGCTCGCGATCGCGAGGGCCGGTTCGCCGCGGCGACCTCGACCGGTGGCATCACCGGAAAGCGCGCGGGGCGGGTCGGTGATTCGCCGGTGCCCGGCGCGGGCACCTGGGCCGATGGGACGCTCGCGCTATCGGCGACGGGGGATGGCGAGGCGATCCTGCGGGTCGCGCTCACCCGATCGATCGCGGCCCGCGGCGGCGAGCTCCGCGCGGCGATCATCGCGGAGCTGCGCGAGCTCGCGCGCATCACCGGTGGCAGCGCCGGGGTGATCGGCGTCGATCGCGCGGGCGTGATCGGGGTGCAGATCTCCCCCGCCATGCCGATCGCGTGGATCGAGCGATCTCGGATAGGAGATTCACTGGGTTACGAGATCGGGGTGCGGGGCTTGCCTACATAGGCCCACTTCGGGTACAGCGCCGCTCATGAAGACTTTCTTAATGGTGGCGGTGGTCCTGGGTAGTGCGTGCGCGGCCGACGTGGCCGACGAGCTCGCCGGCGAATCGACGACCGATGACGCGGTCGGTGGCAAGGCCGATGGCGCGGCCAACGGCGTCTACACGTACTTCCAGCTCCACACCGCGGCCCCCGGCTACCGCCTCGCGCGGCTCAATCGCAGCACGACCGTGTGTCCGACCGGCGCGGCGAAGGCGAGTTGTACGGTGCCCGTGCTCGACTGGTCGGAGGCGAACCTCGCCGACGCGACGATCGTGAAGGTCACCGACGCCGCGACCGGCGACGGCGTGCCGGCGATCGTGCGCGGCCGGTTCGCGAAGCAGGGCAGCGCGACCCGGTTCGTGGTCACCGAGGCGTGGCTCGCCGAGTCCGGCTCGGTCGCGGGCGGCGTGTTCGCGAAGGTCACGCCGAGCGGCATCCGCTGCATCACGACGCCGTGCCCGACGATGAAGGAGCACTCGCTCAACAACTCGTACACCGCGAACATCGCCGCGATCGACTGGTCGCTCGCGGGCCTCACGGACCGCCAGATCGAGGCCTTCAACGACGAGATCGCGAGCCCGTTTGGCACGATCATCGCGGGTGATCGCTATGCCGTGACGCACTCGATGAAGGGCCGCACCGCGACCACCGCGTTCCATCGCGTCCCGGCCGATGCGGCGTGCTATCGCGGCGGCTGCTCGAACGAGGTGTGCTCCGACCAGCCCGGCGTGATCACGACCTGCATCTGGAAGCCCGAGTACGCCTGCGACCAGGCGGCGACCTGCGAGCGCCAGGCGACCGGCGAGTGTGGGTTCACGCACGACGACGCGTTCGACACCTGCATCGCGGGCCTGTAGCAGGCCTCGGCCGCTAGGCCGGCCAGGTCGCGAACACGCGCGCGAACCGTTCGACCTCGACGATGCCGCGCGCGGCGAGCGCCGCATCGGCCTCGGTGGTCGGCAACCCATCGAGCTCGGCGAACCGGCGGCGCGCGAGCGCGGCGAACGCCGTCATCCGGCACGCCTCGGCGTCCGCGATCGCGCCGCCGAGCGCTTCGCGCGCACCGTCGTTGCGACCCTCGAGCGTCGCGATCGCGGCGAGGATCAGGCGCACGAACGCGCGCAGGTACGGTGGCTTGGTACGCCTGAGCGGCCCGAGCTCGCGGCGCGCCGCGGCCGGGTCGCGCCGCCGGATCGCGAAGCGCGCCAGCAGGTAGCGAGTCTCGGTCGCGATCGCCTCGACATGCGCGAACGCGGCGCCGAGGAACGGGCGCAGCCGCGGCGCGAGCCGCGCGAGCTCGTCACGATCGTCCTCGTACAATGCGATCTCGGCGAGCGCGCGGACCTGGAACCAGTGCTGGAGGTGGAGGCCCTGACCGGGATCGGACCACGTGACCGAGGCGAGATCGGCGCGCGCGCGCGCCACGTCGCCGGCCGCGAGCCACACGATGTTCGACGACCACACGTACGACGTCGCGGCGTAGCGGTCGCCACGGCGCAGCGCATCGCGGGTGTATTCGATCAGCCGGTCGCGCAGGTTGTCGTACGCGCCGATCCGGCGGAGCGCGAACAGCGTGAAGTTGCGCAGGTGGTTGAGCTCGGCGTTGCTGCCGACCGAGCGATCGCGAAGCTGGGCCTCGGCCTCGTCGAGGATCTCGATCGCCTCGACGTGATGGCCGGAGAAGAACTCGGTGATGCCCTCGCCGGCGCGGCTCCAGCCGAGCAAGAACTCGCTGTCGCACGCCGCGGCGAGCTGCTTGGATTGCGCGAGTAGCTCGCGAGCGCGCGCGACGTGAGTGCCGCGCGACGCGACGAACATCGCGTGGAACGCGAGCGCGTACGAGATCCGGCGGCGGTCGCCCATGCCGAGTGCGACGAGCACCGAGCGGGCCTGAAACGCGGCGCTCGGCACGAGGTCGACCATCGAGAGCCCGATCGAAGCGGATCGCATGATGTCGAGCCGGAGCTCGTCGAGGCTCGATCGCGCGTTCGGCGCGCGCTCGCGGAACCGGGTGCCGCGCACCGCGAGCTTGAACCAGCGCCACAGCAGCTGGCGCTTCGCGGCCCCGGTCGAGGAGGGCAGCCGCTCGCCGATCTCGGCGAGGACCTGGGCGATCAGCTCGAGGCCCTCGTGGATGTGCCCCGCGACCAAGAGCTCGTGCGCCGCGCGGCGACGGCACTGAAAGCCGGTCTCCGCGCTCGCGCCGTCCGCGGCGGCGAGGAACGTGAACGCGGAGTCCGGACCGCGGCCCGCGTTGCTGAGCGCCTCGGCGCGGCACATCAGGATGCGGCGGCGTTCGTCGTCGTCATGCGCGCCGAGCCGCAGCGCGACCTCCCACAACGCGGCGGCGAGCTCGAACGCGAGCGTGTCCTCGGCGCGCCGGGCGGCCTCCATCGCGAGCTCGCCGGCGCGGCTGACGTCGCCCGCGGCCTCGAGGTGGCGGATCGCCGCCAGCGGATCCTGATCGGAGAGCTTGCTCGCGACCAGCACGTTCGCGAGGCGCTCGTGGTACCGGCGGCGGCGCTGCGGCGGGACGCGCGCGACGACCGCCTCGCGCACGCGATCGTGATACGGCTCGACCGGATCGGTCGCGCGCGTGCCGCCGGTCCGCACGAGCGAGGTGCCGCGCAGCGCGCCGAGCGCCTTGTGGAGCTGTGGCGGCTCGAGCTCGAGCGCTTGACCGACGACACCCTGCGGCAGCGGCGCCCCGGCCACCGCCACCAGCTCGAGCACGCGCCGCGCTCGATCTTCCATCCGCGAGATCCGCGCCCACAGCGCGTCCTCGAACCGTGCCGCGCCGGTCCCGGGGACGTTGGCGTGGCGTGCGAGCTCCTGCAGGAACATCGGGTGCCCGTTCGCGTCGTCGACGAGCGCTGCGGCCTCGCGCTCGCGATCGGGCGCGATGAGCGCGACCAGCTCGCGGCCTTCCTCGGCCGACAGCCGATCGAGCGCGATCGTGCGGACCGTGCCGGGGAGATCGAGCGGCGCGCCGGCATCGCGGCGGCGGGTGACGATCACGAGCATGCGCGGGGCGTGCGGCGGGTGGACGATGTCGCGGAGCAAGGCGATCGAGTCGGTGCCGGCCCACTGCACGTCGTCGATCACCATGACGATCGGCGCGGCGCTCGCCAGCGCCCCGAGCAACGCGCGCAGGCCACGGAACGCGCGCGACCGCAGCTCGACGGGCGAGGCCGGCCGCGGCACCCGCATGCGCGCGATCGCGGGCACCCGGCGCAACACCGGGAACACCCGCGCGAGCGCCTCGACCTCGTCGGTGAGCAGCAGCGCGACATCGACCGGGTGGCGGCGCAACAGCTCGCGCGCGAGCGCGTCGACGACGCCGTCGATCCCCTTGAACGGCACCGATTCGCGCTCGTAGCACCGGCCCGCGAACATCAGCGTGGTCTGGCGCCGCTCCTCGACGCGCTCGCCAAAGCTGCGCACGAGCGCGCTCTTGCCGATGCCGCTCTCGCCTTCGATCACCACCGTGACGGTCGCGCCGGCCGTGACCTCGTCGAGCGCCGTGTCGAGCAGGCCGAGCTCCGTGGCCCGGCCAACGAACGCGGGAGGGCGCTCCTCGGTCACCGCGCGCGCGGTGAGCCGCGCGACGATCGAGGCGGCGGTCGGGCGGGCCTCGGCGTCGCGGCTGAGCAGCTCCATGCACAGGCTCGCGAGCTCGCTCGGCGGCGGCGGCGGCGGATCCTCCTGTTGCTTGCGGATCAGGATCTCGAGCGGCGCGCCGTCGAACGGCAGGCCGCCGGCCAGCGCCTCGTACATCATCACGCCCACCGAGTACGAGTCGGCCGCCGGCCCGACCTGCGGGGTGCGCGCTTGCTCGGGCGCCATGTAGGCCGCGGTCCCCACGACATCGTAGCCGGCGCTGCGCTGGCTCGGCGCGACGTCACTGACCAGGCCGAAGTCGAGGATCACGACGCGGCCCTTCGCGGTGACGAGCACGTTCGAGGGCTTGAGATCGCGATGGACCTTGCCGGTGCGGTGGATCTTATCGAGCCCCGAGGCGAGCTGGCGCACGCAATCGCGCAGCCGCAGCTCGATCGCGCGCGGCGCCTCCGCGGGGCTCACGCCGATCGCCGCCGAGCGGACCCAGTCGAGGAAGGGCCAGCCCTCGACGAGCTCCATCGTGAAGAACCAGTGTCCGTCGTCGTGCAACAGCTCGCCGAGCCGCACGAGGTTGCGATGCTCGAGGTCCGCGCGCGCGCGAAACTCGGTCTTGAGGCGATACAGCGCGTCCGCGTCGAGCGCGTGCACGGTCTTGAGCGCGACCGACATCGCGCGTTCGTGGTCGTACGCCTCGTAGACCAGGCCCATGCTGCCGGCGCCGAGCACCTGCTTGAGCTCGAAGCGGGCGTTGCCGGCGAAGTGCGGCTCCAAGGACGGAGCCGAAGCGCCCCGAGGCGTCGACATCACCTCCACTATGCAGGACGGACCTGGTTCGGCGACCGAGTAAGCTTGGTGAGCGCGCTGACACCGCCGGGTGTGGCCGCCGGTGGCATACTCGCCAACTGGTGGCTGCATGACGGAACTAACTCTCTATGGCGAATCGTCGTGGGTGAGCCCGTGGGTGTTCCACGTCCTCGTCGCGCTCGAGGAGCTCGGTCGACCCTACCGGCTCGAGTTGCTGCCGTTGCCGATCCCGGCGGCGCTCGCGAAAAACCTCGCGACCAAGGCCGTGCTGCCCACGGTGCCGTGCCTCGTGCACGGCGAGCTGTGGTTGACCGAATCGAGCGCGATCACCGAGTACCTCGCCGAGGTGTTCCCGGGGTCGCGCCTGTTGCCGCCGGAGCCGATGCCGCGCGCGCGGGCGCGCCAGGTGATGTCGTGGTTGCGGACCTCGCTGCACGCGCTGCGCGACGAACGTCCGACGACCTCGGTGTTCCATCGGCCGGTGCGCACGCCGCTGTCGGACCAGGCGCGCGCACACGCCGCGGAGCTCGTCCGGGTCGCGGAGCGGCTCCTGCCGTCGGGCGCGGCACACCTGTTCGGCGGCTGGTCGATCGCGGACGCCGACCTCGGGCTCGCGTTGATGCGGCTGATCGCGAACGAGGACCCGGTGCCGGCGCGGCTCACCGACTATGCGCTCGGCCAGTGGAGCCGCGCATCGGTACGGAAGTACTTGAGCTACGTGCCGACCAACCGATAGCCCTTGCGATAGTTCGACAACTATCATATTGATAGGTCGTGCCCAAGGACGACCTCGAGATCCTCGCTCGGATGTTCCGGGCGCTGTCGAACCCCAACCGGCTGCGCCTGTTCATGAACTTGCTCGACGAGAGCAAGCTCGATCTCGCCAAGGGCCGCGTCCACGACTGCTTCCTCGCCAAGCTGCTCGCCGGGCTCGATCTCGGTGCGCCGACCGTCTCACACCACGTCAAGGAGCTCTGTGACGCCGGGCTGATCACGACCCAGCGCGAGGGCAAGCAGCTGACCTGCTCGGTCGATCCCGCGGGCCTCGCCACGTTACGCGCGGCCCTCTCTGTCCCCACTTCGAAAGTTTAGAAGCTATGACCTATCAATCGATCCAGATCGAGAAGTTCGGCCCGGCCACCACGATGGCGTTCCACGACCTCGCGGCCAAGCTCCCCGGCGACGACGAGGTCGCGATCGACGTCGCGTACTCCGGCATCAACTTCGCCGACATCCAGATGCGGCTCGGGCTCTACCCCGACGCACCGAAGAAGCCGTTCGTGCCCGGCTACGAGGTCTCCGGCAAGGTCACCGCCGTCGGCAAGAACGTCAGCGCAGTGAAGCAGGGCGACGAGGTCGCGGCCGGCACGTACTTCGGCGGCTACGCGTCCCACGTGACGTTGCCCGCGCATCAGGTGTTCAAGCTGCCGGCCGGCATCGATCTCGAAGCCGGGGCCGCGCTGCCGGTGAATTACTTCACGGCGCAGCTCGCGCTGTTCGAGATGGCGCGCGTCCGCAAGGGCGACCGGGTCTTGATCGAGCCCGCCAGCGGCGGGGTCGGCGTGCTCGCGATCCAGATGGCGCGGCACGCCGGCGCCGAGGTCACCGGCCTGACCACGAGCCCGCACAAGAAGTCGTTCATCGAGGCGCTCGGCGCCACCGCGTACACCGTCGACGAGCTCCACGCCGATCCCAGCCTGCGCGGCTACGACCTCGTGATCAACTCGTCCGGTGGCGCCGCGATCGAGTGGCAGCGCCACCGGCTCGGCATGACCGGCCGGATCATCTGCCTCGGCATGTCGTCGATGACCAAGAACGGCAAGCGCAACTACGTCAAGATCGCGAGCGCGCTGCTGCGCACGCCGCGGATCTCGGTGCTCAAGCTGTTCGACGTCAACACCGGCGTCTACGCGCTCAACGCGCTCCACGTGCTGCGCGATCCGGCGTGGATCGCGCGGCTGACCTCGTCGATGGTCGACATCCCGGCGATGCAACTCAAGCCGCACATCGGCAAGGTGTTCGAGGCCAAGGAGGTCGCGGCCGCGCACCAGTTCCTCGAGACCAAGCAGGCCACCGGCAAGGTGCTGCTGCACTGGTCGTGATGTTATCGACGAGTCGACCATCACGAGCGCCCGCTCTGCTACTCCCTGACCCGGCCGAGCTTCGCATCAACTAACCCAGGATCCGTTGGCCTCGGTGGCCACGGCGTTCAGAGCACAAGACCGACCCGCGTCAACGGCTCACGCCTTGATGCCGCGCAGATTGTCGAGCTGCGTACGCGCCTGCGCCGCCTGTTTGGTCGTTGGATGACGTGCGACGATCTCCTGGTAGACATCGCGTGCCTGCGCGAACTCCTTCGCGTAGTGGTGACGCTGTGCGACCGCTAGCAGCGCCTGCGCGGCCTCGATCTCTTCCGCTTCGGGCGACGGTTCGTCCGACGTGGGACCGTGCCGATAGGGATCGCCACTGGCGACCGTACTTCGCGGGGACAACGCGTCGAGCGCGGCGGTCACTGCGTGTTCCAGATCACCTTGCTCGAACGGTACGGAGCGATGGATCACCTCCGCGAGCCCGACAATCATTGCGCGCAGGTGGACAATTTCGTCGCCTTGGCGTTTGATCGTCTCGCGTAGGTCGCCGAGCTTGGCTTCGACCGAATCGAGCGTCTCCGCGTTGCGATTGATCGCGCGGCGCTCCATCAGCGGTCCCAAGAGCAGCTGACCGAATAGACCTACCCGCTCCGCCATATCGCTACCGTACGGCGCAGTGCGTGCCGGCGCAACGCGCGCGGCACTCCGTCTCGGGGCGACGGAGTGCCGCAATATGCGGCAGGCCCTCGCCGCATCTCGACCGAGTTATCGGGCTGGGATCCGGTATCCTCACACCGGCGAGGGGATGGCGGCGCTGGGGTCGCGTAAGACGGGGGACAACGATGCAGGAGGGCGTGATGACCGTGGGTTCCGAATCGGAGGGCAGTGTGGGCGGCGATCGAGCGCAGCTCACGATGTTCGATGCGTCGGGCGCGCCGCTTCGCGCGATCGCCGTCGCGCTCGGGTCGTCCGATAGTTGGGCCCGGAACACGTCGGTCGTCCTCTGGTTCGAGGTGGCGATGGCGCTCACGTCGGTCGCCGTCGCCTTTGGCAACGGTCCCCCTCTCTTACCGGCACCATCGAGGTGATGGAGAGCATGTGGAGATTGCGCTTCTACTTGTCGGCCTCATCGGCGGGATCATCTGTAGAGCCCGCGGAGCCCTGCACACGCGGACCGCGAAGATCACGATGTCGACGCTCCTCACGAATTGACGAGCACGCGAAAGGCACCCAGTGAGTGGACCAATCCTCGTACCCAGCGCCGATAATGTGGCCGACAAGGCAGCCGAGACGCGCTCCGGCGGCTCCGTGGAGGAGCCGGGTCTTCGACTCTTCGTAGGAGTTCCTGCTCCAAAGCGGGCACTTCTTCCCACGCCGCGGCTGGCGTTGGTTCCGGCCCGAACCGAGCCGATCGCAGAACCGCCGCCGCTGGTTACGGCATACGTTTCTCGCGTCGCGTGCGAGCTCGAGATCATCGCGGCGCTCGATCAAGGCCCGCGCCGGGCGAGCGGACTGCCGACGACTTTCGCCGCAAGGAACACGAGCTCGGCACCTTGTTCGCGTCATTGAGCGTCGTCGAGGCGCGGCGCCTGCACCAGCGTCTCACGAACCCCGCGCACGACGATCCGATCGTCGTGCGCATGAAGCGGCTCACGCCCGAGCGCTGTGGGCGCCTGATCGCCTTCCTGGCCGACGCTCGACGCCGTGCCGCCTTCGCGAAGGGGCGCTGAGATGTCGTATGTCGATCAATCTGCGTACGTTGACGCGATCGTCTACGCGGTGCGGAGGCGACTGCACGCCGTGGTCGAGGCGACGAAGTCAGGGACGGTTGTCGAGCTGCATCTGCATGACTGCGGCGATCTGGATCTACGAAACGAAGGTCGCCAAGCGGCACGAGCGGGAATCGCGATGCCGTTGGTCGAGCTGTGCGAGCGGCTGAAGCTAAGCGAGAGCGAGGAGCTCGCGATCTGGGTCTTGCTTGCGAACGAGATCGACGCGCAATCGAGGCTCCTGCTTCGGGATCTCAACACCGAGCATGCACCCGATCCGACGACCGACACGGTTCGCCGTGTTGTCTACTCCCCGACGAGGCGCCTGCGCTCGGTGACGGAGCTTTCACAGAGCGGCTCGCTCCGACATCTGATGCTGGTCGTGCGCACCGATCGCGACGAGACAGCGCCAGAATATCGTCAAACCCTTGCGCTCTCGAGGCGGACGGTCGGAGTCGCGTTCGGCGAAACCCGGCTCGACGAGGCGCTGACGGGTGTCGCCGTGGTGGCGACACCGATCGACGGCAGAAGCCTGGCTATCAACAGCGACTCGCTCGATCGAATCCATCGCGCGATGGAAGCGAGCGCGCTCGTCTTGGTTCGAGGGCAACGCGGCGTTGGACGGCGTTCGGCGATCGTCGCGGGTGCGCGAGATCGCGGGATTCTCCAGATCGATTGCACCAAGCTCGCGACGGAGACCGCCGCGTTCGACCGGCAGCTTCGCTCGATCGAACGTGAGTGCCGGCTGCTGTCGCTCGTTCCGCTGTTCCAGAATCTGGATTCGCTGGCGCCGATCGATGGACGTGAACGCGCGGAACAGCTCGATTCGCTGCCGGGCCTCGTGCTCGCGACGGCGAGCAAAGAGTTCAATCTCGCGTGGCGTCGCGATGTCACCGTGATCGATCTTGCCGCACCGACCGGCGACCAACTGCGCGTGATGTGGTCCCAGGCGATTCCCGAGGCTAGCCGCGGCGACGCGGAGCTGATGGCCACCATGTATCCACTCGCTCCGGCGATGATCGTCGCCGCAGGAGCGCGGGCGCACGAGCTCGCCAGCGGGACCGAGCTGGGCGCTTCGCACATCGCGATGGGAATTCGAATGGTCGCCGACAAGAAGCTCGCGGTGCTGGCACGCCGAGTCGAGACCTCGCAGTCCTGGCAAGATCTCGTGCTTCCCGACGATCAGACGATCGCGCTCGCCGAACTGATCGCCCGGATCCGCCAGCGAACGATCGTGTACGAGAACTGGGGATTCGCGAACAAGGTCGGCAGGGGCCTCGGCGTTGCGGCGCTGTTCTCGGGGCCGCCTGGTACCGGCAAGACGATGGCCGCTGGGCTGATCGCGAAAGAGCTCGGTGTCGACCTGTTTCAGATCGATATCAGCAAGATCAGCTCCAAGTGGATCGGCGAGACCGAGAAGAACCTCGCGGCACTGTTCGATGCCGCGGAGGCCGCGCACGCGATGTTGCTCTTCGACGAGGCGGACTCGTTGTTCGGAAAACGGACCGAGGTCAAGGGCAGCAACGACCGACACGCGAACCAGGAGGTGAACTTCCTGCTCCAACGGCTCGAGACGTTCACGGGCGTCTGCGTGCTGACGAGCAACCACGAGAGTGCGATCGACGAGGCATTTCGTCGGCGGCTCGCGGTGCATATTCACCTCCCGATTCCGGAGGCTGAGGAGCGCCGTCGGATCTGGAACGCGATGATCCCCGCGGATGCACCTGTCTCGTCCACGCTCGACACCGCGCCTCTCGCGGTGCGCTATGCGATGAGTGGCGGGCACATTCGGAATGCCGTGCTTCGGGCCGCATTCTTGGCCGCCGATACGACCGGCGTCATCGACACGCCGCTCCTCGATCGCGCAGCACAGCTTGAATACGAAGCCATGGGTAAGATCGCCATGTCCTATCAGCAGCTCTAATCGAAGGTCGAACAGCCATGTCCGAGTACGAAGCCGAAGCAACTCGAAAGCCTGCCGCGCAACAGGTCGACGGTGATCACTCCTCGAGCGCGCCGCCAAAATCGTCAGGAGGTGCGTTCGAAGATGCGAAGAAGTACTTCCCGGCGACGGCTCAACCCGCGGCTCCCAAACCCGGGGACGCGCACACGCCACAGCCGCTTGGCCTGGAACCTTACATGCAGCTCCACGGGGTGGTCGGCAGATCCTCGCTCGATACCGCGACGAAGCTGACGAACCCGAACGAGCAGGCGGTCTCGCTTCGGCTCGGCGTGTCTGGGCCAGATTTCTATCTGCGGTCGAACTCGGGGGGCATCGAGTCGCAAGCTGGTGACAACGTGACGGACGTCTTCGTTGGCTACGCTCCGACGCGACCGGGAACGACCCACGGCCGGCTCCAGATCGCGTCGACCTTCGAGGGCGAGACCGGTCCGGCGATCGAACAGCACATCGAGATCGAAGGCACCGCGGCCTCGCTCGAACATCTGGAGCCTGCGCCCGCCGACGGTTCACCGCGAGCAATTCCCGATCTGAGCTCGGAGCCCAAAGCAACCTCCCCGCGAGAGCAGGCGAACCACGATCTCGATGCTGCGAGCGGTCTCGCCGAGACCTACACCACCATCGTCGGTGCAGGTGACGCTGCCGCGTCCGAGATGCTCCGGCGAATCGACCACACGACCTTCGCGTTCGGCCAGCAGGTCGAACGATGGGTTGACGGCGAGCTTGCGGGGAACAAGTCGTCCGAGCGATCGCCTGCCTGGAAGGCGTTGGGAGTAGCGCTGGGCAAGGGTCTCGATGCAGCGTTCGAGAAGCTCGAGATGGGTTCCGTGGCCACGATGGCCGCCGGCTGGGTCGCCGAAAAGGCGTTCGATGGGATCGTCGAGCTGGCGGTCGCCGACCACGAGGCGACCGCGAAGAAGGCTGCGGGCCGCACCGCCGATGAAGGAGGCAAGGAGCTGGTCGCGGCGACGAACGCTCGCGTGCACGCTCGGGTAGGGCCGCTCGTGAACAGACTTGCAACGACGAGGGCGGTTGCACGGCAGCTTGCCGGACATGGGGCAATGCTGCGAGAGGCAGCTGCGCAGAAGTCGCTAGCGAGTAAGCAGCAGCCGTACGAACACGAAAGCACCGTGACCTTGATGAATGATCTTCGCGACGCGCTGGGGCGCTACGACGATGCCGTGCGTGCTATCGCGGCAACCGCCACGCAGCTCGAGCCGAGGCTCGTGAGGTCGTTCGACGAGCTGCGCATGAGCTACCTGAAGATGCGCGCCGACAAATCGTCCGACCTTACCTATCGCGTCGACTACTTCGGAGCGTGGGATCTGGGCTCGGAGGCTAGTCACGCTCGGGAGACCGTCAGAATGTTCGAGCCCGTCGTCAGTGGTTACTCGCATGTCTCGGAAGCGATGCGAGGTTTCATCGCGCATCGTAAGTTGTCGGACTTCGCTCAGGACGCGGATATCTCAGTTCAGCTAGATTGCAAACAAGGCGGCGGCATCGTGATCGAAAAAAAGGTCGGCAAGGAGCCCACGTTTCGAAGTCTCGTGGGCAGTGCAGCGATTCCAGCCGCACTTCGCGGTCCCCAAGGCGTCTGGAAGTTTCTCGACGAGAACATCGGATGACCAACCGCATCGGCGCACTCGCGCTCTTGCTCGTCGGCTGCGGTCACCACGACGCACCGGTTCAGCGGCGTCCGCCCCAAGATGCGCCTCGGACGGCAGCGCTTCAACCAGTGGTACCGATGGATGCGCCACAGCCGCTTCGCATTCAGAACATCGAGCCCGGTGACCCTCCCGCTTCGATGGTCGTCGTCACGAGCCACCCGACCTTCTACATCGATCGCACGGAGGTCACGATCGGA
>JBDTEH010000092.1:0-17444 GCA_039922635.1 Kofleriaceae bacterium | reverse complement strand
AGTTGCAGGGTCATGAAGAGCTCCAGAGCTGAAGGAGACCCGCGAACCGCGGGCCGGGAAGTGCGAGTCATCGCCGTTATAGCGGACACCCGTCCGCTCGGCAAGGGCTCCGCGATGAAGGACTAGTCCGGTTCGGTCGTGCCGCCGGTCCGGGGCACCGGGGCCGGCGCGTCGTTGATCTTCGCGATCACCGCGGCGAGCTTCTGCTCCGGGATGGTCACGCGGGTCGGCATCCCGCCGCCGAGCTCGAACAGCGTGACGAAGTCCCAGCCCGATTCGAACGGCGCCGCGATCGTGAGCATCCCGGAGTCGCGGACGATCGACACCGCCGCCTTGGCCTGGCCCGCGAGTAACAGGTCGGTCTTGTCGAACTGCCCGGCCGAGCCCTGCGTATCGACGACGGCGACCCGCCCGCGGATCGTGTAGCGCTGGGCGAGCATCCGCGTGCTCGCATCGCGGTGCTCGAACTCGGCCGCCGCCTCGCGGATGACGTCGTCGTGGACGCCTTTCTTCATGCCCTCGACGAGGTATTGCACGACGGCGCGCTTCAACTGATCGTCGCGGAACCTCGCCCGCAGCGCGCGATCGATCCGGATCGCGGCCGCGCCGGGCGTGCCGATCCGGGTGTCGACCGCACGAGCATCGGCGTCGGCGCCGCGATACGGCTGTTCACCGCCGAGGATCCACTTCGCGGCCGAGTACAGCCCGTCGAGATCGACGTGGGTGAGGATACAGTCGATCGGCCCGGTCGCGCGCACCAGCTCCGGCGTGACCATCTCGGGGCACGCGCCGTGCTGGGCCTTGGTCGCCAGCACGAACCGCGGATCGTGGGCGAACTCGGCGTGACGCTCGTGATCGTGATGGTCGACCCACGCCGCGAGGCGATCGCCGAGCGCGGTGAGGAACGGCTGGGTGGTCAGCTCGAACGAGACGCTGGTCCCGACCGTCGCCGCGAACGCGATGTCGAGCACCACCACGCGACCCTCGAGCGCCGCGGCCTTGGGGAGCAGGCGCGGCGATCCGAACATCAGCTGCGGCAAGTGCACGGCCGACGATACTCCGTTCCCGTGGATCGTGCGGCTCGTGCGCGAGCGCCGCGCCTGCGCGCCCTACGTGCGCGTCGTGGCCAGTCGGTCACTCCGGGCAGTTCATCACGACGCTCCAGCCGTCGTGGAGATAGACCTGGCGCACGGTGCCGCGCTCGCCGCACTGGGGCCGCCCCGGGGTGATGAGGCACAGCGAGCGCTCGCCCCCATCGGCGACCAGCGCGCTCTGCCGGCCCGGCGCGACCTCGGCGAGCGGCTTGCCGTCGATCCACACGGTCACCGGATCGGGACAGCCGCGGTTGTCGACGAAGAACGTCGAGCGTGGCTTCGCGCGCGGCGCCGGCCGTGAGGGAAACACGTCCGGCTTGTCGTCCGCGATCACGTGATAGCGCGCCGGATCCGCGAGCGCGGCGGCGATCAAGCGGTCGGTGCAGCCGACCACGCGGAGCTCCGGCGTGACGCCGCGACCGAGCTCGGCGCGCAGCTCGCCCGCGTCCGCGAGCGCGAGCCGGAACGAACGCTTCGCGGTCGCGACCGCGAGCCGCGCGTTCGGCAACAAGCCCGCGGTGAGCCCGAGCTCGTCGTCGCGCACGATCCGCTTGAACGAGGCCTCGAGGTCGCTGCCGAGCCGCTCGTACGTCGCGCGTGCCTCGCGCGCGGCAGCCCACGCCGGCGCGACCGCATCGACCGGACAGCTCCGGATCCGCGGCACGCCCTTGGGGCTGACCACCGCCATCGGGCCCTTGCCCACCGCGCCGAGCATCACGAGGATCTGCTGCTGATACCTGCCGCGCGCGTTCGCCATCGCCTCGGCGAGGCGTGCGTACTCGGCGAGATCACCGACGAGATCCTCGGGATCGCCCCACGGCCGCACGAGCGCCGGCTGCCATGCGAGCGCCACCGCGCTGTTCGCGTCGAGCGCCGACAGCGCGACCACCGCCGCCGGCAAGCTCGGTGCGGCGCGGAGCTCGGCGCGGGCCGCCGTGGCGTCCCCGGCGAGCGCGTGCGCGAGGCCGGCGAGGTAGTGCAGCACGGGATCCGCCGGCCAATAGCCGAGCGCCGGCGCGAGCTGCGCGAGCGCGGCCGCGCCATCCTTGCGGGCGATCTCGGCGGCCGCGACGGCGCGGCGGGTCTCGAGCACGCGTGGCGCTTCGCGCGCGGCCTTGCGCAGGTACCACGCGGCATCGTCGGGGCGATGCTGGAGGAGCGCGATCACGCCGAGATCGTGCTCGGCGGCGGCGGTGTCTGCCGGGTACTTCTGGAGGTTGGTAAACGTGCGATTCGCTTCGGCGAGCTTGCCGGCCTCGACCTCGACCTGCGCGATCGCGAAGCCGGGCGCCGACGACTCGGGCGCGATCTTCGCGGCCTTGTCGTACCAGCGGATCGCCTGATCGAGCTCGCCGGCCTTGCGGTGCGCCGCGCCGACGCGGAGCGCGAGTGCGAGATCGCCGGGGCGCGCGCGCGCGACGGTCTCGAGCGCCGCGATCGCCTTGGACCAATCGCCGAGCGCCGCGTAGCCGGCCGCGAGATCGCTTTGGGTCTCGAGATCTCCGGGCGCACGCAGCGCGATCGCCTCGAGCTCGGCGACGAGCTTGTGGGTGTCGCTGCGCGCCGCGTGGATCAACACGAGCACGCGCCGGGCGACGAGATCGTCGGGCCGGCGCGCGGTGACCTGCTCGAGCTGGTGCTCGGCGTGCTTGGCGTCGCCGAGTTGCCACAGCGTCTCGCCGAGCTTCTCGCGCGCGTCGAGATCCCACGGCCGCTTGGTGACGAGTCGCGCGAACAGCTCGAGCGCGGGCTCCCACTTGCTCGCGCGGGCGGCCGCCATCGCAGCCGCGCGCAGGGCGGCGACGTCGTCGGGCGCGAGATCGGCGGCATAGTTGAACTTCGCCGCGGCCTTCGCGGCCGCCTTGGGATCGTTCAGCGCCTGGCGCAGGTAGAGCTCGCCGAGCACGCGCTGCGCCTCGCCGAGCTTCGGATCGAGGAACACCGCGCGCTCGAGGTCGTGCTGGGCGGCCTTGTCATCCGGAGTACCTGGCGGGCCCATGGCGGTCCCGGCCACGACGCTACCGATCGCCCCGGTCAGATAGCCGAGCCCGCGACCGAACATGAACACCGGATAGCTGTCCTTCGACAGCGCGCGATCGAGCTGGATCCGCTGGACCTCGTCGAGGGTCGGCGGCGCGACCTTCGCCTGCTGCCACGCCTCGCCGACCACGCCACCGAGCAGCGGGTGGTACGTCGCGATCGCGCCCTGGCGCTTGACGTCCGCGACGACGGTCGCGGTCGCGCGATCGATCTTCCACACGAGGATCGCGATCCGCAGGTCGTCGCCGACCTTGTCGAACCAGCCGGTGATCACGTAGCGCGCGCGCACACGCGCTCCGAACGCCGCGACGGTGTCGGCCTCGGCCGGCACGGCTTGACCTCCGACCCACAGCGGCGGGCTCGCGAGGTCGAGCCCGAACGCGGCCTGCGTCTTCATCGCGACCTCGAACGGGGCCTCGGCAACGATCCACTCGAGCGACTTGCCGTTCTGCACGTGGTTTTCGAACGGCGTCACGGCGACGACCGCGGGGCCAGGTGCCCAGTCGGGCACGTTCGGGGCGAGGTTGACCTCGGCCCAGGTCAGGGCGCTGGCCGCCAGCGTCACGATGCTCGCGACGAGGATCGCCACGTGCCATCGCCGCAGAGACCTCATACACTCGATCATACCGTGGTTCGCACCGACCGCCCGTCGCCGACGCTGGCCTCACCGGGCTCGCCGGGCTCGCCGGGCTCGCCGGTGCGCTCGTGGCGCGTGCGCCGGTTGAAGCGCTTCTCGGTGCTGCGGCTCGGGTTCTTGCTGCTCGTCTACGGGCTCTCGCTCGCGGCGGCGTCCGTGTACTTCGTGGTCGAGACGATCAACGAAGAGCTGCCGCAGGATCTCACGCAACTCCTCGACTACCGGCCGTATCGCAAGTCGATCGTGCTCGCGAGCGACGGCGACGAGATCGGGACGTTCTCGATCGAGAACCGCCAGATCGTGCCGCTCGAGCGGATGCCGCCGCACGTGCCCGCCGCGTTCCTGTCGGCCGAGGATCGCCGGTTCTACCACCACCCCGGCTTCGATCCCCTCGGCATCGTGCGCGCCGGGCTTCGCAACTGGCGGGCCTCCGGCGCGATCAAACAAGGCGGCTCGACGATCACGCAGCAGATCATCAAGCAGACGGTGCTCGCCGGCGAGGAGGGCGACCTCGACGACACCGGGATGGCACCCGCGCAGATCAAGGCGACCAAGAAGCTGCAGAAGTACACCCGCAAGATGAAGGAGATCGTGCTCGCGGTGCGCCTCGAGCGCGAGCTCACCAAGGCCGAGATCCTCTCGATCTATCTCAACCACGTCTACCTCGGTCACGGCGCCTACGGCGTGGGCGCCGCGGCCCAGGCGTACTTCGGCAAGGAGGTCGACGACCTCACGATCGCGGAGGCCGCGATGCTCGGCGGGCTGGTCGCGTCGCCTTCGAAGTACGCGCCGACCCACGACATCAAGCTCGCGCGCGAGCGCCAGCGCTACGTGCTCGGTCACATGCGCGAGGATCACTACATCTCCGATACCGAGTACCAGGCCGCCCTCGCCGAGCCGATCGCGCTCGTCGATCCGAGCGACCTCAACCACCTCGCCTCGCCGTACTTCGTCGAGCACATCCGCCAGCTCGCGACCAAGCGCTTTGGCAACAACGAGCTGTTCGAGGGCGGGCTCAAGTTCTACTCGACGCTCGACCGCAGCGTGCAGGCCGCCGCCGAGGCCGCGCTCCGGCACGGGCTCGAGACGCTCGATCGCAAGCTCGGCGTGCGCGGCCCGATCGGCAGCGTCGCGCAGGCCCAGCGAGGTGCGTGGACCAAGGGCCCGGCTCACCCGCTGACCGGCGCGACCGACGCCACCACCGCGCTCGCAGATCAACTGCTACCCGAGCAGCGCTACGGTGCGATGGTCGTCGCGAAGAAGTCCAACGCGATCACGCTCGACCTCGGGCCGAAGCGCCTACCGCTCGCCGCCGACGACGCACGCGACCTGCTCGCCTGGCGCGGCACGCAGCAGGAGCAGGTCCGGCTCGGCGACTTGCTCCCCGTGCGGCTATCGGCCGATGGCACCAGCGTGACGCTCGCGCAACGGCCGGTGCTGCAAGGCTCGGTGATCGTGATGGACCCGCACACCGGCCGCGTGCTCGCGCTCGTCGGAGGTTACGACTGGACCAGCTCGCAGTTCGATCGCGCGACCCAGGCGCATCGCCAGGTCGGCTCGTCGATCAAGCCGTTCGTCTACTCGGCGTTCGTCGAGAGCGGGCGAACGCCGGTCGAGCACATGCACGACGGGCCATTCTCGGTCCAGACCGCGACCGGCACGTGGACGCCGGCGAACTACGACAACCGGTACTTCGGCGACGTCACGCTGATGACCGCGCTCGCGTTCTCGCTCAACACGATCAGCGTGCAGATCGCCGTGCAGGTCGGGATCGATCGGATCATCGAGATCATGCGTGGGTTCGGGATCACGTCGCCGATCCCGCGCCACATCTCGATCGCGCTCGGCACGCCGGACCTCACCCCGCTCGAGGTCGCGACCGGGTTCGCCGGCATCGCGAACGGCGGTCGTCGCGTGACGCCGCGGTTCTACGATCTGGTCACCGACACCGCGGGCCACGTCGTCGACGATCTGCGCAAGCAGCCGATCGGCCCGCAGGTGACCGCTCCCGAGGTCGACTACGTGATCGTCAACTTGATGAAGGGCGTGGTCCAGCGTGGGACCGCGCAGGGCGCCAAGGGACTCGGCCGCCCCGTCGCGGGCAAGACCGGCACGTCGGCCAACTTCAAGGATGCCTGGTTCAACGGCTTCACCACGGATCTCCTGTGCTCGGTGTGGATCGGCCGCGATGACGGGACGCCGATCGGGGACAAGATCACGGGTGGCGGCGTGGCCGTACCGATCTGGCTCGAGGTGATGCAGAAGGCGCAGCCGCCGACCGCGGCGCGCGACTGGCAGCCGCCCGCGAACATCACGTTCGCGCGGGTCGAGCCGTGGAGCGGCGATCCGGCCTCGCCCAACCCGGATCCCAACGCGGCGGTGTGGATGCCGTTCGTGCGCGGCACGCTGCCGGGCCGGTTCCTGTCGGGCCCCGTGATCCGATCGTTCGACGATCTCGTGTCCGCCCCCGCGGTCCCACGCCCCGCCGAGAAGTGCGGCGACCTTTCATGTTTGTGATCGTGCTAGCGTGCGCCGCATGCGAGCCGTCCTCGCGCTGATGGTTCTGGTCGTGGCCTGCAGGGTCGACCTCGATCACGCGGTCTACAACGATGCCCAGCCCCGGTTGTGCACCCCGCAACCGACCTCGGCGACCTGCGCCGCGGCGGTCGGCCACAACGACCTGACCTACCTCCAGGCCAACATCATCCAGGCCAAGTGCTCGCTCAGCGATTCGTGTCACACCAATCGCAATCCGCAGGACATGCTCGACCTGTCGACCAAGGAAAAGACCTACATGCTGCTGGTCAACCAGGCCTCGGTCCTGGATCCGTCGCGCCAGCTCGTCGTCCCCGGCGATGTCAACGCGAGCCTGCTCGCGGCGTTCATCGGCGCGATCAAGCCGTCCGAGGCCACGCCCGCACTCGCGGAGCTGCCGCGCAGCAAGAACGGCGACGCGATCGGCACGATGCCCTACGACAGCACGACGATGTGCTGCGAGAAGATCGATGCCGTGACCGCGTGGATCGCCGCGGGCGCGATCGATAACTAAATGATAAGTGACCGTTCACGCACGCGATTTCACCGGTGGTTTGCTTGACGCACCGGCTCGTTGGTCGATACAACATTCGGGACGTTAGCGCGCGGCGGAGCCGCCCTTTTTGGGCAAGTGAGGCATGTGATCGATGAGCTGGCTAAGTGATGTCTTCCAAAAGGGCGGACCGTTCTTCATCGTCAACACGTTCGTCTTGGCGGTGGTGATCGGCCTCATTGTCGAGCGCTCGATCTACTTCCTCGGCCGCGGCCACCTCAACGCGAAGGCGTTCCTCGAGCAGCTCCGCAAGCTGCTGTCCGCGAACAACGTCGACCGCGCCAAGAAGCTGTGCGACGCCACGACCGCGCCGGTCGCGCGGGTCGCGAAGGCCGGCCTCAACCGGCTGCACCGCGGTGAAGCGGCCGTCGCTCAGGCCATGGAAGAGACCATGACCGACACGCTGCCCGAGGTGAAGACCCGGATCGGCGCGCTGTGGTCGCTCGCGAACATCTCCACCCTGATCGGCCTCCTCGGCACGATCACCGGCCTCATCCATACCTTCAAGGCGATCGGCGACCTGTCCCCGCAGGAGCAGAAAGAGAAGCTTTCGAAGGGCATCTCCGAGGCCATGTACAACACGGCGTTCGGTCTCTCGATCGCGCTGATCTGCATGGTCGGCCACCTGCTGCTGTCCGCGGCCATGAAGAAGGTCGTCGCCGATCTCGAGGCGTTCAGCCTGCGCTTCGAGAACCTCCTGTCCGAGGGTGGCGGCGCCCCCGCCGCGAGCCGCGCCCCCGCCGCCCCCACCGAGGATCTCGAGTAGCGATCCGTGGAGTACTCCGCACAGCGAGTACGCTCGAAGATGCGCAACGCCGTCCGGCGTCGCGAAGATCAGATCGAGCAAGACGAGATGGAGAGCGGTGAGCTCAACCTCATCCCCTATCTCGACATGGTCACGAATCTGATGTTGTTCCTGCTCGCGAGCGTCGCGGCAGGCATCGTGTTCACGCAGATCGATACGCAGCTCCCCGACAAGGCGCCTCCGTCGACGAGCACCGCGAGCACCAACACCAACCCCGATGATCAGCCGCTCAAGATGATCGTGTCGATCACGCGCGATCGCATGGTGCTATGGTCGATCTCGGGCCTCGAGGGCACGCTGACTCAGCCCAAGGCGGTGTTTCCCCGCACCGGCCGCGACGGCGAGTCGTGCGATGGCGCGTACATGTGCGAGAGCGGGTTTTGCGCCGAGACCAACCGGTGCAGCAACGCGCCGGTCAACCACGCCGCGATCCAGCCGACCCCGGTGTTCGACTTCCGCGGCCTGTCGAACGCGCTGTTCGAGGTCGCGAACCGCCGCTACACCGGCAAGACGCGCAAGCAGGAGACCTATCAGATCATCCTGCAAGCCGACGGCGCGATCCCGTACAACACGATCGCCTCGGTGATGGCGGCGATGCGCTGCCATATGCCGGAGTTCGGCAAGGAGCCGACCGGCTGCGCGCTACCGACCGACGATCCCGACCTGCACGCGGCCAAGGATCCGATGTCGCCCGATCGCACGCTGTTCGACACGACCCGCGCATCGTACGATCCAAAGACGATGGCGCTGTTCAGCGACATCCTGTTCTCCTCGGGATTCGAGTGATCGCATGAGCTTTAGCCAACGCGAAGCGCGCAGGCTCATCCGCAAGGCCGTCGGCCGCGTGCCCGAGGGTGAGAACATCACCCACCTCAACATCATGCCGATGATGGACATGATGACGATCCTCCTGGTCGCCTTCATCTTCCAGCTCTCGACCAGCGCACTCGATGTCATCGCCGGCACCGTCAACCTGCCGAGCACCGACACCGATGCACCGTTGCCGGACAAGTCGTGGACCCTCGTGATCACGCCGACCGGCGTCGTCGTCGAGGGCAACCCGATCGTGTCGGTGGCGAACGGCGACGTCGACCCCGCGGAGAAGGAAGGTGGCGCGCTCGGCATCAAGATCCCGCGCCTCACCAACTTCCTCGGCGCGCTCCACAATGAAGAGATCAAGAAGCTCGTCAACCAGGGCAAGGACCCGAGCAAGGAGCCGGCCCCCGAGCTCCTGTTGATCGCCGATCGCACGACCCCCTATCGCCTGCTCGTCGAGGTGATGTACTCGGCCAAGCAGAAGGAAGCCGGGTTCAAGCACTTCCGGCTGATCGTCGAGAAGAACTTCCCGGTTCATCCGCCCAAGTAGCGGCTGGGGATCCGGCTATTTCGGAGCATGCACACGGCCATGGCCGCGCTATAGTAAAGCCATGAAGTTCGCCGGCGAACGTCGTGCCCTGGCCGCTATCGTCTTCGTGTTTTACGCGATCGCCTATCTGGGCCTCGCGATGTGGCAGGCCCAGCCGGCCCTGGGGCCGTCGCTCTACGCGCTCGGCGCGGTCTACGGGCTCGCGTTCTTTGCGCTCGTCGCCGGCTACTTCTGGGCGCGCTGGTACGCGATCGGCGTCGGGATCTACGGCGTGATCGTCGGTGCGCTCGGGATGTGGCAGGTCGGCGCCGAACCGATCATCGTATTCATCGCGGCGACCCATGTCCTCGCCGTGGTGATGCTGTGGGGCGAGAGCATGAGCGTCGGCTTCGACGGCAAGACGGCGTGGCGCGAACGCTTCCACATGGACGAGAACGCGGTGCAGCGGCTCGGTCGCTCGGTGATCCGGGCCGGCGTCTCGCTCCCGATCGTCCTGCTCTACGCGCTCGCGCCGAAGCAGCCCGCCGAAGCCGCGCTCGGCGTGGCGGCGCTGATCTGCGCCGGCCTCGGCATGCGTGCGATCGTCAAGATGAAGACCTGGGGTGTGCTCGCCCTCGCCGCCTCCGGCGTGATGATGGTGACCATGGGCGTCGCGCACACCCAGATGTTCCCGATGCTGTCGGGCGCGCTGTTGCTCTCGGCCGCCGCGCCGTTCGCGCTACCGATGTTGCGCTACGTCCGCGCCTGAACGTCCGCGCCTGAACGTCCGCGCCTGAACGTCGCGCCTGAACGTCGCGCCTGAGCGTCGCGGACGGCAGCGCGGATTGATCGCTCGGGCCCGGCGCGTTACCGTACGGCATGCGACTCGGGACGCGTCTGTTGGTGTGCCTCGGCCTCGGGGTGGGTGTGATCGCCTGCCAGCCTCTCTATGGTGGCGCGCCGGAGCGCCTGCATAACCCCGAGAAGAAGCGGCACCCGGTGGAGCAGGACGCGGCCGAAGCGCCGATCAAGTACATCGAGGACTGCACCGCCTCGTTCCAGGACGACCCGCGCAAGTGGCACCCGCAGCCGCAGCTGGCGCGCCCGCTCGTCGACACCGCCGATACCGCGATGGCCACCGCGGACAAGACCGCCGAGCCGAACGCGAAGGTCGGCCTGATCCGCGAGGCGATCGACAAGTATCGCAACGCGCTGATCAAGGATCCGTACAACTCCGATGCGACGCTCAAGCTCGCGGTCGCGTACGACAAGGTCCTGCGCAAGGGCTGTGCGATCGCGATGCTGAAGCGGCTCTCCGCGCTGTCCGCGAACCCGAAGTTCTCGCAAGACGCGAACCGTCAGATCGACGCCGTCGGCGACAACGCGATCTGGTTCAAGGGCTACCGCAAGGACGCGATGCAGGCGGTCGGGCGCTGATGCGTCACGCACTCCTGGTGGTGCTCGCCGTCCTCGCCGGCTGGGGCTGTCACCCCAAGCAAGAGCTCACCGCGCCACCGCCGCCGTTGCGCCCCGAGCCCGCGCCCGCGCCGCCGACCGTGAAGGAGCAGAAGGACTGCGATCCGACCGACCCGCAGGCCGAGCTCAAGCCACTGACCTTCGATCAGCGCTCGATCCCCGAGGGCACGCGCCTCGCGGATCAAGGCTACGCGTTGCTCAACTCGTCACGCTCCGCCGAGATCGACAAGACCACCCGCGAGCAGCAGGTCACCGACGCGGTCAACGCGTTCCTCACGGCGCTCGCCGCCGATCCCTACAACGTCAAGGCGACGTATGGTCTCGCCGCGGCGTACGCCCGGATCGGGCGCAAGCAGTGCTCGATCAACATGCTCACCCGCATCCTCCAGATGCGCCCGCACTACTCCAAGCATACCGAGGTCGAGCTCACGATCGACCACCTGCTCGGTCGCAAGCAGGTCCTCGATCCAGACTTCGCGGACCTGCGCCGCGACGAGCGCTTCCGCACGCTGATCCAGAAGATGTGCGAGGGGACGAACGACCCGAACTGCGTGTACGGCTCTCAAAAAGCGGGTCGCGAGCGCTAATCCGGCGTCGCGCCCTGACAGTGCTCGCAGCTCGAAGGGCTTGAGCGAGCGCGGTGGGGGCGGTATGACACCCGGACGTTATGCGTCCCATCCTCTACGCCGCCCTTGTCGCGCTGATGCCGGTCACGGCCTCGGGCGCCCCGAAGGCCAAGCCGAAATCTCACCAGATGATCGACACGTCGCCGGGCGCGGGGGGGCCTACCGGCAAGGTCTCGGTGTGCGGCGTGAAGGTCTTCCCGCTCGCGGTCGGCAACTCGTGGACGTACGTCATGGTGCCGTCGCCGCTGCCACCCGACGACCAGGTCAAGCGGATCTCGCCGGCCCAGGCCAAGCAGATCGACATCACCGTCAAGTCGATCGCCGAGGGCAAGAAGGGCGCGGACACCGTCGTCACGCTCGAAGAGAAGACCACACTCGACCTCACCCGAGATGCCAAGAAGCCGCAGCTCGACGAGCACACCATCACCACGACGATCACGTGCAACACCAAGAAGTTCGAGATCTCGCCCGATAGCTTCTTGTTCTCCGGCGAGCCCGGCGGCTACATCGGCATGAAGCTCGACGACGTCCAGCACCTCAAGGGCACCAGCTGGGAGCTCACCAACGGCGGCATCGGCGACCACTCGTGGCGCGAGGATCTGTCCGCCAAGTGGACGCGCCTCCCGCACGAGGGCTCCGAAGCCAAGCTCGGCAGCGGCAAGGTCGAGATCGAGCGCCAGTTCACGCCCCAGCCCCGCGAGTCCGTCTCCGCCAAGGTCGGCGTCTACACCGCCGAGAAGCTCGGCCTCATTACCACCGGTCGCGTCACCCTCGACACCCCGGCCAGCCCCGATCTCAAGCCCCTCGAGATGCCCGCCAACTGGATCTCCACGATCTGGGTCGCGCCCGGCGCCGGCGTGATCCAGACCCTCAACCCGTACGCCCAGATGTACCAGCTCAGCGCCGCCACCCTGAAATAGGGACGTACTACAGTTTCACAAGTTCGCGCGCCGAACCCCGCGAGATCGTTCACCCGAAAACGGGGACGTACTACAGTTTCACAAGTTCGCCCGCCGCCGGCGGCGAGATCCCTCCCCCGGCCAGCGACGCTTCCCACGGTTTCCGACTACGTTCGCCGGCCGTGAAGACCTGGCGCGTGACCAAGCCGCTGCGCGACGCGATCGCCGCCGGCCATCCCTGGATCTACGATCGCGCGCTCGCGCCGCCGAAGGACCTCCTCGCCGGCGAGGTCGTCACCGTCGTCGACGACCGCGGCCCGCTCGCGACCGTGCTCGCCGATCCGACCTCGCCGATCCGCGCGCGCGTGCTCGATCGCGATCCCGATACGACCTGCGATGGTCGGTGGGCGTCCGCGCGTGCCGAGCGCGCCGCGAGCTGGCGCACGCGCGACCCGTTGCTCGTCGGCTGCACCGGCCGCCGCCTCGTCCACGGCGAGGCCGATGGCTGCCCCGGCCTCGTGATCGATCAGTACGCCGACACCGCCGTGATCGTGTTCGACGGGCCCGCCGCGACCACGTTCTGGCGCGCGCGGCTCGACGACGTGCTCGCCGGCCTCGAGCGCGGCGGCGCCGAGCTCCACCACGCCTGGCTGCGCGGCGATCGCAAGCTGCGCGGCGCCAGCGCAGGACAAGCCGTGCGCGGCGCGCCACCCGCCGAGATCGTGATCGCCGAGGACGACGCGCGGTTCGCCGTCGACGTGCGTGCCGGCCAGAAGACCGGCTTCTTCCTCGACCAGCGCGAAAACCGCCGCACGATCCGCCGCCACGCCGCCGGGCTCTCGGTGTTGAACGTGTTCTGTTACACCGGCGGCTTCTCGCTCCACGCCGCGCTCGGCGGCGCCACCCGGGTGACGTCGATCGATCTCGCCGCGCCCGCGATCGCCGCGATCGAACGCAACCTGATGTTGTCCAACCTGCCGGCCACGACGCACGAGCGCGTCGCGATCGACGCGTTCGAGTTCTTCGATCAGGCACGTGCCGCCGGCCGTCGCTGGGACCTCGTGATCGTCGACCCGCCGAGCTTCGCGCCCAGCGAGAAGGCGCGCCCCGCTGCGCTCAAGGCGTATCGCCGCCTGGTCGATGCCGCGGTCGCCGTGACCCAGCCCGGCGGCTACCTCGCCCTCGCCTCGTGCTCGAGCCACATCAGTGAGGCAGATCTCCTGACCATCGCGGCCCGACCACTGCTCCGGCTCCGGCTGTCCGCTGGAGCGGCCTCGGATCATCCTGTTCTGCCGGCGTTCTCCGAAGGGGCTTACCTGAAGTTCCTGTTATTCGATGTCGGATGACGGATCCGGAAAACGCCTTACACAACGAGCATCTGACGACTTCACCTACACTTCGTTACACAGCTGAATCAGGCCTTCAAATGAGCGGCCGAGGACTCGGCGACGCTGGCGGATCAGTTCTACAGCGGTGCTGTGCCGAAGGGCTCTCGCACGATTGAATCAACTTGATGCCGGACCGCGAGACTAGTGGGTCGGCACGCCCAAGTAGGCAACATGTCAAAAGCTAGTGACGAGGTCCTCGTCGAATTTCTGCAACGGGTAGAAGAGGCCAGCGCTGGATCCATTCCTCAGGCGACTCGCGAGATTCTCCTTGGTAGCAGCGAGCGCGAAGCGAAGGATGAATTAAGACGCCTGCTGGCAACGACGCACAGTGCTTCGATCCGAAACGCTGCTGCGATCGCGCTTGGCGACCTCGAGGATCCGGAGGCGATTGGCATCGTGCGTCGTCTCTTGAACGAATCAACTACGGTCGGAGCGCGCGGGAGCCTGCTCTATGCATTGCGGGGGCGCGACGTGGTCAAGATTCTCCCCGAGCTGGTCTCGTGCATAATGCATGGCGCGTACGAAGAGAGGCACGAGGCGATGAGCCTCGTACGTTCGATAGATGCCGTCGTAGATGCTGATGTTATCGAACGCAGTATCGAGCGCGTGGAAGCCGCGGTTGATGCTGCCCAGGCCGACTCGGATATCGATCGTCTATCGTTGCTGACAGAGCTTCTTGCCGCACTCAAGGACGCAAGCTAACTGGCCAAGATGAGAATGTGCCGAGCTTTGGCTGAGCGCAAAATCTGGCGGTGACGCATTAGCCGGCGCGGACGCGACCGGCGCGCACGGCTTGCTTGCGGAGCTCGCCGGCGCGCGCGTTCATCGTCGCCTCCTCGGCGTCGTCCCGGTGATCGTAACCGAGCAAGTGACACAGCCCGTGCGACGCGAGGTGCAGCAGCTCCTTGTACAGCCCGCGCCTGGCCTGGCGCTTCGCGGTGGGCAGGCTGATCACGAGGTCGCCGAGCAGCGCCGCGTCGGCGCCATCGAACCCGGGGGCTTCGCGCTGCGCGAACGCGAGCACGTCGGTGGGCTTGTTCTTGCCGCGCCACGCGCGGTTGAGCTCGCGGATCGCGGGGTCGTCGCAGATCCGCAGCACGACCTCGTAGTCGCGCTTGCCATCGGTCAGCGCGGCGGCGCGGACCATGCGCGCGACCTCGCGCCGGAGCTTGGTCCGGATCGCCGCGGGGAGCACGACGCCTTCGTCGACGACGAGATCGAGCATCCCGGCGACTCTACGACGACGAGTCGCGCAGGGTGGTCTTGTACACGCCCGCGCCGATGAAGATCTCGTAGAGCTCGCGGTCGAGCTGGCCGCGCTTGACGTCGCCGCTGAGGATCTCGAGCGCGCGATCGGCGGGCATCGCCTTCTTGTACGGGCGATCGCTCGCGGTCAGGGCGTCGAAGATGTCGCTGATCGCCATCATCTTGGCCTCGACCGGGATCTGGTCGGTCTTCTTGCCGTGCGGGTAGCCGCTGCCGTCGAGCTTCTCGTGGTGCGCGCCGGCGATCTCGGGGACGTCGCGCAGCGTCCGGCTCCACGGGATCTCCTTGAGGAAGTTGTAGGTGTGGACGACGTGGCTGTTGATCTCGAGCCGCTCCAGCTCGGTCAGCGAGCCGCGCTTGATCTGCAGGCACAGCGCCTCGTCGTGCGACAGCAACGGCAGCTCGAGCCCGCCCTCGTCGGCGTAGCTCATCCGCGCGATCTCCGCGATCCGCTCGAACCCGCCCTGCTCGAGCACGGTGGGCTCGTTGGCCTGGAGGATGAACTTGATGACATCGTCGAGCTCGGTGATCTTGGCGCCGATGTCGCTGTCGATCGCGGCGAGCCGCTCGACGATCTGCTCGCGCGACGCCTCCTGGTAGTAGCGCAGCTTCTGCTCGAGCCCGGCGATCTTGTGGCCGCGCTTGATCAACTGGAACCGTTGCAAGATCAGATCGCGCTCGTGCTCGTACAGCTTCTTGGCCTTGACCAGCACGTTCTCGCGCACGCCGACCTTGCCGAAGTCGTGGAGCAGGCCCGCGTACTCGATCTGCTTGAGCGAATCCGGCGAGAACCGGAGCTCGCGGAACTGGCCGGTCTCGACGCGGTTGACCGCCTTCGCGAGGTTGACGGTGAGCTCGGCGACCCGCTCGGAGTGGCCCGACGTGGTCGGATCGCGCGACTCGATCGCGGTGACCGAGGCCTTCACGAAGCTGTCGAACAGCGAGCGGACCTCTTCGTAGAGCAGCACGTTCTCGAGCGCGATGCCGGCCTGCGACGCGAGCGCGGACACATAGGTCTCCGACACCGCGTCGAACGGCACCACGCCGTCCTCGAAGTCCCTCGGGCTGTCGAGCTGGATGAAGCCCTTCGCGCGCTTGTTGATCAGCTGGATCACGCCGATCACCTCGTCGCGCGCGGAGATCATCGGCACCGCGAGCACCGAGCGGCCCTGGTAGCGGTACTTGTCGTCGAAGCTGCGGTCGTGGATGAACCCCCACGGGTTATTGCCGCCCCCGGGCTCGTCGAGCTTGTAGAGATCGGGGACGTTGATCCGATCGCCCGCCAGCACGCACGAACCGACGATCGACGACGCGGCGACCGCCATCGTGAACCCCGACGACTGGACGTCGCGCGATTCGTTCTGCGACACCGCGAAGCGCAGCCGGCGCTTGAGCAGATCCTCGTCCTGGCCCTCGACGATGTACACCGAGCCGGCGTCGGCCGAGGTGACCTCGCACGCCCGGCGCAAGATGATCGCGAGCAGCGACTCGATATCGCGCTCCTGCGACAGCGCCCGGCCGATCGAGATCAACATCTCGTTCTCGTGGCGCGAGCGCTCGTGCTCGAGCTCGACCGTCGCGGCTTGCATGCGCATCGCGATCGCCTCGGCGCGCGCGCGCAACGCGAGCACCAGCATCACCATCGACACCGGCGACGGCAGCGCGGTGAGGTCCGCATCGATCGCGTCGAGGTGCGCGTCGTCGAGCTCCTGATCGTGGCCGACGACGATCAGCCCGTAGTTGCCGGACCGCGCGCGCGTCAGGTGCGGCGCGAGCTGCGCGGGATCTTTCCATACCTCCGGCCACGCGACCACGAGCATGACCGGCACCTTCGCGCGCTGGGACTGGACCTCGAGCTCGATCCAGCCATCGCCCTGGCGGCGCACGCGATAGCCACCGAGCCGCTTGTCACGCGAGACGGCCGTGACCAGATCGTCGGGCGAGCCCACCACCATCGACTACGAGTCTAGCGTGCCCGCGCCGCTACCGCGCGCGTCTTCGTGCTCGTTCGACTCGACGCGCGGCCGGCGCTGCTCGCTGGCCTCGGACCGCGACCGGTCGCGGGCGTCGTAGGCGCGGATCAGCGCGGCGACCAGCGGATGGCGGACGACATCGGCGTCGCCGAACTCGATCAGGCCGATGCCGCGGATGCCCTCGACCAGGCCGAGCGCGTCGCGCAGGCCGCTGCGCTGGCCGGCCGGGAGGTCGGTCTGGGTCGGGTCACCGGTGATGATCATCCGCGAGCCGTAGCCCATGCGGGTCAGGAACATCTTCATCTGCGCCGGCGTCGTGTTCTGGGCCTCGTCGAGCACGATGAACGCGTCGTTGAGCGTGCGGCCGCGCAAGAACGCCAGCGGCGCGACCTCGACGATCTTGTCCGCCATCAGGCGCTGCAACTTGTCGAGGTCGATCATGTCGCCGAGCGCGTCGAACAGCGGGCGCAGGTACGGATCGATCTTCTCCTCGAGCGTGCCGGGCAGAAACCCGAGCGACTCGCCGGCCTCGACCGCCGGGCGGGTCATGATGATCCGGCGGACCTGCTTGTCGAGCAGCGCGCGGACCGCGAGCGCCATCGCGAGGTAGGTCTTGCCGGTGCCGGCGGGCCCGACCGCGAACACGACCTCGTTCTGGCGGACGAGATCGACGTAGCGCTTCTGGGTCGCTCCCTTGGGCGCGATCGGCCGGCCGGCGCGAGGGGTCAGGATGGTGTCGCCGAACACGGCGCCGATCGAGGCGGTGCCCTCGCCCTGCAACAGCTTCACCGCACGGACGACGTCGTC
>JBDTEH010000091.1:0-42795 GCA_039922635.1 Kofleriaceae bacterium | reverse complement strand
GGTCGGCCCGAGCAACGCGTGTGGGCTGTGTGGGCGCTCGCGCTGCGCTCGAGCGCAGGCGTCGGCGAGCTCGCCCGCCGCGACGAGCCCGATGCCGGCGTACGCCGAACCCTCGCGGTCGTGCTCGCGGGTCACGGCGAAGTCGAGTTATTGCTCGCTCTCGCCCGCCGCGATCCGGCACCGGAAGTACGCGGCGCGGCGATGCAGCTGGTCGCGCGCTTCGCGCTCGATGGCACGTTGCCGCCCTCGATCGTCATCGAGCGCGCCGCGGCCGACGGGCCCGAGGTGCGCATCGCGATCCTCGGCGTCGTGTTCGCTGGTGCCCCCGCGTGGCTGACCGAGCTCGCGGTCGGCCTGCTCGACGATCGCGAGCCCGAGGTCCGCTATGAAGCGTTCGAAGCGCTGCTCCGCGCCGGCGTTCGCCCACACGCGCTCGCCTGGCTCGAGGAGCTCCCCGAGGGAGAGGCACGGATCGCGCTCATGCGCTGGACGGCGCGCGCGCCCGGCGGCAACGAGCGGCCGGCGGAGCGCGTGCGCGCGTGCGCGACCGTGCTCGCCCAAACCTCGCGCCGCGTGCGGCGGCTGCTGATCGAGTGCGTTCGGGTCGCGACCTGGCACGAGCTCGCCCCGGTGATCGGTGAGGATCCGTCCCTGCTCACCGCCTTCACGCGCCGCGGCCACAACGCGATCGATGAAGTCCCGACCGCGATCCTGATGGCCGCGCAGCTACGCGAGCCCCATGACACCTGGCTCCACGTGCTGCGCAACCGGATCGTCGGCCTCCAGGCCCCCGACCTCGATCTCGGCCCCTTGCTCCCCGACTACCTCGAGCGTTGCAACAGGCGCCTCGGCGAGCTCGACTTCCAGCTCGCAGAGCTGCGCAAGACCGGCGGCGTCGCCGACGCCGACCTCGAGGTGTTCGAGGCGCACCGCGAGCTGCTCGCGGAGATCGGCGAATCCGCGCTCCGGCTCCTGGTGCACTGACCAGCGGCGCCGCGGAACCGCACGAGCGCGCGGCGGTTCGACGCGAACATCGCGTCCGGCCGTCACGCCCGCCCGGCAAGGAACCGCACGAGCGCGCGGATCTTCGGCGCGAACGTGGCGAGCTCGACGTATTCGGTCGTCGTGTGGAAGCCGGCGCCGCGCGGCCCCATCCCGTCGATCACCGGTACGCCGAGCGGGGCGACCGTGTTCGCGTCGCTGCCGCCGCCGAGCAGCGCGGCCTCGCCGTGGCCGAGGCCCTCGGCAGCAGCGCACGCCGCATACTCGTCGCGGAGCTTGGCCGAGGCGTCGGTGCGCTCGAGCGGCAGGCGGTTCGCGCCGCCCTTGACGTCGAGCGTGACTCCCGTGACGCCGGTATGTGCGGCAGCGGTGCGCAGCCCGGCGACGAGCGCGTGCGCGTCGGCGACGGTCTCGTAGCGCAGGTCGAGCAGGCACTCCGCGGTCTCGGGCACGGTGTTCTTCGACGTTCCACCGGTGACCATGCCGACGTTCACGGTGATCCCGCGCGCGTAATCGGTGAGCTGCTGGGCGGCATCGACGAACTTCGCGAGCGCCCAGATCGCGTTCGCGCCGTCCTTGTGGTTGTTGCCGGCGTGCGCCGCCTTGCCGTGCGCGGTGACCGTCATCGCGCCGACACCCTTGCGGCGCGTGATGATCGCGTCGGCGGCGCGGCCGCTCTCGAACACGAGCGCGCATTGCGCGTCCTTCGCGACCCGCTCGAGGTGCGGCTTCGAGGTTGGCGAACCGACCTCCTCCTCGGCGACGCACACGACCGCGATCGGCAGGTGCGCCAACATGCCCGCGGCCTCGAGCGCGGCGAGCGCGGCGTGGATCACGGCGAGCCCACCCTTCATGTCGAGCGCGCCGGGGCCGATCGCGCGTCCAGCTTCCTCGCGCCAGCCCTCGAAGTGGCCGGGGGGGAACACCGTGTCGTGGTGGCCCACGAGCACGATCGGCCGGCCCGGCGCCTTCGTGCGCCAGATCAGGTGATCGCCAAATCCAGCGCCGCCCGGGATGATCTCGCAGCCGAGTGACGGCAGCGCGAACGCGTCGCGCAGCATCGCCCCGACCTGGTTCACACCCGCGACATTCGCGGTGTAGCTGTTGACCTCGACCCAGCGCTTGGTCAGCGCGATCGCGCGGTCAGCGTCGACGTGAGCGAGTGCATCTGCCTGTGTTCCCATCGCGGTGGCCATGGCATACCCTGCCCACGATGGCAAAGCGATTCAAGGCAGCAATCATCGGCGGCAGCGGCTACGGCGGCGCGGAGATGGCGCGCCGGCTCCTGATCCACCCGGATGTCGAGCTGGTGCGCGTGGCTTCGATCGACCATGTCGGCGAGCCGCTCGGCGCGGTCCACCCGAACCTCGACGGCGTGACGGAGCTCAAGTTCGAGGACCTCACGCCGGCGCAAGCCGCCGCGGGGTGCGATGTCGCGCTGCTCGCACTTCCGCACAAGGTCACCGCGGCCAAGGTGCCCGAGCTGATCGCCGCGGGCGTGAAGATCGTCGACATGTCGGGCGACTTCCGGCTGCGCGATGCGGCGTCGTACGAGCAGCACTACGGCGTGAAGCATCCGCACCCGGAGCTGCTCGGCACGTTCGTCTACGGCCTGCCGGAATTGAACCGCGCACAGATCAAGGCGGCGAAGCACGTCGCGTCGCCGGGGTGCTTCGCGACCACGATCGAGCTCGCGTTGCTGCCGCTCGCGCGTGCCGGGATGATCGACAACGCGATCATTCAGGTCCAGGGCATCACCGGCTCGTCGGGCTCGGGCATCGCACCCGCGGCGGGGACCCATCACGCGTCGCGCGCCGGCAACCTCAAGACGTACAAGCCACTCGATCACCAGCACGTCCCCGAGATCGTGCAGACGCTGCACGACAGCGGCGCGAAGAACGTCGAGCTCCGGTTCGTTCCGATCTCTGCTCCGCTGACGCGCGGCATCTTCGCGACGTGCTTTGTCGAGCTGCCGGCCGAGATCGATGGAGGCAAGCTCGCCGCGCTGTTCGACGAGCGTTACGCGCGCGAGCCCTTCGTGCGGCGGCCCCACAAGCGGCTCCCCGAGGTCGTCGCGGTCGCGGGCTCGAACTACGCGGAGGTCGGCTTCGCGCTCGGCGCCGCCAGCCACGGCAAGCGCACGGTGACCGTGTTCTGCGCGCTCGACAACCTGATCAAGGGCGGCGCCGGCCAGGCGATCCAGAACATGAACCTGATCCTCGGCCTCGACGAAAAGGCGTCGCTCGAGGACGCGGGCAACTGGCCGTGACGATCGTCGTCAAGATCGGCGGCGAGGTCGTCGGCTCGGGCGAGGCCGTCTCGCTCGCCGACGACCTGCGCAGGTTGATCGACGGCGGCGCGAAGGTCGCGATCGTCCACGGCGGCGGACCGCAGGCGACCGCGCTCCAGAAGCAGCTCGGGATCGAGACCAAGCAAGTCGCCGGCCGGCGCGTCACGGACGCGGCCACGCTCGACGTCATGAAGATGGCGATCGCCGGGAAGCTCAACGTCGACCTCTGCGCGATCCTCAACGCCGCGGGCGTCCAGGCCGTGGGTCTGCACGGCGCGTCGGCGCAGGCCGTGCGAGCGGTCCGCCGGCCTCCGAAGGTCTACGCCGGCGGTGGTCCCGACCCCGTCGACCTCGGGCTCGTCGGTGACGTCGTCGGCTTCAACACCGCGCTGCTCGATACCCTGTGGGCCGGCGGCTACACGCCCGTGCTCGCGTGCCTCGGCGCCGACGCCGAAGGCCACACGTTCAACATCAACGCCGACATGGTCGGCAATCAACTCGCCGCCGCGCTCCACGCCGAGCGCCTGTTCCTCATCACCTCCGCGCCCGGCGTGCTGCGCGATCTCCACGATCCAACGTCGCGGCTCGCGCGCCTCACCTGCGCCGAGGCCAGACAAGCGATCGCCGATCAGGTCGTGACCGGCGGGATGATCGCCAAGCTCGAGGAGGCCATGGCCGTCGTCGACCAGGGCGTCGGCGCGATCCACATCCTCGGCAAGCTCGCCCCCGGAGATCTAGTCCGCGCCGTCCGCGAGCCCGGCTCCGTCGGCACCACCATCGTCCCCTGAGGGGACGTACTACAGTTTCACAAGTTCGATCTTCCAACCCCCTGTATTCGCTGGCCCCGAAAAGGGGACGTACTACAGTTTCACAAGTTCGCGCATCCGCCGCTCGCACCTGCCGATACACGCCGGCATGCGACGCGCTCGACTCCACATTCCTGGCCTCGTCCATCACCTGATCTGGCGATGCCTCAACCGAGAATGGCTCATCACATCCGACCAGCACCGCGAGCGCTACCTGTGGTGGCTCGGCCGCGCGCTTGAAGAGAGCGATTGGAAATGCATCGCGTACGCGGTGATGAGCAATCACGTGCACATCGCGGCGGTCGCGGGGGAGGAGCCGCTCGCCCGCTGGAGCCGCCGTGCTCATACCCCGTTCGCGATCTGGGCGAACAAGGCGACCGACAGGCTCGGGCCGTTCTTTGCCGGTCGCGCGGCGGACTTCGCGCTCGGCCCGATCGCGGCGACGTTCACGCTCGCGTACATCCACAACAATCCCGTGCGTGCGCGCGTCGTCGAGCGAGCGCGCGATTCCACGTGGACGAGCCACCGCGCGTATATCGGTCTGGCCGCGGTTCCCCGGTGGCTACACGTCGACGAGGGGCTCCTGCGATCTGGGCAGGTAAGCACCGAGGACTTCGAGCGCCTGGTAGACGGCCAGCCGATTCCGGAACATCGGCCAGCGAGCAATCGCGCCGCTCGCGCACTCGCGCGCGCTGGACAGATCGTCGAGGCAACGCCAAGAGATGCAGAAACCCCGCTCCTGATGCGGCAGTTCGGACGGCTCCGTCCGAATCCCGGACGGCTGCTACTTCACGCCGCGCACATGCTCGACCTCGATCCTGCGGCCGTCGCATCTCGTCGGCGCCACCCGCGCCTGCGGGACGCACGCTTGGTGATCGCGCACTCGGGGCGAGCCCTTGGATTGACGGGCGGCGATATCGCGGACGCGCTCGGTCTGAGCCAGCAAGCGGTGTCGCTGATGTTGCGACATGGACGCCCCCACCCCGACGCTTGCCGGCTGCTCTGCGAACGACTGGCGTCCGAAGTGCGGCTCGCGGACGCAGCAGCGAACTTGTGAAACTGTAGTACGTCCCCTTTTCGGAGCCAGCGAATACAGGGGCTTGGGCGCGCGAACTTGTGAAACTGTAGTACGTCCCCGTCTGCGCGAGCTAATCGATCAAGGGCGCGCCGGTCGAGCGCTGGGCGTGCTCGCGCGTGATGCCAGGCGCGAGCTCGATCACGCGGAAGCCGTGGCCGCTGGGCTCGAACACGCCGAGGTCGGTGATGACGAGCGACACGACCCGGGTCGCGGTCAGCGGGTAGTCACACGTGGCGACGAGCTTGTGGTCGCCCTTCTTGGTCACGTGCTGCATCATCGCGATGACGCGGCGGCAACCGGAGGCGAGATCCATCGCACCACCGATGCCCATGATCTTGCCATGGGGGACGGCCCAGTTGGCGAGGTCGCCGCCGGCGGAGACCTGCATGGCGCCGAGGATCGCGAGGTCGACGTGGCCGCCGCGGATCATGGCGAACGAGGTGGCGGAGTCGAACGTCGAGCCACCGGGGAGCACGGTCACGGTCTGCTTGCCGGCGTTGATCAGATTCGGATCTTCGTCGCCCTCGTACGGAAACGGCCCCATCCCGAGCAGACCGTTCTCCGAATGTAGCCAGGCGTGGCCTTCGGGCAGGTAGTCCGCGACCTGGGTCGGCAGGCCGATGCCGAGGTTGACCAGCGAGCCGGCGGGGATTTCACGCGCCACGCGGCGCGCCATGTCTTCGGTCGAGTACGTCATCGCTTCCTCGTCGTCTTGTACTCGAACGCATTCTCGTGCTCGGGCACGTGGATGATCTTGTGGATGAAGATGCCTGGCAGGTGGACGTCGTCGGGATCGATGCCACCGTTCGGCAAGAGCTGGTCGCATTCGACGATCGCGAGCCGAGCGGCCGAGGCCATCACCGGATTGAAGTTACGCGCGGTGCGCCAGAACCGGAGGTTGCCGAAGTGATCGGCCTTCGCGGCGCGGACGAGCGCGACGTCGCCGTGCAGCGCACGCTCGAGCAGGTAGCGCCGACCCTCGTACTCGCGGACCTCCTTGCCCTCCTCGACGACCGTCCCCGCTCCCGTCGGCGTGAAGAACGCCGGGATCCCTGCCCCCGCGGCGCGCATGCGCTCGACGAGCGTGCCCTGCGGGGTGATCTCGACCTCGACCTCGCCGGAGGCCATGCGCGTGTGAAGATCCTGGTTCGCGCCGATGTAGCTACAGATCACCTTGCGGATGATGCCGGCCTTGAGCCAGGTCGCGAGCCCCTTGCCGAGGTTGCCGGCGTTGTTCGACACCAGCGTCAGATCGCGCACGCCGCGCTCGACGACGCCGCGGATCAACGCCTCGGGGTTACCCGACAAGCCGAACCCTCCGCACATGATGGTCATGCCGTCGCGCAGCGGCGCGAGCGCTTCGGTCACCGATGCTACGATCTTGTTTCCGTGCTTGCCGGTCATGTCGAACCGAACGCGACCTTAGCCGCTTCGCCGAACGACCGCATCCCGGTCACTAGCTCTTGTTCGGTGATGCACAGCGGCGGCGCGAAGATCGCCGTGCCGCGCTTGCCATCGACATGCAGCGACAGCTTGCGGTTCGCGAGCTCCGCGCCGAGCACCGTCCACTGCTCGAGCGGCGCCTCGAGCTCGAGCGCGGCCAGCAGGCCCAACCCGCGCGCGAAGCCGCCGACGACCTCGCGGATCGCCTCGACCTCGCGCAGCAGCACGGGGCCGAGCCTGGCCGCGTTCGCGTAGAGGCCCTCCTCGTCGTAGACCTTCATGGTCTCGAGCGCCGCCGCACACGCGGTCGGGTGCGCGTAGTACGTCAAGCCGCACGCGAGCACGTGGTCCTCGAAGAACTTCGCGACCCGCTCGTGCACGATCACCGCACCGATCGTCGCGTAGCCCGAGGCGAGCCCCTTCGCGACGGTGATCAAGTCCGGCACGACATCCCAGTGCTGAAATCCGAACGGCTTGCCCGTCCGACCGAACCCGGTCAGCACTTCATCCGCGACGAGCAGGGCACCATCGTCGGTACAGACCTTGCGCACGATCGGCCAGTACTCCGGTGGCGGCACGAGCACACCGTTCGCGCCGGGCACCGGCTCGAGGAACACCGCCGCGACTCTCCGCGGTCCCTCCATCGCGAGCAGGTCGCCGATGTGCGATGCACACTCGCGCGCGCACGTCTCGACGCGCTTGCCGAACGGGCAACGATCGCAGTAGCAATCCTCGGCGCGCACGACGCCCGGGATCCCGGGCTCGAGCGGTGGCCGCCGCCAATCGCCGGTCAGCGACAACGCCCCCATCGACGCACCGTGATAGCTCGACCTGCGCGCGATGTTCTTCAGGCGCCCGTTGAACAGGCGCGCCATCTTCAGCGCGTTCTCGTTCGCCTCGGCGCCGCCGAGCGTGAAGAACACCTTCGAAAACCCGGGGCCGGCCATCGCCAGCAATCGCTCGGCGAGCTCGACCTTCGCGGGATACACCGAGTTGGGCGTCGACAAGCACAGCTCGTCGGCCTGGCGCTTGATCGCGTCGACGATCCGGCGCTTGCCGTGACCGACGTTGACCTGATAGCTCAACGCACCGAGATCGAGCCAACGCCCGTCCTTGGTCGTGAACCACGCGCCCTCGCCGCCCGTGAGCTCGAGCGGCTTGGCCGCGTGTTGCGCGCTCCACGTGAAGAAGAACGGGTACTCGCTCATAGGTTCCACTTCTCCGGCGCAACGTTGTGCACGAACCCCTGTTGCGCCCAGATCTCGCCGCGGTCGAGGTTCATCGCGATCGCACCGCAGGTCGCCGCGCCGTGCGGCGACTCCGGCGTCGCCATGTTGGTGCAGATGCTGCGCGGCCAGCCGTCGTCGTTGCCGAGCGCGCGCCATGCGTCGTCGAGGTCGCGGATCGGCGGCAACGCCTCGAGGTGCCTCATCCGATCGTAGGTCGTGCTCGCCGCGGGCACCTTGCTGCGCGCCGCGACATCACCGTCGAGGCAGTGGTTGGTGTGCAGGTACGAGCCGGCGGCCACGGGCTCGAGCGCGCTGTCGCGGCGATACACCAGCTTGCGCCGCCTCCCCGAGGCCTCGATCGCGTACGCATCTGCCACCCCACGACTTCCGCGATCCGCGATGAAGTAGTGGTGACCACTGCCGATCGGGCTCGTGCGGACCACGTCGTACGCGCCGCGCGCCGAGCGCTGGTGCAGCGCGCGCCGCACCACCGCGGGCCACACCACACCGAGCGTGGCATCGGTCGAGTACAGGTTATTGATCGCGATCGCGACGCGCGTGGCGTTCATGCCGGCCATCCCGAGGCAGCCCGTGACCGTGAGCAGCCACGCCGCTGGCGCATGTGCGGTCTCGGGCACGCCGAGCATCATCACGTACGGAATCGCCGTCGCGTGCATGTCCCAGGTCTGCGCGACGATCGCGCCGGTGTCGGTCTCCGCGAACAACACGCTGCAGCCGTCGCCACCGAGGCTGACCGCGCCTGCTTCGACATCCGCCGCATCCGCGTCGTCGTGCGTCGAGGCCGGCCGCCACTTCGCGGGATCCGGATCGAGGTCGCGCAGATCCGTGTAGTGGTTCGCGACCACGATCTCCTCCGCAGAACAAGCCGCGCCCTCTGCGATGCCGAGCAACTCCGCGTGGAGGTCTGCGTCATATCGCTCGAGCACCGGCAGGTGCGCGGTCGCCGCCGCGAGCACCTGCTCCTTCGTCTTGAACCCGCCGACCTTCGTGCACAGGAAGATCCGGATCGCGGCGAGCGCCTTGACCTCGCCACGGAAGCTCTCGCCATGAATGCGGCCCCACTCGCGAGGCGAGGCGCCGGCGGGGAGCGCGAGGGTCCTCATGTCCGGCTCCGCGCGGTGTCCGAACTTGTGAAACTGTAGTACGTCCCCGTTTCGGAGCGTGTGATCATGAGGGGTTGCGCGGGCGAACTTGTGAAACTGTAGTACGTCCCCATCAGAGGGCGGCCTGCAGCGCGCGGGCTGCTGCATCGATCTGATCGAGCGCGGGCACGATCGCGAGCCGGCCCTGCGGGAAGCGGCGCACGCGGATGCCGTGGTGCGCGAGCTGCTGGGCGAGCGAGCCGGCGCGCTCGCCGGCGTCGATCACGCGGTACGCGCCGAGGCCGGAGGCGCCGACCTTCGCGAGCGCCTGGTCGAGCGCGGCGACGTGACCGGCGATGTCGAGGTTGCGAGCGGCGCGTAGCTGGTGGTGCTGGCGCACGAGCGAGAGCTCGTCGCCGTCCCAGGTCGAGACGAGCGTGAGCGGGCCCGGGATGAACCAGCGCGCGGAGGTGTGAAGGTAGCCGGTCTGGCCGCCGCCCCACCACGCCAGGACGTCGGGCACGAGGCCGAGCGCGTGCGACGCGAACGCACCGTGGCCGGAGCGATAGGTGCACGTCGTGTGCTCGAGCGCGATCAGCGGCAGGTCGAGCTCGCGGCGCAGCTTGCCGAGCGCCTCGATGAAGTCGGGCGGCAGCACCCAACCGGTACGCTCTTGCACGAGCTCGTAGAACAGGCCGAGCACGTGGTCCTGACCTGCGTGTTCGACCGCGGTGCGCAGCGCCGCGATCGTCGCGGCGGTGCCGGCGCGCGCGGGGTGCGGGACCCGCGGCCACGCGAAGTGAGCCGGTCCGCCGTGGTGCACCGCGGGATCCGACAACGAGCGCGCCGACGCGACCGTGTGACCGTAGTAGCCGCCCTCTAAGCCGATCGCGATGCTCGCTTGTTTGCGCGTGCACCGCATCAATCGTAGCGCCTTGTCGAACGCCTCGTCGCGCGACGAGGTCAGGTACATGTGTGGCAGCTCCGGCACCAGCGCGCTCAACCACTCGAGGGCGCGCACCGCACCGGGCGTGACGTAGTTCATCAGTGTCAGCTTGTTGACGGCGGGCCCATAGAGCAGGCCGCGGCGCTCGGCTTCGAGCAACGATGCCGGTCCGACCGCGAATGGCTTCGCGAGCCCCGACGCGAGATCGAGCTCCGTGGCGTCGTCCGCGCTTCCGTCCCAGCTCGCGAGCGAGGCCTGCTGCGCCGCGCGCCGCGCGATCACCTCTTCCTGCGCGACCGGATCGGGCTGGAATGCGCCGAGCGGGATCCGGTAGTAGATCGCCTGGCCTTCCGGATCTTCGTACTGGCCGGTCATGACCTGGACGACGTGCGCGCCGAACACGCGGTTGAGGTGCGTCATCTCGGCGGTGCGGCCGACGCGGTTGCGCCCGGTCACGTAGCGATAGCGTGGCGTGCCATCGGTCCGAACTCGGGCGGCCGCGTCCTTGAGCTGCAGCGCCTTGAGCTTGCGGCCGATGCCGGCGCTCTGGTAGCTCGCCGCGACCGTGATCGAGACCGAGTACATCGAGTTGTGCTTGCCGAGCATCGGATCGTCATCGCAGCCCTCGACGTCCTTGTTCTGCTCGAGCGGACCGCCGATCGCGAAGCCGACGAGCGTCCACGCGCCGCTACCGCTCGGCGCCTCGCACACGATCAGCGAGCCATCGCGATCTTCGATCGCCGCGCGGATCTCCGCGGGCGGCGTGCGCCGAGCCGGCTCGTAGACCTGGTACTCGATGTCGAGGATCGCCGGCAGGTGCTCCATCGTCTCGCCGTGCGCGATCTGGCGGTAGCGCAGCTCCGGTTGCGGCCGCTCCGCGCGCACCGGCGCCGGTAGATCTGCCCACGCCGGCGCCTTCTGGCCCTCGTGCGCGTCGATCCACGACAGCGACTTGCGGATCGTCTCGAACAACAGATCGATCTCGCGCGCCAAGAACGAATCGCTGAGCCGATAGCGCGCGGTCCTGGTGCCCGCCGCGAACACCACCGCGCCGCGCCAGAACCGCTGCGCGAGATATGCCTCGAGCAACGCCGGCGTCGGCAGCTCGAACGCGAACGCGTAGCCGGTCGCGCGCGGATGTTGCACGAGGTGCGGGTACGCCTTCGCGATCGCGGTCAGCCGCGGCCACACCAGCTTCTCGAGGCGCTCGGCGTTGTGCGACGTCGAGACCATATCGGCGTGGATGCGCCCGCGCACGAGCGAGGCGCCATGCGCGCTCGCCGGCTCGGGATCCGCGAACCGGGACATCACCACGCCGACCTGCGCGCGCTTGGCGAACGTCACGGCATCCGGGTAGTCCTGCTGGCCGCGCGCCGACATCAAGCGGAACTTCGAGTGCCACGCGAACGGTCCGCCGAGCCCGAACCCGACCTGGACCTCGTCGAACACCAGGAACGTCTTGTGGTGGCGGGTCAACAGCCGCAACGCGCGGAAGAACCGCTCGGTCGCGTAGCGATCGCCGCCCTCGCTCTGCATCGGCTCGATGATCGTGCAGAAGTACTCGCCGGTGGCGAGCGCCGCGTCGACCGCCGCGAGCGAGGCGACCTCGGCCGCGAGCAAGGGGTCGTTCTTCGCGTCGCCGAACCGCACGCCGAGCTCCGCGAGATCTCCGGTCGCGGCGGCGGCGTAGAACCCGCTCGGCGCGGCCGGCTCACCGGCGCTCGGCGTGGTCCACAGCGGGTACGGCGCGAACGTTGCGTGATAGCCCGCGAGCTCGAACGGTGCGCGCTTGCTCGGCGAGTGGGTCGCGTGCACCGAGAGCAGCGTGCGGCCGTGAAAGCTGCCATCGAACGCGAGCACCTTGGTGGCGTCCGGGCGCTCGCAGTTGATCCGGCACAGCGCCATCGCCTTTTCATTCGACTCCGAGCCGCTCGCCACGAACGTCACGTGCGGCAGGCCGGGCACGAGCTGGCGCAGCGTGTTCGCGTAGTCGGTCGCCGCCCAGGTCTCGCCGAGGCCGGTGTCGTCATTGGCGATCAACGTGTCGGCGAACTCGCCCTCGGTGTACGCGCGCACGACCGGATCCTCGGCGAAGCCGCCGACGACGGTGGCGGTCTGCGACATGCCGTCGAGAACGCACAGCGGCTCGTCGTCGATCGAGACCATCCACGGTCCGGCGGAGCGCAGGTGATCGAACACCGGCGGCTTCTTCTCCTTCGGCACGCGATCGCCGGCGTACAACCGAGCGAGCAGCGCTTCGCTCTTCGGCAACCGCCCGCCCTCCGGACGGAGCAGGTGCATCGGCCGCGGGGCGTCGAACAAGCCCCGCCCTGCCTCGACGAGCTCCTCGGCCGCGTGCTGCTGCTCGAGCCGATCGAGATCGAAGTCCGGGAGGTGAGCCGCGAGCTGCGCGTGCGGCGTCACCGCACCGAGCGGGTTCTCGAGGATCGCGACCGGATGGACCACGTTGCGATGGGCCCACGCTCCGGCCGGCCGATAGTTGCCGCTCTTGCCGACGCCACCGAACGGCAGCCGCGGGCTCGCCAGGTTCGTCGAGCGATTCTTGTTGAGCATGCCGGTCTTGGTGCGCGCGAAGAACGGTTCGAACCGCGACGCGGTGAACACCGCGTGGACGAACCCGTACGGCGAGCTGTTCAAGATCGCGAGCGCCTCCTCGTCGGAGTCGATCACCTCCACGCACAGATCGGGTCCGAAGATCTCGAGATCGGTATAACCGACCACGTCGTGGACGCCGTCGGGCAAGCGATGCAGCGATGGCGTGCGATACGACCCGCCCGGCAACTTCTCTCCGGCGACGATCGCCTGTGCGCCGCCGGCCCTGGCCGCGGCGATCGCCTTGTCGACCTTCGCGAGCGCCGCGGCGCTGGCGAGAGGCCCGGCGAACACCGACGGATCTTCCGGGTTACCGACCTTCAACGACCGCACGACCTTCGCGAGCGCCTCCACGAAGCGGTCGGCGATCTTGCGATGGACGAGCACGCGCTCGCTGCCGGTGCAGCGCTGGCCGGCCGAGAGATAGCCACTGACCGTGACCTCGTGGACCGCCTGGCGAAGCGCCGCGTCGTCGAGCACGACGCACGCGTTCTTGCCGCCCATCTCGAGCGCGATCAACAACTCGGGCCGATGCGTCGCGGCCTCGAGGATCTTCTGTCCGACCGTCCAGCTCCCGGTGAAGCACAGGCCGTGGAGGTAGCGGTTCGCGACCATCGCCGCGCCGACCTCGCCGCCGCCCGCGACGACGTTGACCACGCCGGCCGGGAGCTCCGCGGCGAGCACGCTCTCCGCGTAGCGCTGCCCGCACAGCGGGGTGATGTCGCTGGGCTTGATGACGACCGTGTTGCCGGCCGCGAGCGCGGGGAGGACGTGGGCGTGACACAGGTGCAGCGGAAAATTGAACGGTCCGATCACGCCGACCACGCCGAGGGGCTGATAGCGCAGGGTCTCGCCCGGGCCGACCGACCCGGGCTTGAGGTCGGCCGCCATCGCTTGCTTCACCAGGTCGAACCGATTGATCAGCGTCTGGATCTCGGCCTTCGCTTCGCTGCGGATCTTGCCGGTCTCGATCACGATCGCGTCCGCGAGTTGGTCACCTTTCGCCGTGATCGCGGCCTTCCAGCGCTCGAGGTGATGCCAACGCTGGGTGGGAGTCAGGGCGGCCCACGCCGGCTGAGCCGCGGCGGCTGAGGTGGCAGCATGATCAACGGCTTCGACCGTGTAGCCCGTCTCGAACACCACCGCGCCATCGGCCGCCGGGTTGCGCGACACCAGAGCCTGGCCCGAGGGGGCGATAAACTGGCCTCCGATAAAGTTGCCGAGAGCTTGCACGGGCGAAGTACACCACAATTTCAACGGAGCGGCGCGATCCCGAAAAGGTGTGGTAACAAGCGGCTCTAGATGCCGTCGCTGATCTTTCTGGCCGGCCCGATTGCGGGTCGCCGCTACAAGCTCGGAGAGGGCGAGTACGTGATCGGACGGCGCAGTGATTGCCAGATCTTCGTACCGGACATGCGCGTCTCGCGACAGCACGCCCGGCTGTGGCGCGAGGGCGAGCAGTGGTCGCTCGAGGATCTGGGCTCGAACAACGGCACGTACATCAACGGCACCCGGCTGCAGTCGGCGACGCAACTCCACCACGACGACGAGATCACGATCGCGAACAACAAGATCCGGGTCGAGGCGAACGAGGCGATCAGCGAGGGGCCCAAGCACCCCGAGCACAACATCGTCACGATCGTCGACGTCGCCTCGAATTCACTGATTCGCCCCCGCGAGGACGTCAGCTCGGGCCGCATGCCGATGATCTCGAGCGGCATGATCAGCGTCTCGGATCAAAAAGCCGTACGCCTGATCGAGCGCAAGCTCGATGCGATCATGCAGCTGTTGCACGCGACCGCATCGTCCGACAGCGGCGAGGCGTTGCTCGAGAAGCTGGTCGACGCGATGCTCGACCTGTTTCCGCAGGCCGAGGACGTCGGCGTGCTCGTCGAGGACGAGCGCAGCGGCGAGCTCCGCGTCCAGTGCCAGCGCCACCGCGTGCCGCGCGCGGATACGGGCGGCAACCCTACGACCGGCGAGCATACGAACCGCAACCCCTACGGCGGCGAGCTCAAGGTACCGGGCACGATCATCCAGCACGTGGTCTCGGATCGCCGCGGTGTCCTGCTCGGCGAAGGCCAGGTGCTCGGCGACGACGAGCACGTCGGCACGCGCATGGGCGCGCCGCTGATCTATCACGGTGCCCACTACGGCGTGGTCTACGTCGAGAGCTCGGCGCAGGTGTTCCACCAGGAAGACGTCGACCTGCTGCAGGCGATCGCGACCCAGGCCGGCCTCGCGATCCACGCCGCGCGCGTCGCTTCGCAGCTGACCCGCCGCGCGAACCTCGAGCGCGATCTACGTGTCGCCCGCCAGATCCAGCGCTCGCTGCTCCCGCCGCATGTGCCGCAGGTCGTCGGCCTCGACTTCGCGGTCCATTACGAGCCGGCGTATCAGATCGGCGGCGACTTCTACGACTTCATCTGGCACGACCCGTCGCACCTCGGGCTCGCCGTCGGCGACGTCGCCGGCAAGGCGATCAGCGCCGCGCTATACATGGCGCGCCTCACCAGCGAGTTGCGCTCGCGTGCTGCGATCGCGCGCACGCCCGCGCGCCTGCTCCGCCGCGTCAACCAGGAGATGTGCCAGCTCGGTGACGACGGCATGTTCGCCACGCTCGTCTACTGCATCTACGATCTCGACAACCGGTCCCTCGTGTTCACGAACGCCGGGCACTGCGTGCCGCTGCTGCGCCGCGGCGATCGCGTGTTTCCACTGCAGGCAGAGCGCGCCCACACGCCACCGCTCGGGGTCGTGCCGGAGCTCGAGGCCGGCGAGGCCCGCGTCCAGCTGCACTCCGGAGACATGCTGATCATGGTGTCGGACGGCATCATCGAATCGCGCGATGCACGCGGCAACGAATACGGCCTGTCGCGGCTGTCCCGGCGGATCCGGACCGCACGCGGCACCGCCGAGGATGTGGTGAAGGCGATCCTCGCGGACATCGACAACCACAGCCACGAGCAAGCGCAGGGCGACGATATGACGATCCTCGCGATGGCGATCGACTCGCGCCGCGCCAAGCGTAAGACCACGACATTACCCGGGGTTACGGCACCCGATGGCGGTCCGATCGACGACCGCGTGGCGAACGGCGAGCCGGTCCCGGTCGATGACCAGGACGATCGCTGATCGCGGCGTGATCCGCGCTTGCCAATGGGCGGCCCGCCATGGCATAAGGCCCAGCCCCGAGCAGTACGGGTAAGCGAGCAACGCCATGGCGAAAAAGGGAAAATCAGGACGCGAGCTCATCCGCCTCGTTTCGACGGCGGACACGGGCTTCTTCTATACGACCTCGAAGAACCGCAAGCGCACCCCGGATAAGCTCGTGCTGAAGAAGTACGACCCGGTCGTTCGCAAGCACGTCGAGTTCAAAGAGTCGAAGATCTAAGGGACACGCCATGTCACGCGTTTGCCAAGTCACCGGAAAATCGCCGCTCGTCGGCTCGAACGTCAGCCACTCGAACCGCCACACCAAGCGGCGCTTCGAGGTCAACCTCCGCGACAAGCGGTTCTGGCTCGAGGACGAGAAGCGTTGGATCACGATCCGTGTCTCCGCGCGCGGGATGCGAATCATCGATCGCCTGGGCCTCGCCACCGTGGTCGCGCAGCTGCGCGCTCGCGGCGAGAAGATCTGAACCGTCCCGCGCGGCCATCGCCGTGCGGTCCTCGCTCGCTCTGATCGCGTCGCCGGTCGCGTCGCTCGTCGCGTTGCTGGCCGCGTGCCGCGGCGCAGAGCATCCTCGCGCCGGTACGGCCGCGACATTCACGATCGACGTCGGCAAGCCCGGCGAGACCCTGCGCGGCGTCGCCGGTGACGGCAACCGCGTCGTGTTCGCGCGCGGTGATCTCGCGAGCTCCGAGATCGAAGCGCGCACCGGCGCGACGCTCGCGTGGCACGTCACCCTCCCCGCATCCGCGGGTGCGCTCGCGATGCTGCCCAACCGCGTCGCGGTGGCGATCTCAGCGGGCGGTTCGGTCACCGGGATCGGCGCCGCTCTCGACCTCCACGGCGAGCCGAGTGCGGCGGTCGTCGCGCTCGACGCCGCGAGCGGCACGATCGCGTGGCGCATCCCCTTCGATGCGACCGAGTTCGCAACGATCACGTCGCTCGCGCCGCTCGACACCGGCGGCCTGGTGGTCGGCGGCATGTTCGCCGGCACGCTGCGCGTCGGTGACGCGGCGTCGCGCGGGGCGCAGCCTCGCGACGTCGTGTCGAGCGCGGGCAAGAGCGATGGCTTCGTCGCGACGCTCACCGCGGACGGCCACCTCGAGTGGATCGTGCGCGTCGGCGGCGGCGGCGGCGATGCCGTGCAGGGCGTGGCCGCGCGCGGCGATCGGATCGCGCTCGCCGGTACGTTCTCGACCGGCGCGGAGCTACTCGGCGAGCCGCTCACCGCGTTCGACGAGCGCCTGCCGTTCTCCGACGGCTTCGTCGCCGAGCTCGATCGCTCCGGCGCGCGGCGCTGGCTCCAGACGTTCGGCGGCAAGGACGACGACGCGGTCGCCGGCGTCGCGATCGACAGCACCGGCCGGGTCGCCGTCGCCGCGACGATCCGCGACACCATCCGGCTCGACGGCAAGGACCTCGCCGCGCGCGGCGATGGCGATGGCCTGGTCGCGTGGTTCTCGCCGGCTGGCGAGCCCGGCGCGACGGCGATCCTCGGCGGCAGCGGCTTCGACGGCCTCCGCGCGATCGCCGCGGTCGACGATCGCGTCATCGTCGCTGGCTTCTTCCACGGAGCGCTCGCGCTCGGCAAGCGTGCGCTCGACTCGAACCACGGCGACGACAGCTTCCTCGCGGTCGTCGATGCCGCGGGCGCGATCGAGACGACGTGGCACGTCGCCGGTCCGGGCCGCGAGGAGATCACCGCGCTCTCGGCCGTGCCCGGCGGCTTCGTCGCCGGCATCGCCCACACCGCGGAGCTCGTGATCGGCGCCGACCACCTGCCGGCGCCCGCGGATCCGGCGAGCGGCGCCGCGGTGATCGGCCGTCCCGCTCCCTAGCGGTAAAGCTCGAGCTTCAGCGTCCCGGTGTTATCGCTGTAGCAACAGTGGCCCCACACCCCACGCCCCCGGTCGTCGAGCGCGTCAGACTTCGACGAGCATGCGCTCGGGCGCCTCGAGCCGGTCCTTGACCGCGACCAGGAATGACACGGCCTCGCGACCGTCGACGACGCGATGATCGTACGACAGCGCGAGGTACATCATCGGGCGCACCTGAACGACGTCGTCGATCACCACCGCGCGCTTGACGATGTTGTGGATGCCGAGGATCCCGGTCTGCGGATAGTTGAGCAGCGGCGTCGACATCATCGAGCCGTAGATCCCGCCGTTCGAGATCGAGAACGTGCCGCCTTGGAGGTCGGGGAGCGCGAGCTTGCCGCTGCGGGCACGCTCGGCGAGCTCGCCGATGCCCTTCTCGACCTCGGCGAACGACCGCGCGTCGCAGGCGCGCAGCACCGGCACGACGAGGCCCTTGGGGGCCTGGACCGCGATCCCGAAATCGTAGTGCTTCTTGTAGACGATGCTGCCGCCGATCACCTCGGCGTTGACGCCGGGGAATAGCTTGCACGCGGCGACGCACGCCTTCACGAAGAACGACATAAACCCGAGCTTCACGCCGTGCGTCTTCTCGAAGCCGTCCTTGTACTTCGCGCGCATGGCCAGCACGGCGGTCATGTCGACCTCATTGAACGTCGTGAGCGAAGCAGACTCGTGTTGGGCCTGGACCAAGCGCTCGGCGACGCGCTTGCGCAACGGCGACATCGCGACGATCTCGTCGCGCGGATCGACCTGGCCGAGGCGGTCGTCGACCGACGGCCCCGACGGCGCGGCGGCGGGCACGTTGTCGCGCGGTAGCGTACCGGTCTCTCGCGCGGTCGCCCGTTGTGAGGGGGTCAGCTTCAACAGCTGATCGCGATCCATCGCGTCGCCGTGGGCCTGGCCATTGGTCTTGGCAGGTGCGGGTGCGCGCGCCGCGACGGCGACCGGCGGCGGCGATGCGGTCGGCGGCGCCGGTGGCGCGGCGACCGGCGCCGGCTGCGCGGTCACGATCTCGCGGGGCGGCGGAGCGGCCTTCGCGGGCGGCGCGGCGACCTTGCCTTGCTTGCCCGCGTCGACCGCGCCGATCACGTCGCCGACCTTGACCGACGCGCCGGTCGCGAACCGTTGTTCGCTGAGCGCGCCCGCCACCGGCGAAGGCAGCTGCACGGTGATCTTGTCGGTCTCGAGCTCGGCGACGGGCTCGTCGACCGCGACCGCGTCCCCCACGTTCTTGAGCCAGCGCGAGACGATGGCTTCCGAGATCGATTCTCCTAGCTGCGGGACGACGAGGTCGGCCATCCGCGCATCCTACCTCCGAACCGCCAGCGCCGCTCGGGCGCGGCGCGAATCGTCGACCAAGATCATCGCGGTGATCGGACGTGACCGCGAGGTGACACGGGCGCCGCCGGCGAGGTGCTCGGTGCGTCCTCCACGATCGGCGTGACGGTCATGTGGTGTGCGATCGGACGCACGGCCGCCGGCGCTGGGCCGGGATGGGCGCCGCTCATCGACACGACGACCCCGACCCCGACCCCGGCCACGATCGCGCCGATGATGCCCGCGACCAGCGCCACGCGGTGCCACCGAGGCACGCGCTCCACGCGATAGGTCGCGTCGAGGCGCTCGCCGATCCGGACCTGCGACGAGCCACCGGCCAGGTTCGGCGCGAGGGTCGGGATCTCGTAGCGCTGCACCGGCACATAGGCGATCGGCGCGACGCTCGCCGAGGACGGTGGGTACGCCGGCCCTGGCCTCGGGGTCTGCGGGCGCTCGTAGATCTCGGTCAGCGAGGTCTGCGAGGTCTGCGAGGTCTGGAGATGTTCGTCGCCGCGCATGCGCCGTCCAGGAGCACGCGGCGCGCCAACCGCCGGTGGATGCTATCTCGCGGGCTTGCGAGCGCCCCGGCAACTCGGTTAGCCGGCTACCGCGGATCGAATGCGGCCTTCATGATCTGGTGCTGCTCGATCACGTGCGCCTTGTGCGAGCCGGTCGCGGGGCTCGCACTCTCGGCGCGAGCGATCACCTCGAGCTTCACCTTCGCCGGTAACAGATCCTCGAGCCGCGGCGTGACGAACGTCGCGGCGCCCATGTTGTAGGGTTCGTCCTGCACCCACATCACCTCTTCGAGGTGCGCGTAGCGGTCGACCGAAGCGCCGACCAGGTTCGGCCACCACGGGTAGAGCTTCTCGAGCCTCACGATCGCGATGTCTTCGGTCTTGCGCTTGTTCCGCTCCTCGGCCAGGTCGTAGTAGATCCGGCCCGTACACATCAACACGCGCTTGACCTTCGCCGGGTCGGCCACCGAATCGTGGAGCACGCGGTGGAACGTCCCCGTCGCGAGCTCGTCGAGCGTCGACGTCGCGGCCGGGAGGCGGAGCAGCGACTTGGGCGTCATCACGATCAACGGCTTGCGCTGCTTGCGGAGCGCCTGGCTGCGCAGCAGGTGATACATCTGCGCGGGCGTCGTCGGCTGCGCGACCTGGATGTTGTGCTCGGCGCACGCCTGCAGATAGCGCTCGAGCCGCGCGCTCGAGTGCTCGGGGCCCTGCCCCTCGAAGCCGTGGGGCAACAGCAGCGTGAGCCCCGACAACCGCTTCCACTTGTCTTCGGACGAGGTGATGAACTGATCGATGATCACCTGCGCGCCGTTCGCGAAGTCGCCGAACTGCGCCTCCCACATCACGAGCGCGTCGGGGTAATCGAGCGAGTAGCCGAACTCGAAGCCGAGCACGCCGCCCTCGGACAGCGGCGAATCGTAGATCCGCGCCATCCCCTGGTCCGGATCGAGGTTGCACAGCACGTTGTGCTCGCGCCCGGTCTTGACGTCCGCGAGGATCGCGTGACGGTGACTGAACGTGCCGCGAGCGCAGTCCTGCCCGGTCATGCGCACGTTCGTGCCACGGACCAACAGGGACGCATACGCGAACAGCTCCCCCATCCCCCAGTCGATCGGGCGCTCGCCCCGGCCCATCTGCGCGCGCTGATCGAGCAGCCGCGCGATCTTCGGATGCGGCGTGAAGCCCGGCGGTAACTCGACCATGCTCTGCGCGAGCGCCGCGAGCTGCGCGCGCGGGAACGTGGTGTCGACGATGTCGGGCGCGTCCTGGAGCCCGCCGCGATAGCCCTTCCACATCGCGGTCATCGCCGGCAACTCGGGGCGCTGCTTGGCCGCCTTGGCCGATGCGAGCTCGGTCTCGAGCTCCGACACCCGGCGCGCGGTCATCGCGGCGACCTCCTCGACGGTCACGACCTGCTGAGCGACGAGGCGCTGGGCGTAGACCTCGACCGGCGACTGCTTGGTCTTGATCCGGTCGTACATCACGGGCTGGGTGAACGCGGGCTCGTCGGTCTCGTTGTGGCCGTACTTGCGATACGAGTAGATGTCGAGCACCACATCGGAGTGGAACTGGGTGCGATAGTCGCTCGCGATCTTGACGACGCCCGCGAGCGCGTCGAGATCCTCGCCGTTGACGTGCCAGATCGGGCACTCGAGCATCTTCGCGATGTCCGTGCAGTACGGCGTCGAGCGTTGCTCCGCCGGCGAGGCCGTGAAGCCGACCTGGTTGTTGACGATGACGTGAATCGTGCCGCCGGTGCGAAACCCCGGCAGGCTGGACAGCTGCAGCGTCTCGGGCACGAGGCCCTGGCCGGCGAAGGCGGCATCGCCGTGGACGAGGATGCCCATCACGCGGCGCATCTCGAGATCGCCGTGCCGGACCTGCTTCGCGCGCACGCGGCCGCACACGACCGGATCGACGGCCTCGAGGTGACTGGGGTTGAACGCGAGCGACACGTGCATCGCGTTGCCGTTCGGATCGATCCGATCGGTCGAGAACCCGAGGTGGTACTTGACGTCGCCGCCGCCGAGCGCCTTCTCGGGCTCGATGTCCTCGAACTGGCCGAACAGCTCGCGTGCCGGCCGCCGCATCAGCGACTCGAGCGTGGTCAGCCGGCCGCGGTGCGCCATGCCGAGCACCGCCTCGATCGCACCCGAGCTCGCGCCGTGCGACAGGATCAGGTCGAGCACCGGGATCAGGCTCTCGCTCCCCTCGAGCGAGAACCGCTTCGTGCCGGGATACTTGGTGTGACAGAACCGCTCGAACGTCTCGGCGTTGATGAGGAGCGCGAGCATCCGCACGCGCAGGTCGTGCGATTCGTTCGCGACGGAGGTGCTCTCCATCCGCTCCGCGAGCCAGCTGCGCCGCTGCGGCGACGAGATGTGCATGAACTCGAGGCCGACCGACCCGGCGTACGTGTGTTGCAGGCGTGCCACCAGCTCCGCGAGCGTCGCGCTCTGAAGGCCGTGCACGCCGGTCGGCGCGATCCGCTCGTCCGGATCCGTGAAGCCCCAGGTCGCGGGCTCGAGCTCGACGATCTTCGCGGTCTCGAGCAGGCCGAGCGGATCGAGGTTCGCCGCGAAGTGGCCGCGCGTGCGATACGCGTTGACCAGCGGCCACACCGAGGGCGACGCGACGATCGGCGCCATCGTGACGGCGCCCGGGCGCGAGAACGTCGGCATCCGGCGCGTCGTGCCGCGCGAGATCGCGATGGCATCGTCGCGCACGGTCTCGTGGGCATTCTGCACGGCCATGCCGTTCTGGGGCTCGCCGTCGGGCTTGGCGTGACCGTTCCCCCCGTTCGGCTGGGGCGCCGGCGTGACCGGGCCGATCAGGGCCTGCCAGCTCGGGTCGATCGCGCCCGGATCCGCGGCCTGCCGTTCGTAGAGCTCGTCGAGAAAGCCTAAACTAGCGCCGAGCTCGAGGATGTCGCCTGACATGGGGCCATCTTACGACTCCGAGCCGACGCTGGCGAGCTAGGGAACGCTGCCCTTTTCGCGGATCGCCGCGACCAGGTCGGGGGCAAGCTTGGGATCGCGCTCGATGCGAACTGCCTCGGCGGCGCTCAGCTTGTCGAGCTGGATGGCGGCGAGCTTCGGATGGTCGATCACGACGAGCTCGTGACCGATCGTGACCAGCTCGGGTGCGGTGATCAGCTCGAGCGAGCGGTTGTCGCTGATCACCACCGCGCCGCGGACGGTGTCGAGCCGCGGCAGCGCGATGGTCGTGAGGCCGCCGTTGTCCTCGACGAAGATCCGGCCGGCGGTCTCGAGCCGTGGCAGGAACAGCCCGCGCAGCGACGGGTTGTTCGCGACCCTCACCGCGCCGCCGATCGTGCGCAGGCGGTTGAGCCCGACCTCCTCGATGCCGACGGTCGGACCGACGACCAGGTCGCCGCGGATCTCCTCGAGCTCGCGGAGCGGACCGAGATCGATCGTCGCGCCGGTGCGCACGACCAGGCCCTCGGCGACCCTGCAGCCCGCGAAGTGCATCACCGCGTCCTGCGAATCGAGCACGACGATCCGGCCTGCTTGGCAGCGCTCGGCGTCGCCGTTGCGGAACAAGAAGCAGCCCGGCAGCGTGAGCAGGACCAGGAACCTCATTGGGTCCGCGGCGCGTCGACCGCTTCGCCGCGGCACGCGCGCACGTAGCGCCGCACGGTCTCGGCGAGCCCGAGGTAGAGCGCGTCCGCGATCAGCGCGTGGCCGATCGACGCCTCGACGATGTCCGGAACCTCGCGGGCCAGGAGCGGCGTGTTGCGCAGGTTGAGATCGTGCCCGCAGTTGACCGCCATGCCGTGCGCGACCGCGGCCCGGGCGGTCGCCTGGACCCGCGCGAGCTCGGTCTTGAGCTGGGGCGTTCCCCACGCGGCGGCGTACGGTTCGGTATAGATCTCGACGCGATCGGCGCCGGTCGCGGCCGCGGCCTGCATCATCTCCGGGGCTGGATCGACGAAGATCGCGACGCGGATGCCGAGCGGCTTGAGGCGCGCGACGATCGGCGCGATCGTGTCGTGCTCGCGTGGCAGGTCCCAGCCATGATCGCTGGTGACCTCGCCGGGCTTGACCGGGACGAGCGTGAATTGATCGACCTTCAGCTCGGCCGCGAGGTCGACCAGCTCGGTGCGCGCGTCGCCCTCGAGGTTGAGCTCGCAGCCGCGCTCGCGAGTCAGCGCGCGCAGCACGCGAACGTCCTCGGCCCGGGTGTGGCGGTTGTCGTGGCGCCAGTGCAGCGTCAGGCCATACGCGCCGGCGTCGAGGCAGCACTCGCCGGCGATGCGTGGCGAAGGGTTGCGCGCGCCGCGCGAGTTGCGCACCAGGGCCACCTTGTTGAGGTTGACCGAGAGGTTGATCGCCACGCCGCGTTCATAGCACGCTCGTCGCGCACCGAGCGGGCTACGCTCGATCGGCCTCGCGCACCGACGAAACCGCCTCGGCGATCGGCGCCGACGGATCGACGACGACGCCGAGGCGCGCGACCAGCGCGTGGTCGCCACGCAGCTCGTCCGAGCCCCACACCCCGAGCGCCTTCGCCAGCTCGCTCGGCTTGGCCGAGCCCTCCGCGGACGCTCGCACGCGGACGCGGAGCAGCGCCGGCGCATCCGGCCAATCGAGCGCCGCGCAGAGCTTGGCGGCCGCGTCGTCCGCGATCACCGACATCTCGATCACGACCGAACGCACGTCGATCTCGCGCGGCGGCTTCTTGCCGTCGCCGCTGGTGCGCCGCACGACGCACGCCGGCTTCGCCATGAACGCGGCCATCCGCCGGTCGAGGCGCGCGGCGTCGTACGCGATGCCATCGGCCGCAGGTCGGATCAAGATGTCGATCGCGCCGATCAGCTTGCCGAGCCCGAGGTCCCAGTGCTGCTTCGCGAGCACGTGACCGGGCAGCCGCACGATCGAACAGCTCTCGATCTCGAGCCCCGGCGGGGTCACCGCGGCGATCCGGTCCTTGACCTCGTCGGCCGTGAGCTCGACACGCCCGGCGTCGCCGGCGACCTCCCAGGTCCGGGCTCCGCGCACGGTGTGCTCGAGATCGACGTCCATCAACTCGCCGAGGCTCGGCACGCCAAGCCCGAGTGCGGGCCCGAACACGAGCCGCGGCTTGGGCGAGAACCCGCGCGTCATCGCGAGCGGCAAGTCCGCGCGGCGCAAGGTGCGCGCGATCAACCGCACGAGATCGAGGTGGCCCAGGAACGCGGCTCGACCGAGCTTCGCGAACCGGATCCGGTAGGTCGAGTACGCGTTCCCGGCACCGTGGTGGCCGGCCAGCCGTACACGCTCGGCGCGATCGGTCTCGCGATTGCCCGGGCCCGAGGTCCGTCCGGACGACCCGCCCTGCTCCGCCGGCGAGCCACCGCCGCGCTCCGAGACATCCACGAGGTCGCCACCCGCGTCGATCGGGACGTCGCGCGGGGCCGGCCGTTCGGTCGCGCCGAGCATGCGCAGCGCGACCAGCCGATCCTCGCGCATCTTCGACAGATCGCACGCGACGCCGCAGTCGTAGCAGACGAGCCTTTTGTGATCGGGCTCCGCGTCGGCGAGGTTGGTGTGATGGATCAATGTGCCCGCCACCTTGCCGCACGGCGGCGACGCGCGGCCCTTGAGCGCCTTGCGATACTCGCCGAGCAGGAAGCCGTCTTCGAGCCCGACGTCGATGTGATCCCACGGCAGCCGTGCCGTGACCGGGCGCGTGGCCAGATAGGCCGACGCATCGATGCCGTGCTCGGCGAGCGCGACACTCCAGCGCTCGAAATCGAAGCACTCATCCCAGCCATCGAACCGCGCGCCTGCTCGCCACACGGCTTCGATCACGGGCGCGAGCCGGCGGTCGCCGCGCGCGAGCAGGCCCTCGACGAACGAGATGCCGCTGTGGTGATGCTTGAGGCGGAGGCTGCGATCGGCGCGCGCCGTGTGGCGCAGGATCGCTTGTTTGCGCTCGATCTCGGCGAACGGATCCTGCGCGGCCCACTGCAGCGGGGTGTGCGGCTTCGGCACGTGCGAGCTCACGCTGACCGTGACCTCGGCGCGCTGGCCGACCAGGCCGTACCCGACCTCGAGCATGCGCAGCCCGGTCTCGACGATGCCGCGGACGTCGTCGTCCTCCTCGGTCGGCAGGCCGATCATGAAGTACAGCTTGAGCCGGTGCCAGCCGCGCGAGAACACGCGGCGCGAGCTCTCCTCGATGTGCGCCTCGGTGACGTTCTTGTTGACGACGTCGCGCATCTTCTGCGTGCCCGCCTCGGGCGCGAACGTCAGGCCGCTGATCCGGGTCAGCGCGAGCTCGTCGAGCAGATCCTCGTTGAGGCCGTAGGCGCGCAGCGACGCGACCGACATCGACACGCCGCGCTTGCGCAGCTCGGCCGCGAGGTTCTTGACCAGGGGCGTGATGCTCGAGAAATCCGCCGTCGACAGGCAGGTCAGGCCGGTCTCGTCGTAGCCGGCGTTATCGACGCCGTCGAGCAACGACTTCGCGATCGACGCGGGCGATCGCTCGCGCACCGGACGATAGATCATGCCGGCCTGGCAGAACCGGCAGCCCTCGGTGCAGCCACGCGAGATCTCGACCGACGCGCGCTCGAACACGGCCTCGGCGTACGGCACCGGCGTGTCGCTCGGGAACGGATACGCGTCGAGGTCGCGCACCATCGCGCGATCGATCCGCGCCGGGGCGCGCGCACCGGACGGCAGCGCGATCGGCGCGCCGACAACGGTCATCCCGGTCGCTTCGTCGACCACGGTCTCGTAGAGCGCGGGCACGTAGAGCGGGAACCGCCCCGCGAGCTCTGCGAGCGCGTCCAGCCGCGTGCGGGTGCCGGCGCGGAGCTCCGCGCGCAGCGCGGCCCACGCGAGCACGAGCGGCGCGAGCAGCTCCTCCGCCTCGCCGACGAACGCCGCGTCGATGAACGGCGCGAGCGGCTCGGGGTGCGACGCGACCGGACCACCGACCAGGACGAGCGTCGCGTCGTTCGCGCGGTCCGCCGCGCGCAGCGGGATGCCGCCGAGATCGAGCAGCGTGAGCACGTTGGTGAAGGTGAGCTCGTACTGGAGCGAGATGCCCAGCACGTCGAACTCGTGCAGCGGGCGCTGCGACTCGAGCGAGACCAGCGGCAGGTCGCGCGCGCGCAGCTCCGTCTCCATGTCGAGCCACGGCGCGAACGCGCGCTCGCACGCGATCCGCGGGTCTTTGTTGAGCAGCGAGTAGAGGATCTTGGTCCCGAGGTGCGACATCCCGATGTCGTAGACATCTGGAAACCCCAGGCACACGCGCGCCTCGGCCGTGTCCTTGACGACCGACTGGTACTCGCCGCCGAGATAGCGCGCCGGCTTCGCGACGCGATCGATGAAGTCGGCGTAGATGTGGCGCATGGCGAGCCCTCGTTGCTACCACATCGGCCATGGTCGCCCCAGCAGGTTCGCACCCCCGTCGCGAGGCAGCTGCGGTAGGGTGCCGGACATGGTCAAGCTCGCGCTCGCCGGTCTGCTGTTCGCCGCATGCTCCAAGCCCGCGACCAAGCCGACGCCCACGCCCACGCCCGAACCCACGACCGAACCCGCGAAGGATCCGAAGATCGTCGAGCCTCGCGTCGAGAAGCGCCCGACCGCCGAGCTGTTCGATCCCGCCCACCTACCGGCGGCCGGCACCGCGCCGGTGCCCGTCACCGTCACCAAGGAGCTCGCTTCGATGTGGAACGTCCCTCTCAAGACCCTCAAAGGCGAGCCGACCACGCTCGCGGCCTACAAGGGCAAGGCGCTGATGCTCGTCAACGTCGCCTCGAAGTGCGGGAACACGCCGCAATACGCGACGCTCGAGGCCCTGCAGAAGAAGTACGCGGCCAAGGGCTTCACCGTGATCGGCTTCCCGTGCAATCAGTTCGGTGGCCAGGAGCCGGGCACGAGCGAGGAGATCTCGACGTTCTGCGCGACCAACTACGGGATCACGTTCCCGATCATGGAGAAGATCGAGGTCAACGGGCCGAACCGCAACGATGTCTACAAGGCGCTCACGCCGATCAAGGGCGACGGCCGCGAGGGCGACATCAAGTGGAACTTCGAGAAGTTCATCGTCAGCGCCGACGGCACCAAGGTCACGCGGTTCGCGCCGAGCACCAAGCCCGACGACCCGGCGGTGATCGCAGCGGTCGAAGCCGCGCTGCCTACGACGAAGTAACGACCTGGATCTCCGCGAGCACCGCGTAGTGGTCGCTCGCGCACACGCCGCCGTCGCGCTCGGCGAGCACGACCTCGCTGCGCATGACCGTGCCGCGGCCATCTTTCTTGCGGCTGGTCACGAACACGTAGTCGATGCGCCGATCGATATCGAGCGACCGCAACGGGCGGGTCAGCTCGTTCTCGCTCGACCAGGTGATGCCCTCGCCGGGGCCGTCGCCCGGCTCGGCCTCGCGGTGCAGCCGCAACCACGCGTCTTGAAAGTGCGTGCGCCGGCCGGCGAGCGTGGTGAGCCCGCGCAGGAACCGGATCTCGTCGGAGTCCGGCGTCGCGTTGAAGTCGCCGCACAGGATCTGCGGCGGATCGGCCAGGCCGCGCCGCTCGCGCAGCTTCGCGTCGATCGCGAGGACCTGCGCTTCGCGCGACACACCGTCGTCGAGGCGATAGTTGAGATGGGTCGTGTGCACCCAGATCGGGCCGCCGATCGTCGCGACCAGGCCCGAGACCAGGATCCGCGCGTCGTCGAGCGCGTGGTGCGACGGCAGCCGGGTGACCTCGTGCGCGACCAGCGGCGCGCGCGTCACGATCGCGAGCCCCTCTTCGCCGGCGGTGGCGCTGCCGCGCTCGCCGGCCTGCCACGCGCACGCCGTCTCGTAGTGCGCGTGCATCCCGAGCGCCTCGCCGATCGCGTGCGCCGTGGTCCCGCCACGATAGGGCTTGACCTCTTGTACGCACACGACGTCGGGATCGAGCGCCCGGAGCTGGCGGGTCGCGAGCTCGATCCGGCGCTCGAGCGGCGGCTCGGTGCCCCAGAAGTTCAGCGTGACGACGCGGAGCTGGCTCACGGGTGGACGCAGACGATGCCGACGGTGAGGTGATCGTCAGGCGTGCCGCCGCCGTTGCCCCAACTCCCTCCGCACGAAGAGGCCACGTTCGGCTGCGTCAGGATCTTGTAGACCCCAGGGGTCGCGAGCGTGAGGGCGAGGTTCGAGTTCCCGCTCCCGGTGCCGAGCTGGAGAAAGCCAAAAGGTGCGCCCACGACGTCGACGTTGTCGCCGCAGCCCTGCTTGCCGGCGCCGGTGCCGAGCTCGATCTCCACGTGACAGGTATGCCCGGTCTGGCACGGCACGGTGACCTGGTAGTCGTAGCTCACGCTGAAGGCCTGGTTCGGCTGCACCACGAGCAACGTCCCCGCGTGGCCCGCGAGCTCGACGTTGTCGCCCTTCATCGTGTACGTGAACGTCGTCACGTTGATGTCACCCGGCGCGGTCGGCTTCGCGCCGCACGGCCAGTCGTCGACGTCATCGCACACGCCGTCGCCATCGCTATCACCGCTCGGGCACACCGCCGAGCCCGAGCCCGAGCCCGAGCCCGAGCCCGAGCCCGAGCCCGAGCCCGAGCCCATGGTCGCAGCATCACTCGGTTGGTCACTCGACGCGGTCGGCGCGAACGAGCACGCCCCCACGATGCCGAGCACGACGATCAGCCTCATCATCAGGACGACGAGGTTATCACCCTCGAAACACGCAGCGGGACGATTCGGTCTCGGCGATGGCGACCTCGGCCAGCCCCTGCAGCGTGGGCTGTAACCGCTGCCACCACCACACCGCGAGCAGCTCGCTGGTCGGGTTAGCGAGCCCCTCGATCTCGTTGAGGATCTGATGATCGAGCAACCTCACGAGCGGCTGCGCGTGTTGATCGATCGCGGCGAAGTCCATGACCCAGCCGTCGGCGTCGATCTCGCCCTCGATCGTGATCTGGATCGTATAGCTGTGGCCGTGCATGCGGGCGCACTTGTGCCCCGGCGGCACCTTGGGCAGGAAGTGGGCCGCCTCGAATCGATAGGTCCGCTCGAGTCGAGTTCGCACCCGCGGTTTGTATCACATCGGGTTAGAGTCGCCGCATGAGGGCTCGGTGGATGTGCGCCGTGGTCGCGACGAGCGCGGCGTGCGGCGGGGGAGCTCCTGCCGCTCCCGACGCGGCGCTGCCGGCGTGGGATCGCACGCTGCCGCCGGCGAGCGTGATGGGCTCGTGGCGCGGGCTGGTGGCGGCGCGCGGCATCGTCCACCTGCACTCGCCGTACTCGCACGACGCCTGCGACAACATGCCGAGAGATCCGAGCGGCGTCCCGAACGAGCCGTGCCTCCAGGATCTGCGCGCCGGCCTGTGCACCGATCAGATCGACTTCGCGGATCTCACCGATCACGACGCGTCGATGGCCGACGAGGACTTCCCGACGCTGTTCTCGATGCGCGGCGGCGACGTCGCCGTGAGCGACGCGGACGGCGATCAGATCGCATCGCGGATGACCTGCAGTGACGGCCACGTCGTCACGTTCACGGTGGGCGGCGAGAACGACCTGATGCCGATCATGTTGCACCACCACCCCGCGGCCGCGACCATCCAGGCGCGCCACGACCTCTACAACGGCAGCGATCCGGCCACCGTCCAGGCGTTTCGCGACGCCGGCGGCCTGACCTGGGTCGCGCACACCGAGCAGCACGATATCGATCAGCTGCGCACGCTGCTGCCCGACGGCATCGAGATCTACAACCTGCACGCGAACATCGATCCGAAGATCCGGCCGATGTATCTCGGCCTGTCTGCGAGCGGCGCGATCGACGCGGCAGTGCAATTCGCCGACACCCAGCCGGGCCACCCCGAGCCCGACCTCGCGCTGCTGTCGTTCATCTCGCCGAGCACGCCCGCGATCACGCGCTGGGAGCAACTGCTCGGCGATGGCCGCCACATCCCGGTCACCGCGGGTAGCGATGCCCACGAGAACGCGCTGCCGATCCTGCTCGCCGATGGCGAACGCGGCGACTCGTACCGGCGCGTGTTGCGCTGGTTCTCGAACATCGCGCTCGTCCACGACGTCCATGACGTCGCCGAGCTCGAGGCCGCGCTGAAGGCCGGGCAGATGTTCGCGGTGTTCGAGATGATGGGCACGCCGATCGGCTTCGACGTCCACGCCGGTCCGCCCGGCGCCGAGATCGAGCTCGGCGGAATGGCAACCATCGGCACGACGCTCGCGGTCACCCTGCCCTCGGTCCGCAACCTCGATCCGACCCTGCCAGCTCCCGTGATCCGCGCGAAGGTCTATCAGGTCACCGCGACCGGCTCGACGATGATCGCGTCGTCGACCGATCCGACGCTGACCGTGCCGCTCGCGAGCGCCGGGGCGTATCGGGTCGAGATCACGATCATCCCGCATCACCTCGGGCCCTACCTCGGCGACCTCGGCACCGCCTATGCAGACGTCGAGTTGCCGTGGATCTATGCCAATCCGATTTACGTGGAATGAGCTACCGTAAGCCGATGACCGCGCTCCGACTGTGGCCATTGGTTCTCGGTCTGGTGGGCGGCTGCATCACACAGGGCTCGGACCCGCCAAACGGCGGTGGCGATCCGGGCTACGGCGATGGCTGGGGGACCGGCACCGGCGGCACGGGTGGCCCGATCAGCTACGGTTGCAGCGGCGATGCCTCGTGCGGCACCGGCAACGTGTGCGCGCGCGATGGCGAGTGCCTCGCGGCCGCCGACGTGCGGATCATCCACGTGACGTGGACGATCGACGGCCAGCCCGCCGACGCGAGCTCGTGCGCGAGCTACCCGAACCTCGACATCACGTTCACCGGCAACGGGGCGGATGGCTATGACACGTTCGGATTTGCCCCGGTGCCGTGCATGGAGGGCAAGTTCACCGTCGACAAGATGCCGACACGCTTCGGCCAGGTCGCGCTCGAGCCCGACTGCCAGTGCCAGACCGCCGATTCGAGCGGGTTCGACAGCACGGGCTCGGCAACCCTCGATCTGTCATTCTAGCGTCGTGCGGCAACTCGCGCGGAGCTCCGTGGTCTGGCTGGTCTGCCTGGTCTGGCTCCTGCCGGCCTGTCCGTCCACGACGTCCGGCGGCTACTGCGAGCTCGACACCGACTGCGGACAGAGTCAGATCTGCGCGCGCGACATGGAGTGCATCGCGCCCGGCCACACGCGCGGCGTCAAGACGACCTGGACGATCGGCGGCCAAGCGGCGACGGCGACGACCTGCGCGACGATGCCGGATTTCTATATCAACTTCTATGGCACCGATCCCCAGGATGCGTTCGGGTACGCGCCGGTGCCGTGCGTCCAGGGCCAGTTCTTCATCGACAAGCTGCCGACGCGCTTCGATCAGGTCGAGCTCGGCGCCGAGGGCTGGTTCGACGTGGTGCATCAAGTCGACGCCTCGGGCATGGCCGCGTTCGATCTGACGCCGTAACCATTTGCCCCTCCTGGGTCACGTAGGTAGGGTCGGCGCGTGGCGACCGCCAGCGTATCAATTCCGGATCCTTCCAAGCACATCGAGGAGGACGACCCGTCGATCCTCGAGACCACCGTCGAGGAGCTCGCGCCGCTGTACCGCCAGATGCTCGCGATCCGCCGGATGGAAGAGGCCGCCGCGAAGGCGTACTCGCAGGGCAAGATCGGCGGCTTCCTCCACCTCATCATCGGCCAGGAGGCCGTCTGCGTCGGCGCGATCGCGGCGATCGAGAAGCCCGACTACGTCGTCGCGACCTACCGCGAGCACGGCCACGCGTACGCGAAGGGGGTCCCGGCGCGGTCGATCCTCGCCGAGCTCCACGGCAAGAAGACCGGCCTGGTCAAGGGGCTCGGCGGCTCGATGCACCTGTTCGACAAGGACACCAACTTCCTCGGCGGCTACGGCATCGTCGGGGGGCACGTGCCGATCGCGGCGGGCGCGGCGTTCGCGTCGAAGTATCGCAACGACGGCCGGGTCACGCTGTGCTTCTTCGGCGAGGGCGCATCGACGATCGGCGGGTTCGCCGAGGGCCTCGCGCTCGCGGCGCTGTGGAAGCTGCCGGTCGTGCTGATCTGCGAGAACAACCAGTACTCGATGGGGACGCCGACCTACCGCTCGCTCGCCGTCGAGGATGTCTCGCTGCGCGCGCTGGCGCATGGCATGGCGCGCGACCGGTTCGACGGCGACGACGTGATCAAGGTCAAGCGCCGGGTCGCCGAGGCGGTCGAGCGCGCACGTACCACCGGCGAGCCGACGCTGGTCGAGGTCGTGACGTATCGGTTCCGCGGCCACTCGATGAGCGACCCGGGCCTGTATCGCACCAAGGACGAGGTCGAGGAGTGGAAGCGGCGCGATCCGCTGACCCGCTCGCGCGCGCGGCTGGTCGAGCTCGGCATGGCCGAGGACAAGCTCGACGAGCTCGAGGCCGACGTCAAAGCCGAGATCGAGGACGCCGTGAAGTTTAGCGAGGACAGCCCGCCCGCCGACGAGTACCTCAAGTACGTGGTGAAGGAGTAACCGTGGCCGTGATCAGCTACCGCGAAGCGCTGAACCAGGCGATGCGCGAAGAGATGGAACGCGACGCGAACGTGTTCGTGATGGGCGAAGAGGTCGGCCATTACAACGGCGCCTACAAGGTCACGCAGGGCCTGTTGCAGCGGTTCTCCGAGCGCCGCGTGATCGATGCGCCGATCGCGGAGATGGGCTTTGCCGGGATCGGCGTCGGCGCGGCAATGGTCGGGCTGCGGCCGATCATCGAGTTCATGACGTTCAACTTCTCGCTCGTCGCGATCGATCAGATCATCAACAACGCGGCGAAGATCTATCAGATGAGCGGCGGCCAATTTCACGTGCCGATCGTGTTCCGCGGCCCCGGCGGTCCGGCGGTCCAGGTCAGCTCGCAGCACAGCCAATCGCTCGAGAGCTTCTACGCGCACGTGCCCGGCCTCAAGGTCGTGATGCCCTCGACCGCGTACGACGCGAAGGGCCTGTTGAAGACCGCGATCCGCGACGATAACCCGGTCGTGTTCATCGAGGGCGAGACGCTCTACAACACGACGTGGGAGGTGCCGGATGCGAGCGATGGCGGCGAGGGTGCAGAGCACCTGATCCCGCTCGGGGTCGCCGACGTCAAGCGCGAGGGCACCGATGTCACGCTGATCGCGTGGTCGAAGATGGTGTGGCTCTGCCTCGAGGCCGCAAAGGTGCTCGCCGAGGACGGCATCGAGTGCGAGATCGTCGATCCGCGCACGCTGCGCCCGCTCGATGTCGACACGCTCGCCGCGTCGGTCAACAAGACCGGGCGCTGCGTGATCGTCGAGATCGGCTGGCCGGTCGCGGGCTACGGCGCCGAGGTCGCGTACCAGATCCAGAAGCATTGTATGGATGCGCTCGACGCGCCGATCGAGCGGGTGACCAGCGACGACGTGCCGATGCCGTACGCGAAGAATCTCGAAGATGAAGTGCAGCCGCAGGTCAAAGACGTCGTGGCTGCCGTTCGCCGCGTTCTCTACCTGGACTGAATCACCATGGCTCAAATTCTCGGACTGCCGAAGCTCTCGCCGACGATGGAAGAAGGTGTCCTCGTCCGGTGGACGAAGAACGAGGGCGACAAGGTGTCGCCCGGAGACCTGATCGCCGAGGTCGAGACCGACAAGGCGAACATGGACTTCAACGTCGAGGACGAGGGCGTCCTGCTCAAGCTCCTGGTCAAGGCCGGCGAGACCGTCAAGCTCGGCGCGCCGGTCGCGATCATCGGCAAGGCCGGCGAGGACATCAGCGCGCTCGAGCAGCAGGCGAAGGCCGGCGGTGGCGCGGCGCCGGCCAAGCCCGTCGCCAAGCCCGAGGCCAAGCCCGCAGCAAAGCCCGTCGCGAAGCCGGCCACACAGACAACCGCCAAGCCCGCCACGCCACCCGAGCCGATGCCGGCCTCCGGAAGCGGCAAGCCCGCGCCCGGCAAGCCCGCGCCCGGCAAGCTGCTCGCGTCGCCGCTCGCGAAGTCGATGGCGATCGAGCTCGGCATCGATCTGCGCACCGTCACGGGCACCGGCCCCGGCGGCCGGATCGTGGAGCGCGACGTCAAGGCCGTCGCCGATGGTGGCGCGACCCGGCCCATCGTGAGCGCAGAACCACACGACGAGGCCGAGCCCGCCGAGCCCGCCGACGCGAGAGCCGAGACCGCGATCGCCGTGCGTGCGCCGCGCCGCGACGACCACGACGGTGACTTCGAGGACGTCGCGACGTCCAACATGCGCAAGCGGATCGCGCAGCGCCTGACCGAGGCGTCGCGCGATATCCCGCAGTTCTATCTGATGCGCACGCTCGACGTCGCGCCCGTGCTCGGCTTCCGCGAGCGGCTCAACACGCTGCTCGGGGACAAGGGCAAGATCAGTGTCAACGATCTCGTGATCAAGGCCGTCGCGCTCGCGCTGCGCCGCGTGCCGGCGTGCAACGCCTCGTGGGAAGGGGACGCGATCCGGCACTACCACCGCGTCCACGTCGGGGTCGCCGTCGCCATCGAAGACGGCCTCGTCACGCCGGTGATCCGCGATGCCGATCAGAAGGGCATCGGCTCGATCGCCGCCGAGGTCCGTGACCTCGCCAACCGCGCGAAGCTGCGCCAGTTGAAGGGCCCGGAGATCACGGGCTCGACGTTCACGGTGTCGAACCTCGGCATGTTCGGGATCGAGCGGTTCACCGCGATCCTCAACCCGCCCGAGGCGGGCATCCTCGCGATCGGCGGCACGATCGACACCCCGGTCGTCCATGACGGTCAGATCGTCGCCGGCAAGCGGATGACCGTCACGATGACGTGCGATCACCGCGTGATCGATGGCGCGCTCGGAGCCAGGTGGCTCGCCGCGTTCGTGGAGCTGCTCGAGCACCCCGAGTCGTTGGCGCTATGAGCGAGCCGGAGGCGGCCTACGACGTGATCGTGATCGGCTCGGGTCCGGGCGGCTACGTCGCCGCGATCCGCTGCGCGCAGCTCGGCTTGCGCACCGCCTGCGTCGAGCGCGAGAACCTCGGCGGCATCTGCCTGAACTGGGGTTGCATCCCGACCAAGGCGCTGCTCAAGACCGCCGAGGTGCTCGAGCACGCCCACCGCGCGAAGGAGTTCGGCATCCTCGTCGACAACGTCCGGGTCGACTTTCCCGCCGTGATCAAGCGCTCGCGCGACATCTCCGACAAGATCTCCAAGGGCGTCGGCTACCTGTTCAAGAAGAACAAGATCGATTCGATCGCCGGCACCGCGAAGCTGCTGCCGCGCTCGGGCACCTGGAAGCCCCACCAGATCGAGGTCACGAGCCACGGCGCGAAGCGCACGGTGCAGGCCAAGCACGTGATCCTCGCGACCGGCGCGCGCGCGCGCTCGCTGCCCGGCATCGCGATCGACGGCGAGCGCATCATCGAATACCGCAAGGCAATGACCCTGCCCGCCCAGCCCAGATCGCTCGTCGTGCTCGGCGCCGGCGCGATCGGCGTGGAGTTCGCGTCGTTCTATCGCTCGCTCGGCGTCGAGGTCACGATCGTCGAGTACCTGCCCCGGCTCGTACCGAACGAGGATGCCGAGGTCTCCAAGGAGCTCGCGCGCGCGTTCGACAAGCGCGGCATCAAGGCGCTGGTCGGCCACAAGGTGACGAGCGCCAAGCCCACCGCCACGGGCGTCCAGATCACCATCGAACCCGCGACCGCCACGGCCACGGGCGGCGCTGCGGCCCCGACGACGCTCGAGGCCGACATCCTGCTCGTCGCGGTCGGCGTGCAGGCGAACACCGAAAACCTCGGACTCGAGGCGCACGGCATCGAACTCGACCGCGGCTTCATCAAGACCGACGCCGAGAACCGCTGTGGCGATGGCCTGTGGGCGATCGGCGACGTGATCGGGCGAGGGCTCGCGCACGTCGCGTCGGCCGAGGGCGTGTTCGTGGCCGAGAAGATCGCGAACGTCCACGCCGAGCCGGTCCGCTACGACGCGATCCCCGCGTGCACGTACTGCTACCCCGAGATCGCATCGGTCGGGCTCACGGAGGACAAGGCCAACGCGCAGCACATCCCGATCAAGGTCGGGCGCTTCCCGTTCCGCGCCCTCGCCCGCGCGATCGCGTCCGGCGAGCCCACCGGCTTCATCAAGGTCCTGTGGCACGCCGAGACCGGCGCGCTCGTCGGCGCACACCTGATCGGGCCCGCGGTCACGGACCTGATCGCCGAGCTCACGCTCGCGAAGACGACCGAGGTCAACGCCGAATCGTTGATCTACACGATCCACGCGCACCCGACGTTCGCCGAGGCGATCAAGGGTGCCTCGGAAGACGCCGTAGGCCACGCGATCGATCTGTAGGGCGCTCGTGCTCGCTGTGGTTGGACCGCGCGCGTGGTCGACTGTAGGCCTTGCCTGATCTCACCGCGTTCGGCATGGCACGAGCTGGCACGCGGGTTGAACTAAGTTCGTGCATGCTGCACGCACGAACGCTGTCTCGATCGATCTCGTTGTGGATCGAGCCCCGCGTCAAGCGCGTCGTGGCAGCGCTGACGACCTGCGAGTGTTGTGGGGACATCGCGTTCGCGCGGCTGTGCGCGGACTGCCGTGAAAAGGCGGTGCCGCACCGCGCGAACGACCCGTACGACATCATCGGTGGCGAGGGCGGCGGCTGGGCCTAGGCAATCCGCTATGGTATCCAACAGCCGATGTCCGAACGGCTGCATCTGCCGGTGGTGGCCCCCGAGCCGGCGGAGCCGCGGCGCCGCCACCCCGCGTGGATCAAGGCGACGCTGCCGACCAAGCCCGCGTTCTTCGAGCTGCGCGCCATGGTCAAGGAGCTCGAGCTCCACACGGTGTGCGAGAGCGCGAGCTGCCCGAACATCGGCGAGTGCTGGACCCGCAAGGCGCTGACGATCATGATCCTCGGCGAGATCTGCACGCGGTCGTGCCGGTTCTGCGACGTCACCACCGGCCGGCCCCTGCCCCCAGATCCCGACGAGCCGCGCCGGGTCGCCGAGATGCTCGGCCGGCTCGGGCTCGAGCACACCGTGATCACGTGCGTCGATCGCGACGACCTCGCCGACTTCGGCGCGAACCACTGGGCCGAGACGATCCGGCGGGTCAAGGCGGCGTGCCCGGCGATGACGCTCGAGGTGCTCGCCGGCGACTTCAAGGGCAACACCGAGCTCGTCGACATCGTGCTCGAGGCCGACCCCGACGTGTTCTCCCACAACCTCGAGACCGTGCCGCGGCTGTCGCGCCAGGTCCGGGTCCAGGCGAGCTACCCGCGCAGCTACAAGATCCTCGAGCACGCGCGCAAGCGCGGCGCGGTGACCAAGACCGGCCTGATGCTCGGCCTCGGCGAGACGATCGAGGAGGTCCAGGCGGTGCTCGTCGAGCTCGCCGGGCTCGGGGTCGACATCGTCACGATCGGCCAGTACCTCGCCCCGTCCAAGCAGCACCTCGCGATCGAGCGTTACGTTCATCCCGACGAGTTCGCGGCGCTCGAGGTGTTCGCGCGCGGCGCGGGCATCACGCACGTGGTCGCCGGTCCGCTGGTCCGGTCGAGCTATCACGCCGATGGTCAGGCGGCGCTCGTCCGTGCGCTGCGCGCCGCGAAGTGACGCCACGACCAGGCGCTAGGACCCGACCAGGTCCCAGATCAGCTTCCCGATCAGCGCGCCGCTGACGACCAGGACCATCACGCGCACGATCCGGCCGCCCCGCTTGAGCGCGAGGCGGGTCCCGACGACCGCGCCCAGCATCTGCCCGCACGCCATCGGCAACGCGACCTGCCACAGGATCGTGCCGCGCCACGCGAAGATCGCGACCGCCGCGAGGTTCGACGCGAAGTTGACCACCTTCGCATCCGCGCTCGCGTTGAGCAGGCTGCGCCCGCACAGCGAGACAAACCCGACGATCAAGAACGTCCCCGTGCCGGGGCCGAAGAAGCCATCGTAGGCGCCGATCGTGAACGCGAGGATCGCGGCGACGTGGCGGTGCCTCGGGGTGTCGTCGTCGTGGTCGCGCTTCGGCTTGTTGACGACCAGCACGATCGCCGCGACGATCAACATCGCGATCACGATCGGGCGCATGACGTCCTTCGAGATCCCGAGCACGAGGTTCGCGCCGATCAGCGAGCCGGCGAAGCCGAGCGGGAACGCGAACCGCGCTTGCTTGCGATCGACCCGCCCGGCGCGCCAGTACGCGACGGTCGCCGAGCCCGAGCCCCACATGCTCGAGCCCTTGTTGGTGCCGATCGCGATCTGGGGGGGCAACCCTGCGGCCAGCAGCGCGGGCAGCGTGATCAGACCGCCGCCGCCCGCGATCGCATCGACCGTCCCCGCGAAGAACGCGGCGAACGCGAGCGCGACGATCGTCGTGACCGGCAACATGGGCGCGCGACGCTAACAGAGTTCGCTCGCCTCGCGCACGCCCGCTAGACTGCGGCGATGGAAGTCACCGTCGTCGGCGCGGGCGTGATCGGCTTGTCGACCGCGCTTGCCTGTGAGGAGCGCGGCCATACCGTGCGGATCGTCGCCGCGGAGTCTCGCGCGCAGGTCACCTCGTGGGTCGCCGGCGCGGTGTGGTTTCCCTATCGCGCGGGCCCCCCGGCGAAGGTCGCGGCGTGGGCCGCGCATACGCGCGGCTGGCTCGAGCAGCTCGCGCGCACCACGCCCGAGGCCGGCGTCGACGTGCTGACCGGCTACGAGATCACGCCCGACGCCACGCCGCCGTGGTGGGCCGCCGCGTGCGAGATCCGCTGGGTCCCGGCGCCGGTCCGCGATCGCCCGGGCTCGTGGACGTTCGTCGCGCCACGCTGTGAGCCGGCGATCTTCGTCCCGTGGCTCGCGGGGCAGCTCCGCGCGACGATCGAGCATCGCGCGGTCACCGATCTCGCGAGCGAGCGCGGCGACGTCGTCATCAACTGCACCGGCCTCGGCGCGAAGGCGCTGTGCAACGATCCGGCGCTCCAGCCGGTCCAGGGCCAGATCCTGATCTGCGCGCCGGGCGGCGTCGATCTCGCCACGACGATCACCGATGACCGCGACCCCGATCAGATCTTCTATGTCATCCCCCGCCGCGACGAGCTCGTCGTCGGCGGCATCGCGCGCGCGTGGCCGACCACCGAGCGGCCGCCGATCGATGACGCGATCACCGCGCGGATCCTGCGCCAGGCCGCCGCGCTCGGCGTGCCGATCGGCGAGGTCCGCCGCGTCGATACCGGCCTGCGGCCGTTCCGTCCCGAGGTCCGGCTCGAGCGCGATCCGCACGATCCGCGCATCGTCCACAACTACGGCCACGGCGGCGCCGGCTTCACCTTGAGCCGCGGCTGCGCCGAAGACGTCGTCGCGCTGCTGTAGTCCGGCGCCCCGCTCAGAGCTTCAGGACGCCGCTGAGGTACAACCCGACCGCCGCCGCACCGGCGAGCAAGATCACGGCGATCACGATCCACAGCGCGCGCGGCATCGGCTTGGTCTGGCGCTCGCGCATGCCCTTGCCGACCACCGGCGGCGACGACAGCCGCTCGTCCGACTTGGTCGACCGGGTCGAATCGGCGTGCTCCGGGATGGTGTCGGGGGGCGCGTTCTTGATCGGTGCCGGCGCCTTCTCGGCCACCACGCCACGCGAGGTCGCGTCGACCTTGGCCTTGAGCCTCGAGGCAGCCTCCTCGCGCACCATCAGCGTGGTCGGATCGTCGTCGTCGCCGCGGCGGCCCTTGCTGCTCTCGACGATCAGCAGTTGCTGCTGCTTGAGCGCCTGCGCCTTGGCCGGGATCTTGTCGTCGATCGCCGTGGTCTCGTTGGTGTCGGAGAACTCGCTCTGGATTGGCTGCGGCGGCGGCGCGTACGGGCGCGCGTTGCCGCGGGGCTCGTGCATGCGCACCGGCGCCTTGTCGTGCGGCGTCTCGTCCATCGCGAGCACGGCCGGATGCACGAGGCCTTGGGTGAGGCAGCGCTCCCACGCCTCGCGCAGCGCCTGCTCGGCCTCCGACGCGTCCTTGAACCGCTTGGTATCGCTGGGCTGCAATGCGGTCATCGCGACCGCCGACAGCGGTTCGGGGATCGATGGATCGTGGCGGGTCGGCGGCGGCGCATTGCCCTGCACGACGTAGCTGTTCGTGGTCTTGGTATCGGGGCCCTCGTACGGGATCCGCCCCGACATCAGCTCGTACATCACGGCGCCCCACGCGAACACGTCCGCCTGCGGCGTGTAGCGCCCCTCGCGGATCGCCTCGGGCGGCGAATAGCCCGGCGTGCCCATGAAGATGCCGACCTGGGTCAGATCGCTGTCGGGGAGGCGTGCGATCCCGAAATCGGCGAGCTTCCACCGGTTGTCGCCGGCGTGCAGCACGTTCGCCGGCTTGACGTCGCGATGGACGATGCGCTGGCGATGCGCGAACGACAGCGCCGACGACAGGTCGAGCCCGATCTGGACGCAGCGCGCGAGCGGCAGCCGCACGCGATCGAGCCGGTCCGCGAGCGATTCGCCCGGCAGGTACTCGAGCACCATGAACGGCGCGCCCGAATCTTCGTCGACACCGACGTCGAAGATCGTGACGATCGCCGGGTGGGACATCTTCGCGGCCGCCTTGGCCTCGCGCTGAAACCGCTCGAGGAACGCGGCCTTGACGCGCCGGCCCTGTTGCTGCGGCGACATGATCGTCTTGACCGCGACCACGCGGTCGAGCAGCGGATCGCGCGCCTTGTAGACCACGCCCATCGCGCCCTTGCCGATGGTCTTGATGACCTCGTAGCGCCCGATCGCTTTGCGGCCCTCTTCACCCGAAAGCGATAAGCCCGGCGGCGCCTCCGCACGTGCCCGCGTATTGGTACGCGGGCGAGACTGGACGTCTTCAGCCATCGAACCCAGAAAAGTCTAACACGGGCCAGCCGATCCAGTCGTCGGCGACGTAGTTCTCGCTATTTCTGCGAGCCGCGGACCTGTCCAGAAATCCGCGTGCCGGCCGCTACGGAAGCCGTGACGAAGGCATTTCCGCCGATCACCGCCCCCTGGCCGATCACGGTCTCACCGCCGAGGATGGTCGCGTTGGCGTAGATCACCACGTCATCCTCCAGGGTCGGGTGGCGGCGGAGGCCCGGTTCGGGGCGGGCCTCACCCTGAGGCACGCTGAGCGCGCCGAGCGTGACGCCCTGGTAGATCCGCACCCGCTTGCCGATCAGCGTGGTCTCGCCGATCACGACGCCGGTGCCGTGATCGATGAAGAAGGACTCGCCGATCTCGGCCCCCGGGTGGATGTCGATCCCGGTCCGGCGGTGGGCGAGCTCGGTCATCATCCGGGGGATGATCGCGCTCCCCTCCTGGAGCAGCGCGTGCGCGATCCGGTAGACCGAGATCGCGTACGTGCCGGGATAGGTCAACAGGATCTCGTCGATCCCCGTCGCCGCCGGATCACTCTCGTACGCGGCGCGCAGGTCGAGCCGCACCGCGCGCCGAAGCTCGGGGAGGTGCGCGATGAACCGCTCGGTGATCACGCGCGCCTTCTGCGTGCAATCGGCGCAGTGCAGCTCGTTGGTGCCGAGCAGCTGCTGGCGCTTGTGATGGTTCGCGCGATAGACCTGTTCGTGGAGCGCGGCGCGGAGCTCGTCGATCCGGCTGCGCACCAGCGCGCGGACCTCGCCGCGATCGCTCCGCGGCACGTCGGGCCCGGTGTAGCCCGGGAATAACAGCTCGCGCGCGAGCTCGACCGCATACTCGACCCCGAGCTCGCTCGGCAGCTCGTAGCTGCCGATGTGCTGCATCTCGGCGGCGTCGGGATCGAAGTACGCCTCGACGAGCGCATCGGCGACGCGGTCCAGCGGATCGCGCGGAGCCGCCGGCTCGCCGGTCACGTGCCCGGGGCTGCGTTCGGTCGACATCCGATTAACCAGTAGCACGAACCTTGTCCTGGGGAGCCCGCCGCGCTGGGGCTCACTTGGGCTGCGGGGTCACGCGCAGGTACGGCTTGAGGGTCTTCCAGCCGCTCGGGAACAGGGCCTTGGCGTCCTCGTCCTTGACCGAAGGGACGATGATCACGTCCCCGCCCTGCTTCCAGTCGACCGGGGTCGCGACCTTGTGCTTCGCGGTGAGCTGCAGCGAATCGATCACGCGGAGCAGCTCGTCGAAGTTACGGCCGGTGCTGGCCGGATACGTCAGCGACAGCTTGATCTTCTTGTCGGGCCCGATCACGAACACCGAGCGTACGGTCGTCGTGTCGCTCGCGTTCGGATGGATCATGCCGTAGAGGTTCGCGACCTTCTTGTCGTGATCCGCGATCAACGGGAAGTTCAGCGCGTGACCCTGGGTCTCCTCGATGTCGTTCGCCCACTCCTCGTGCGAGCCGAGTGGATCGACGGACAGGCCGATGACCTTCACGCCACGCTTGTCGAACTCCGGCTTCAGTGCCGACACTCGACCGAGCTCGGTCGTGCACACGGGCGTGAAGTC
>JBDTEH010000090.1:0-23985 GCA_039922635.1 Kofleriaceae bacterium | reverse complement strand
GGCGGCGAGCCGCTGCCGCTGTGGGTGCTCGGGCTCGCGGCGCCGCGCCTCGACGCGCGCCGACCGAACGTCGGCGTGCGCGCGGAGCGGCATCGCCGCGACGTGCTCGGACCGCTCGACGACGACGCCGCCGTCGCGCTGGCAGCCGAGCTGCTGCGCCCGGCCGAGTACCCACCGCTGCGCGCGCTGCGCCGCCTCGCCACGATCGCGCAGGGCAATCCGCTCCACCTCGCGACGCTCGCGCGCGAGATCCACGAGCGCGGTGCGATCCGCGTGCGCGGCGGCGCGTACTTCTTCGACACCGTCGTGCTCGACGAGCTCTCGCCGGCGGCGCTCGGGCCCTGGCTCGCCGCACGCGAGCTCGCCAGCTTGCCGGAGGAGCTCGTCGCGCTCGCGCGGATCTGCGCCGTGCTCGCCGGCGGCGGCGAGGTCAGCCGCGACGAGCTCACCGCGGTCGTCGACAGCGTCGAGCGTGCCGGTGGAGCGACCACGACGATCGACGCCGCGATCGGACTCGGCGAGCTCGCGACGGCGGGGCTGATGATCGCGTCCGATCGCGGCTACCAATTTCGCCGGGCGCTCGTCGAGGAGGGCATCTACGCGACGACCGGTGACGCGGAGCGGCGTGCGATCCACCGCGCTGCGCTGGACTACTGGCTGCCGATCGGCGGCGAGATCGCCGCGGCGGGCCGGCTGGCGCGTCACGCCGAGGCGGTCGGTGAGGCCGCGGTCGCGGCGCAGGCCTTCGGGGTCGTCGCGCAGCACGCGCAAGCCGTGCACCGCCTGATCGACGCCGAGCATGCGCGCGAGGGCGAGCTCCGCAACCTGCCGGCGATCGGCGCGGCGCGCGTGCGCGCGTTGATCGGCCGCGCGGAGGTACGTTCGCACCTGCAGCGCACCGATGACGCGATCGCGGATGTCGATGCCGCCGTCGAGCTCGCCGCCGAGCTCGGCGAGCTCGAGCTACAACTCGAGGCCGACTTCGCGCTGGCGCGCGCGTGCGACCTCGGCGACGACTACGAGCGTTCGCGCGAGGTCACCTCGGCGGCGGTCGTGAGGCTGTTCGAAGCGAGGCTCGACTCGCCACAGCTGCGCCGCGAGGCGATCCTCGCGTCGGCTCGGATGTCGTTTCGCGCCGAGGCGTTCGCCGACGCCGCCGCGCAGCTCCGAGAGTTGCTGGCGAGCCCCGGTGACTACGAGATCGAGGTCGTCGCGGCGCTGCTCTACGGCCCGACGCTCGCGAAGCTCGGCGACCTCGCGAGCGCGGAGCGGGTGTTCGCCGACGTGATCGCGCGCTGCCGTGCGAGCGACGATCAGTTCCACCTGTGCGCCGCGTACGGCAACCGCTGCTGGTTGTGGTCGGCCAACGGCATGGTCGAGCGTGCCGCGGAGGACCTGCGGCTCGCGATCCAGGTCGCGCGCGAGGCGGGGCTACCCAGCCTGGAGCGCGTGTCGACCTGGAACCTCGCCGAGGACCGGCTGTGGCAGGGCGCGCTCGACGAGTCGCTGCAGCTCGCACGGCGCAGCCTTGCCCTCCAGATCGCTCACGGCCGGTCGGGGACGCTGCCGGATCGCGTGCTGCTCGCGCGGATCCTGGCGGCGCGGGGGGACCGGGCCGAGCTCCCGGCGCTGCTCGAGGACCTCGCTCCCGAGCTGATCGAGGGCCCCGAGCGCGCGATGCTCGACCTCCTGGCCGCGAGCATGACCGAGGCGGCCCCGGCCCGCTGGGCCGAGTTGCTGGCGCAGCTCGATCCCCTCGAGCCTGGGGCCCGGCTCGAGTTGCTGCATCTGGCGGCACGTCACCATGGGCTTGGCGACGAAGATCGTGCTCAACTGGAGGAGCTGGTCAAACGTGCGCCGATCTGGGCGACCCGGGTACACGAGTTCGAGGCTTCGTAGCTATTCGGAAAAGATACGCAGATAACTGTCCCAGCTCGCTACCATGGTCGAAGTCTGCCGATGACGGATAGCCGAAACCGCCGCACCCGGTCGAGTGACGTGATGAACGCGCTCGTGCAAGTCGCGGCGACCGCGCCCGACGTGCCGGGCTACCGGATCGAACACCTGATCGGCGAAGGTGGTTTCGGGCAGGTGTGGCGCGCGGCAGCGGACGACGGCGCGGTCGTCGCGATCAAGGTCCTCCATCTCGAGCTCGTGCGATCGGCCGACGCGTTGACCCGGTTCGAGCGCGAGATCGACGCGGTCCAGCGCCTGCGTCACCGCAACACGGTGCGCGCGCTCGGTTACGGCAAGCTCGAGGACGGCCGGCCGTACCTCGCGCTCGAGTTCGTCGAAGGTCCGAGCCTGCTCCAGGTGATCACCGAGCGCAAGACGTTGCCGCCGCACGAGGTCCTCGCGGTGCTCGAGCCGCTATGTGACGCGCTCGCGACCGCACACGCGCACAACCTGATCCACCGTGACGTCAAGGCCTCGAACGTGATCCTGGCGCGCGACGCGCAGGGCCTGCGGCCGGTGCTGCTCGACTTCGGGCTCGTGAAGCTCACCGATCAAGAGGGCCCAGGGCTGACCTCGTCACGCACGATGCTCGGCACGCCCGCGGCGATGGCGCCCGAACAGCTCCGCGGTTCGGCGATCACGCCGCGAACCGATATCTACGCGCTCGGCCTGCTCGCGTTTCACATGTTGACCGGGCAGCTCGCGTTCGGGAACGCGCCGGGGGTGGTGCAGAGCTACCTGCAGGTGCACGGGCCGCGACCCCGCCCGTCGGCGAAGGCGGAGCTCGATCCGGCGATCGACGAGCCGATCGGCAAGGCCCTCGCGCCGAACCCGCAGGATCGCTACGCGACCGTAACCGAGCTGATCTCGGCCCTCCGCGCGGTGCTCGCCCCCGCACCGGTGGCGAGCGGTCCGGTTCCGGTCATCGCGGTCTATGTCGAGGGGGATCCGCACGCGCTCGCCGCGGTCTCGAACATCGCGACGGCCGCCGGCATGATGATCGCGCTCGCGACGCCGACGAGCCTCATCGCGGTGGCACGGAACGTCGATGTCGCGGCGCTCCGCGTGCGACTCGCCGCGGTCGACCACGCGAAGATCTGCGTCGGCCCGACGACCGCCGAGATCGTGGGGAGTAGCGTCGATGGTGAGGCGCTCGACGTCGAGGCATGGGCGCCGTATCCGCTCGCCGATGGCGTGTGGATCGCGCCGTCGCTCAGCCCAGCTGCTGGGTGAAGAACGTCCAGATGTCCGCGAGCCGCGCGGCGATCTGTCGCGGCGACGCGGTCATGCCGTGACCGGCGCGATCGGTGCGCACGGCGACGGCCGCGTCGCGGTCGAGCAGGCGCGCCGCGAGCTTCGCCGACATCCACGGCGAGACGCGCTCGTCGTTGAGCCCGACCGAGAGCAACAGCGGCGGCAGGCACGCGGTCGCCGCGGCACCGTAGACGTCCATCGCGGCGAGCGCGTCGAGGTCGTCACCGAGCTCCTCGCGCTGGGTCTCGCCGTTGATCGAGTGCAAGTAGCGCGAAGCGTTGACGAGGCCGGCGTGGAGCGCTGCCGCGCCGAACTGCGCGGGTGCGTGGGCAAGCGCGTTGCCGACGACGACCGCGCCCATGCTGACCGCCGTGGCGGCGAGCCGCTCGGGCCGCGTGTACCCGCGTTCGCACAGAGCCCGTGCGCATGCGAGGTAGTCGCGGATCGCGTTCGGCTTGTTCGCGCCCTTGCCGGCCAGGTGCCAGGTCCGGCCCTTCTCGCCGCCGCCGCGGACGTGCGCGATCGCATAGACACCGCCGCGCTCGAGCCAGGCGATCCGCAGCGGATCGCACCCCGGCGTGAGCGAGATCCCGAACCCGCCGTAGGCCTCGAGGATCGCCGGGTGCGAGCCATCGCACGCGAGATCACGCGTGCGTAGGATGGTCAGCGGCACCGCGGTGCCGTCGTCGCTCGAGATCTCGACTTGCTCGGCGAGGATGCCTTCGTACTCGGGGGCGAGCGTGGCGACGATGCCGAGCTCGGTCATCGCGGGGTAGGCGACGAGCCGGGTCGGTTGCGTCCACGCGTCGACCGCCGCGATCGCCCCGTCCTCGCGGACATCGCTCGCGAAGCGCGAGATCCAGCTGCACGTCGGTAGCGTATAGATCGCGGTGCGCCGTGCGTCGTGCGAGCTCCACCGCACGACCGACGTGCGCTCGTGTTGGGTGCGGAAGTAGACGCCGTCGCGCGCGACCGTGAAGCCGTCGATCACGCGGTCACTGCGCGCGAGCAGCTGGCGCTGCGAGCTCGTCAGATCGATCACGTCGATCTGCTCGCGGGCGACCAGCGCATACGCACGGTCGCCGCACAGCTGGATGTCCTCGACGAGGTCGTCGTAGCCGGCGAGCTCGCGCCACGGCGTCGCCGTGCCGGCGACGCTGGCACTCGGCGCCGCGTAGACGCGTTGCTCGGCACGAGCGCTCGTGATGGAGGCGAGCAGCCAGGCACTCTCTGGCGCGGTCGAGATCCACGGGATCTCGTTCCTCGCCAGCCCGAGCGTGCGGTGGTCGATCACGAGCTCGTCGGTCGAGTCGCCGAGGCGGTGACGCCACGCGCGCATGCCGAGCACCGGATCGGAGCTGGTCGGATCGATCGCGGTGTAGAACACGGAGTCGCCGTGCCACGCGACCGGCAACTCGTTGTGGACGCCGGCGATCCGATCGGGGAGCACGGTGCCGGTCGCGAGCTCGACGATCCAGATCTCGCCGATCTCGGCACCCGGTGGAGCTAGGTTCGCCGCGACATAGCGGCCATCCGGCGAGATTCGCCACGCCAACAGCATCGCATCGCGATCCAGGCGCGCGACGTCGAGCACGAGCTCGTCGCGGCCCGCGCGGTGCGCCCACAGCGTGCGGCGTGCGTTCGCGTCGCGTACGTAAAACAACGTGTTGCCGATGTACGCGATGTCGCCGAGCAGCGAGGTGCCGGCGATCAGCGCGGACAACCGCGCACGGAACGCCTCGCGCGCCGTGCCGGCGAGCGAGGCCTCGGTACGTTCGTGGTGATCGAGCAACCAGCGCTCCACGGCCGCCGGCTCGCCTTCCATCCACTGATACGGATCGGCTCCTTCCATCACGGGTCCCCTTTTCAACCTACCCCAAGTCCATACCGGCTTTTGCCGGTATTGGACGATGCCGATCACGTCGCGGTCGTATATCCGACCGCGAGCCTTGCCAACTTACAGCGTGCGGCTGTTGTGGTTGGTGGCGAGCTTGCCGTTGTCGCCGGCGAGCAGGCGGGTCTTGAGCTTGGTCTTGGTGACCTTGACCTGGGCGTTGTGGTTGGTGGCGAGCCGAGGCAGGAAGGCGGTGCGCGTCTTGACGACCTTGACGGCCTTGGTCTCGACCTTGACCGGCGCGTTGTGGTTGGTGGCGAGCTTGCCGTTGTCGCCAGCGAGGATCTTCGTCCTCAGCTTCGACGACTTCGACGTACACACCGCTTGATTCTTCTTCATGTTGAACTTCGTCATGAGATTCCTTTCGTCCACCCTGAAATACTGAAACGACCCTACAATTCATGAGTCGTGTGTGTCAATAATCAATGTCGGTAAATGGGTTCATCATTCGAACGCACGTTCTCCGCGTTGCGGGAGGCTCGCAGCCGGCGGCCGATCGTCATCGTCGCCGGCGGTCTCGCAGTTCTCGCGATCTGGGTGATTTGGGCCGGTTTTAGCGAGGTTGCGGTGTACCGGACCTCGCAGAAGGCGCGGCTCGAGGTCGAGCCCTCGCCGATCCAGGTCGCGTCGATCGTGAACGGTCGGATTACAGGTGCTTATCTAGAGATCGGTAATCATGTGAGGGAAAAAGACATCCTTTTGCAATTAGACCCTACACAAGAACAGATTTTGGCCGATAAGGCGCGAGCGCGTGTCGAGACCCTCGCTCCGCAGGTCGAGTCACTGCAGCGCGAGCTCGGACTCGAGGCGGATGCTGTCGTACAAGGTGTCAGCTCGGAGCGCAGCGCGGAGAGTGAAGTCCTCGCACGCCTACGTGCGGCGCAGGCCGACCTCGCGTTCGCCGAGGCCGACTTCGTGCGCGAGACCAAGGCGTTCACGGACGGGGACGCGCCGCAGGTCGCGCGCGACAAGGCCGAGACCACGCTTCGCCTCAAGCGCGCCGCGGCCGAGTCCGTGCAGCACGAATCCGAGGCGCTCGTCGCGAGTCACCACGAGCGCGGCGATAGCCGGCGCCGGCTGAAGGAGCAGCTCGAGCGCCAGCACTCCGAGCTCGAGAGCGATCTGGCGGCCGCGAAGTCGGAGCTCGCGCAGCACGAGCTCGCGATCGAGCACCTCGCGATCCGCGCGCCGATCTCCGGCATTCTCGGCGAGGTCCAGCCGACGCTGCGGCCCGGCGCGGTGGTACATGAAGGCGATGTCATCGCCACGGTCGTGCCCGCCGGGACGCTGCACGTGATCGCCGAGTACGGGCCCGAGACGATCGGGCGGCTCCAGCCGGGCCAGCACGCGGTCATGCGGCTCGATGGCTTCCCGTGGACGCACTACGGCACGGTCGGCGCGACCGTGACGAGCGTGGCGAGCGAGCTGCGCGACCACGCGATCCGCGTCGAGCTCGCGCTCGATTCGCACGCGCAGATCCCGACCGAGAACGGCATGACCGGCACCGTCGACATCGAGATCGATCGCGTCAGTCCGCTCCGCTTGTTCCTCCAGATGATCGGAGAGGGCGCGCGGTGAACCGCCGGCGCTGGGTTCCCGAGGTCGTCCAGACCTCGGGGATGGACTGCGGGCCCGCGTGCCTGACCGCGCTCGCCCGCGGCTACGGCCTCGCCGCCAACTACGGCCGGCTACGCGAAGCGTGTCAGACCAACGTCGACGGCACCTCGATCGATACGCTCGAAGAGATCTCGATCGAGCTCGGCCTCGAGGCCGAGCAGGCGCTGCTCCCGGTCGAGCACCTGCTGGCGCCGGCCGGCGTCGTGCCGGGCATCGTCGTGGTGCGCCAACCCGCGGGTGCGCCGCACTTCGTGGTGCTGTGGTCGCGCTGGTTCGGTCGCGCACAGGTGATGGACCCCGGCAAGGGCCGGCGCTGGATCCCGGTCCGCGAGCTCCTGCGCCAGCTCTACATCCACGAGATGGCGCTGCCGGCCGAGACCTGGCGCGAGTGGGCGGGGGAGCCGGCGTTCCTCGACCCGCTCGCGCATCGGCTGCGTGCACTCGGGGTCCGCGGCGATCACCTCGCGCGCGCGACCGCCGATGCGAGCTGGCGCGGGCTCGCGACGCTCGATGCGGCCGTACGACTGGTCGAGACCGTGATCGCCGCGGGCGGGGCCGCCACCGGCGCCGAGGCGACGCGCTTGCTCGACGGCCTGGTCGCCGCACCGTCGACGATCGCGGAGCGCTACTGGCACGCGCGCGCCCCGGAGGACGCCGCTGGCGCCGCTGGCGCCGAGGCTGCCGCTGGCCCCGAGCTGATCGTCCGCGGCTGCGTCCAGCTCCGCGTCACCGGCGAGCGCGCGGCGAAGTCCGAGGCACCGGTGCTCGACGCCGCGGTCACGCAGGCCGAGCCGAGCGTGTGGCGCACGCTGATCGCGTCGATGTTCGCGGATCGCCGCACGACCCTGATCGCGTTCGTGCTCGTCGCGATGCTCTCTGCGGTCGGCATCGTGTTCGAGACCGCGCTCTATCGCGTGCTGTTCGAAGCCGGGACCGAGCTCGTCACCCGGCCGCAATTGCTCGGCGTGCTCGCGGTGCTGCTCGGCTTCATCGTCGCGATCTGGCTCCTCGAGATCTCGACGTTCCAGACCGGGCTGGAGGTCGGCCGTACGACCGAGGTCAAGATGCGGGTCCAGCTCGCGGAGAAGCTGCCCCGGCTCGCCCTGCAATACCTCAGGACGCGCCCGATCGCGGATACCGCGGAGCGCGGCCACTCGCTGCACCGGATTCGCGAGCTGCCACCGCTCGGGCTGCGCCTGATCCGCGCGTTCACCGAAGCGCTCGCGACCACGCTGGCGCTGATCTGGCTCGTACCCGGCGCGTGGCCGTGGATCGTGGGCCTCGCGGCCTCCGCGATCGTGCCGCCGCTGGTCGCGCTAGGCCCCTTGTCCGAGCGGGAGCTGCGCATGCGTACCCACGCCGGCGCGATGTCGTGGTTCGCGCTCGATGCGTTACAGGGCGCGATGCCGGCACGCGCGAGCGGGCTCGAGTCCACGCTGCGCCGCGAGCATGATGGCCTGCTCGTCGAGTGGGCGCGCGCCGCGACCTCGGAGCACCACCTGTCGATGATCGTGGCCTGGGTCCAAGGGCTGTTCGGCTATGGGTTCGTGATCGCGATCGTGTTCTCGACGGTGCTCCTCGGGGGGCGGCCGGCCAGCCTGTTGCTGGTGATCTACTGGGCGCTCGCGGTGCCCGCTGCCGGTGCAGCCCTCGCGGTCGCGGTGCGCGAGATCCCGATGTACCGCAACGCGACGCTTCGCCTGCTCGAGCCGCTGACCGCGCCCGATAGCGAAGCCGAGGCCGGCGCGCTCGCGCGCACGTCCGCCGGCGTCGCGATCGAGCTCGAAGGTGTCTCGGTCGTGCTGCGCGGCTTCACGATCCTCGATCAGCTCAGCTTGACGATCGGTGCCGGGGAGCACGTCGCCATCGTCGGGCTCTCGGGCGGCGGCAAGTCGACGCTGCTCGGCCTCGTCCTGGGGTGGACCCAGGTCTCGAGCGGCGAGCTCCGGGTCGACGGCGCCGTGCTCGACGCCGAGCGCCTGGTCGCGCTGCGCGCGCAGACCGCGTGGATCGATCCGGCGGTGACGCTGTGGAACGATTCGCTCGCGAATAACCTGCGCTACAGCGTGCCGCCTCGCGAGGTCGCCGATGTCGCCGATCTCGCGAGCCGCGCGGAGCTCGCGACGATGCTGTCGCGGTTGCCGGAGGGCTTCGCGACCCGGCTCGGCGAAGGCGGCGGTCTGGTCTCCGGCGGCGAGGGCCAACGCGTCCGCCTCGGACGCGGGCTCGCGCGCCGCGACGCGCGCCTCGTGGTGATGGACGAGCCGTTCCGCGGCCTCGACCGCAAGACCCGCGAACGCCAGCTCGCGGCCGCGCGCGCGCACTGGCGTGACGCCACGATGTTGTGCGCGACCCACGACCTCGCCGAGACTCACGTGTTCCCGCGCGTGATCGTCGTCGAGGGTGGCGTGGTCATCGAGGATGGCGCGCCGGCCGAGCTCGCGGCGCGCGAGGGCTCGCGCTACGCCGAGCTGCTCGCACGCGAACGCAGCGCGCACGAGGTCTGGACCCGGTGGAAGCACGTCCGGATCGTCGATGGCGACCTCGAGGTCGGACCGTGATCGCGACGTGGCGGCGCGACCGAATCGGCGAGGCGCTCGCGGCGCTCGCCGAGCTCACCGGCCTCGAGCCGCGCTCGGAGCGCGCCGAGGTTCCGGCCGATGATCAAGACGTGACGGCGTGGCTGGTCGATGCCGCGCGCTGGCTCGGCTTCGAGGCCGAGCCGACCGCGGCGGCGTACCCCGACGTACCGGCGCTCGTGCACGGCTGCGGTCCCGCGATCGTCGAGCTCGCCGGCGCCTACCTCGCGGTCGTGCGGGCACGGGGCGCGGAGCTCGAGGTGCTCGGTCCCGATGGCGCGCGCTCGCGGATCGCGATCGCGGACGTGGTCGCCGCGCTCCGCGAGCCGGCCGAAGCAGCGGTCGCCGCGGACCTCGAGCAGATCGTCGTGGCGACGCAGATCGCCGCGGCCCGCCGGTCGCGGCTGCGCGCGGCGTTGCTCGCCGGCGAGCTCGCGAATACGCGGATCGGCGGGGTCATCGTGTTGCGCCGCGCGGTCGAGGCGCCGGTGCGCACGGTCGCGCGCGATCTGCATCTCGCGCCGCGACTCACGCGGATCGCGCTGCTTCACCTCGCCGGCTATGCGTTCTCGATCTTCGGCTGGTGGGCGATCGGCAGCTCGGTGCTCGCCGGCCACGTCGATTTCGGCTGGCTCACCGGGTGGGCCGCGCTGATCATCACGGGCTTCGTCGCGCGCACAGCCGCGCTCGGCGCGATGGGGCCGCTCGCGGTCGATGTCGCGATCGCGGTGCGCTCGCGCTTGCTGGTCGGTGCGCTGCGCCTACCCACCGATCAGATCCGGCTGGCCGGCATGGGCGTTTCGGTCGGCCGGATCTGCGAAGCGCAGGCGTTCGAGACGCTCGCGGTGTCGGGCGGCTTTCTCGCGGCGTTCGCGTTGATCGAGCTCGTCGTCGTGGCGGTGATGCTCGGGTTCGGCACCGGCGGGTGGATCCACGTCGGTCTGCTCGCCGGGGCGCTCGCCGCGATCGCGATCGGCACGCGCACCTACCTGCGCTCGCGGCTGCACTGGACCGAGTCTCGGCTCGGCATCACGGGCGACCTGATCGAGCTGATGAATGGCCACGCGACGCGCCTCGCCCAACAACCCGCCGAGGATCGCCACGGCGTCGAGGACCGCGGGCTCACGCTGTACACGCGGCGCTCGGAGGCGCTCGATCGTCGGATCGCGTGGCTGCGGGTCTCGATGCCGCGTGCGTGGCTGATCGCGGCGACGCTCGGGCTCGCGCCGGCGTTCGTGTTCGGGGCGCCGACGGTGCCACAGCTCGCGATCGCGCTCGGCGGCATGCTGTTCGGCGCGGCCTCGCTCGGCAAGCTCGGCGAAGCCGTGATCAGCCTCGTCGATGCGGCGGTCGCGTGGCGCTCGATCGCCCCGCTCGTGACCGCGTCGCGGATCGCCCCGCACGCCGCGCCACCGACGCTCGCCGGTGCGCCACCGTCCCCGTTCCAGCCGCTCGCGTCGCTGCGCGGCGTGACGTATCGCGCGCCGCGCAGCGCGCACGAGGTGCTCCACGACGTCGAGCTCGAGGTCGTGCGTGGCGATCGGATCCTGCTCGAGGGCGTGTCGGGATCCGGAAAGTCGACGCTCGCGAGCATCATCGCCGGGCTGCGCCAGCCCGATAGCGGGCTGGTGCTCGCCGGCGGCCTCGATCGACCGACCCTCGGCGAGACTGGCTGGCGGCGCCGGATCGCGATGGTGCCGCAGTTCCACGACAACCACGTGTTCTACGGCACGCTGGTGTTCAACCTGCTCGTCGAGCGTGGTGGCCCGATGACGTTCGCGGATCTCGCGGAGGCGCGCGAGCTGTGCAACGAGCTCGGGCTCGGCGCGATGCTCGAGCGCATGCCCGCGGGGCTGCACCAGTTCGTCGGCGAGACCGGCTGGCAGCTCTCGCACGGCGAGCGCAACCGGGTGTTCGTCGCGCGGGCTCTGTTATCGCGCGCGCCGTTGATCGTGCTCGACGAGAGCCTCGGTGCACTCGATCCGGATACCCTGATCCAGGTCACCGAGTGTATCGAGCGCCGCGCGGTCGCCGCGATCGTGATCGCTCATCCGTGAGCCGGCGCGCCGCGGCGAGCGTCGCGCGTGTGGTCGGATGTCGCGCTCCGAGCGCCGCGCGCAGGTTCGTCGCGGCGCGTGCGAACAACGCGGCGGCGCCCGGCCGGCCGGTCTCGGCGTCGAGCGTCGCGAGGTTGTGGAGCGTGCGGCCGACATCGGGGTGGGCGCCGCCGACGGTCGCGCGGTACGCGCGCAGCGCCTCGACGTAGTGCGCGCGCGCCGCGGCGTGTGCGCCGGTCGAGTGCTCTGCCGCGGCGAGGTTGTGCAGCGTGCTCGCGACCTCGTAGCGGTCGCCGGCCTCGCGATACGCCGCGAGGGCGCGCCGGTACATCGGAATCGATTCCCGGGACCGGCCCAGCTCGTCGAGCAGCGCGCCATACGCGACCTCGTGCGCGTGTTGCTCCAGCGAGCCCGCCGGGAGCACCGCGCGCCCGAGCTCGACGGAGGTGCGCGCGGCGCGCTCGCCCGCGCGAAATCGTCCGCGCGCATGATCGAGCCCGCCGAGGTTGTGCCACAGCGCGGCCATCTGCGCGGAGCGCGCGCCATAGCGCCGGCGCACCAGCGGCAGCGCGGCGCGATAGTGACCCTCGGCGTCGGCGTAATGGCCGCTGAACTTGCCGATCACGCCCAGCTCGTTGTGCGCCGCCGCGATCCACTCCGGCTCGGTCGCGCGCGCGAGCGCGAGCGCGGCGAACCGGCGCGCCTGCGGGTAGCTCCCCGCCGAGCGCAGCGCCGCGGCCGTGACCAAGCACGCGTGGACCGTCAGGGCCGCGACATCGGCGTCGCTCGCGCGTTGTGCGAGCAAGACCCGGGTCGCGGCGACCAGCTCGGCCGTCCCGCGCGGCTCGCCGAGCGCGATCAAGACCCGTCCGAGCTCGAGCCGGGCATGGGCGGTATCGGGGTGGCGCGCGCCCTCGCTTCGCGTGAACGAGGTCACCGCGCGGCGAGCCTCGCGCAGCGCCTCGCGCAGCTCGCCGGCCTCGCGCGCCGCGACCGCGGCTTCGAACGACTCGACGCTCACGTCTGCTATTCTAGCGATAGTGAGCATCACGCGGCGCATTCTGGACAGCGCGCAATCGGGGATCTCGAAGTTCACGTCGCTGGTGATCGCGGACGACGATCCGCTCAGCAACGTCGAGAGCGGTGCGCTCCAGGCCGAGCTCGCGGCCCGCAAGGCGGCCCGCGGCGCCAGGTCACCGCTCGACAACCCGCTGGCGAAGCTCGCGCTCGGCAACGCGGCGGCCCGAGCGCACCGCGACAAGGCCGCGAAGGAGCGCGCGGCGCGGGTCCATCGCGAGCGCGACGAACGTGAGACCAAGCAGCGCCAGGCCGCCGACGAGATGTTTCGCCGGATGAAGGAGCAGGCCGCGAAGGGCCAGACGTGGTCCACCGGGTCGTCGTCGTCGTCGTGGTCGTCGTCGTCGTCGTCCACCGGGTCGGCGCGCTCGACCTCGGGCAGCACCGGCAGCGCGCGCAGCCCGCGCCCCGGCAGCAGCGAGGCGCAGCTCGCCGAGTGGTACCGCGTGCTCGATCTCCAGCCCGGCGCGGACATGGCGCAGATCAAGAGCTCGTACCGCCAGTTGATGCGCAAGTACCACCCCGACATGCACGCCGGGAGTCCCCAGAAGCAGAAGGCCGCGACCGAGCTGTCGATGCGTGTAACAACTGCGTACAACGGCCTCGTCGGCCACATCGACAAGAAGTAGCCCGACGAACGTGGTACTACGCGGCCCGTGGATGCGAGCAGCTCCGCGTCGAAGACCGCGTTGATGGTTTGCGCGTATCGCGCACGCGTCGGCCGCTGGCCGAAGCCGTTGTTCGTCGATCCGTGGGCCGCGCCGATCGCGGGCGAGGAAGGCGAGGCGATCGCGAAGCGCCTCGACGAGCGCTATGCCCCGATGGGCCTGTGGCTCGCGCTGCGGGTCGCGTACCTCGATCGGCTGGTCGGCCTCGCGGTCGATCAGCTGTCGATCCGGCAGGTCGTGATCCTCGGTGCCGGCTACGACACGCGCGCCGCGCGGCTGCCACGCGCGGGCGTGCAGTACTTCGAGGTCGATCATCCGGCGACCCAGGCCGCGAAGCGCGCGGTCGTCGCGAAGCTCCCCGGTTATCCGGTCGAGGCCGCACGCTACGTCGCGTGCGACTTCGAGCATCAAGATCCGATCGAGCGGCTCGTCGCGTGTGGCCTCGACCCGCACGATCCGGCGCTCGTGATCTGGGAAGGCGTCGTGATGTACCTGACCGAGCCCGCGATCCGCGCCACCGCGACGCGCCTCGCGACCGGGCTCGATCCGCGTTCGCTCGTCGCGTTCGACTTCGTCGGTAAGAGGTTCGCGGCGGGGCAGGTCGGTGACCTCGACCAGCAGACTCGGTCGTACGTCGGCGAGCTCGGCGAGCCGGTCCGCCACGGCTCGGATGACATGCTGCCGCTGCTCGTCGATTGCGGCTTTCGCTGGGTGCGCACGCTCGACTTCAACGAGCTCGCGCTCGAATTCGTCGGTGACTACCAGCGCGATCGCGTGTTTCGGTTCCAGCACCTCGCGCTGGCCTCGGCGCGCACGCCGGTCGCCGGATGGCCGTAACCCGCGCGACGCTGCGCCGCTACGCGCCTGCGATCGGGATCGCCGCGCTCGCGCTCGTGATCGCGTGGGGGTTCGCGGCGATGACGCTGCACTTCACGCGGCCGATGGGGCTCCCGCTCGACGACAGCTACATCTACCTGACCTACGCGAAGCAGTTCGGCCGGGGCCAGCCGTTCACGTACTTCCCGGGCGGCGGCTACTCCGCCGGCTCGACGAGCGTGCTGTGGCCGATGGTGCTCGCGCCGTTCTGGACGCTCGGCGCGCGAGGCCACGCGCTCGTGTGGGTCTCGTTCGGGATGTGCGGGGCACTATTCGCGCTCGTGGGGCTCGGCTGTTACCGGTTCGTCGCGAAGCTCGCGGGCAGCGAGGTCACCGGTGTCGTCGCCGCGGTCCTCGTGCTGGTGATCGGACCGTTCGCGTGGAGTGCCCTCGCCGGCATGGAGGTCGCGTTCGCCTCCGCGCTGCTCGTCGCGACGCTGTTACTGCTCGCGCGCCAACCGGCCGAGGGGCCGCCGGGTTGGAAGCTCGCGGTCGTGCTCGCCGCGACCTCGTTATCGCGGCCCGAGGCCACGCTGATCGTCGGTGCGATCATCGCCGCGTGCGCCGTGCAGCGCCTGCGACGGCACGCCTGGCGCGACGCGGCGCGGTGGGTCGTGCCGCTCGCCGCACCGCTCGCGTGGGTGATCGCGAACCGCGTGCTCGCCGGCCAGTTGTTCCCGAACACCGGCGTCGTGAAGAGCCACTTCTATCTGCCCGGCTTCGATTTGACGTACTGGCGCGAGACGGTCCCGGCACAGGCGGGGCAGATGCTGAAGGCGCTGTTCTGGTCGCCGGGCAGCCCGTTGGTGTGGCCGCGCCTGGTCGCGCTCGCGTTCGTGATCGGCGCCGTGCGGATCGTGTTGTGGGCCCGCCGCGAACAGCGCTGGCTCGTGGCGATCGTCGCGATCGCCGCGCCGCTCGCGCTGATGTTCGCCGTCGTCGGGACCTCGGGCGTCGGTGGCTGGAGCTTCCAGAATCTGCGCTATGTCGCGACCGCGTTCCCGCTGGTCATGCTGGTGTGCGCGGTCGCGCTCGCACCTCCGCGCGCGCTCGATCGGCCGCTGCATCGTCGTGCATGGGCAGCCGGCTCGGGCGTCGTCGCGGTCGCGTTCGCGGCGAGCGCGTGGAGCGGCCTGCGCGACAACATGCTGCTGTTCGCGCAGGGCGCGATGGACACCAACTCGCAGGTCGTGACGATCGGTCACTTCATCCACGACAAGCTGCCCGGCGCGAGCATCCTGTTTCACGACGCCGGCGCGATCGCGTACTACGGTGATTCACGCGTCTACGACATGCTCGGCCTCGTCACGGACCACCAGGCCGAGGTCGCGAACAACGGTCCGGGGGCGCGCTTCGAGTTCCTCGAGCACCTCGCGGACCTCCCGGCCGGCCAGCGCCCCACCCACTTCGCGTACTACCCGGGCTGGCTCGGCACCGCCGAGTTCTTCGGCGACGTGCTGCTCCACACCTCGCTGCGCCCCGGCCTGCCGACCCGGCGCGGCCGGCTGGTCGGCGAGGCCGACATGCAGGTGATCGTCGCGAACTGGGATCACGCCCACACCGGCGAGCGGCCGATCAACGATCACACCGGGTGGAAGCTGGTCGATCGCGTCGATATCGCGGATCTCGCGAGCGAGCACGCGCATCACTGGCGCGGCGCGATGGGCCGCCGGCGGTTCGGCGATCCGACGGCGCGCTGGTCGATCGTCGAGACCGAGACCGCCGGCGCGGGGCTGGTGATCGACGGTGGCCGCACGATCCGAGAGCACGATGGCGAGCACTTCACGGTCGAGCTCGATCCGCAAAAGCCGACGCGCGTCGTGATCCGCACCGGCGGCAAGCGCGCATATCCGTTTCACGAGACGATCGCGACGCCGATCACGCTGAAGCTGTTCACCGGCACCCAGGAGCTCGGGCACATGACGATCGCGCCGCCGGTCGGCCAGTTCTCCGAGCTCGCGTTCAACCTTCCCCCCCGGGTCTTCCGCCGGCATCCGGTCGAGCTGCGGACCGAGGCCAGTGGCCCGTATCGGGTGTTTCACTGGTTCGTGTTGCAGCCCGAGTAAATGGGCGTGAACAAGCGCGCCCGGGTGCCGTCCTCCTCGCTGTAGGCTCGGCTCGCCGCTCGTTGTTCCCAGGTCTTCATCGGCGTGCGGCGCGCCGCGCTTACGTTGCCGAGATCGAGCCCCGAGCCCGAAAGTCGGCGACGAGCTGGTTGCCGCCGTTGATTGCGGTCGCGAGCACGCGGCGCACCGTGGCGCACCGTGGCGCACCGTGGCGCACCGTATCTGGGCGTCCAAACTTACGAATAGACGGATCTGCGTTCCCAGCCTACACTGGTGGCTTGACGAAAGCCCAGCCGACCAGATCTACGCCGCTGCCGCTCGACCTCGAGACCCGGGTCTCGACTCGTAAGCGCGAGCTGATCGAAGAGATCATCGAGTACAAGAAGGGCTCGCGGCTCGATGCGGCGGATTCGATCGATCGGATCAAGGATCGGCTCGCCGAGCTCGCGCATATCGTCCGGGATGCCAACGGCGAAGCGTTCGACGAGCGGGCACGCGTGCGACTCGTGGAGTGGATGGCACGCTAGTTCGAGCCGCACGAGGTAGGCTCGGGGGGCTGTTCGATGCTGCCTCCGGCCTCCCTCGCGGACCTCGACCTCGCCTCGCTGTGGCGCGCGATCGACACTGCGGCGGAGTTGTGCAAGCTCGCGGTGTACGTCTCGCGGATCGATCGTAGCCCGCCCGAGATCGTTCATGCGAGCGCTCGCGCTGCGGTGATCACCGGCCGGCCGGTCGGCCAGCTGATCGGCCAACTTCCGTGGATCGTCCTGCGCGAAGCGGACTGGCCGATGGTCCAGCAGGCAGTCGCGCGTCCGGCGGACGCGCCCGCGATGGCCCTCGAGCTCGTCGTGGTCCGGCCCGACGGGGTCGAGGTTCCGATCGAGCTCGCCGCCACGCGGATCACCGGCTCGGCCGGCGAGATCTACGTGTTCGGGTTGTTCCACGACGTCAGCGCAGAGCGCGCGGCGCTCACCGCGTTACGTGCATCGGAGGCTCGGTTTCGGTTCCTCGTCGAAGCGGCTCCCGATGGCGTCGTCATCCTCGTGCGCGGCGCGATCGTGTTCATCAATCCGCGCGCGGCCGCGCTGCTCGGCGCGCCGACCCGCGAGGCGGCGATCGGTCGGCCGATCGCGAGCTTCCTGCCTCCGGAGGACGCGCGGCTCACCGGCGAGCGGATCGCGGAGATGTTTCGGACGGGCGCCGAGATGCCGCCGAACGAGTACCGCACGATCCACGACACGAGCCGGATCATCGAGATCAAGTCGATCCGGTGCGACTGGGAGGGCCAGGCCGCCGTGCTCGCGTTCGCGCGCGACGTCACCGACCGCCGCGAGCTCCAGCGCCGCATGGTCGAGGCCGATCGACTCGCCGCGCTCGGCACGCTCGCCGCAGGCGTCGCGCACGAGATCAACAACCCACTCACCTACACCCAGCTCAGCGCGCAGCGGATCGACGCCCTGCTCGTGGACCCGGCCGTCCCGGCGAAGATCGTCGCCGCGATCCGCGGCCACCTCCACGAGATCGATCACGGGATCGCGCGCGTCGCGTCGATCACGCAAGGCCTCCGCCTGTTCGCGCGAGGCGATGACGCCCCGCCGAGCGCCGTCGATCTGACCGCAGTCGTCGAGCGTGCGCTCCAGATGGTGGATCACGACCTTCGCCACCACACGCACGTCGTGCGCAAGTTCGAGCCCGTGTCGGCCGTGCGCGGCAACCCCTCGCAGCTCGAGCAGGTGATCGTGAATCTGCTGCTCAACGCGATTCATGCCCGCACCGGCGCCGGCCACGCGATCGAGGTCGCGATCACGCCGCGCGGCACCGATCGAGTCGCGCTCTCGATCGCGGATAACGGCCACGGCATCCCGGAGGCGATTCGCGGTCGGATCTTCGAGCCGTTCTTCACGACGCGCCCGGTCGGCGAGGGCATGGGACTGGGCTTGTCGGTGTGCAAGACGATCGTCGAGGGCGTCGGCGGCTCGATCGAGGTCGTCTCGAGCCCGGGCCGCGGCACGACGATGACGGTCGTGCTCGCTGGGGCCGCCGCGGGCGCTGGGGCCGCCGCGGGCGTCGAGATCGCGGCACCGCCACGCGCTCGCGTGCTGATCGTGGACGACGAGCGCTTCGTGCGCGACGCACTCGAGCGGCTGCTCTCCAATGTTCACGACGTCAGCGTCGCCGAGAGCGGTGACGCGGCGCTCGCGCTGCTCACCGGTGCCACGTTCGACGCGATCGTGTGCGACGTGCTGATGCCCGGCATGGACGGCCGCGAGCTGTTCGGACGGATCGCGGCGACTCATCCGGGGCTCGAGCGCCGGATCGTATTCATGAGCGGCGGCACGTTCACCGCGGAGCTCGACGCCTTCCTGGTTGGGGTCGGGTGCCTCGACAAGCCATTCAAGCTCGACGCAGTGCTCCGTGCGATCGAGGCGAGGCGCGGCCGCTGACCGGTTCACGCTCGATCACACTGTCTCTCCAGGCCGGCCGCTGACGCGTGCGACCGTAGCTCGGGCCAAAGCGACCACGCACCCAGATCCAGCCCACAGCGCTGACATCGCCGCGAACTGTGAACGGCCAATTTGGTTGAGGCGTGGAGTCCGCAGTCGGCCGTGGCGCCCGTGTTCTCGCTTTACCGGGCCGCGCGCACCGCTACTCTCGCTAGACGGCTTTTCCTGGAGGTACGTATGAAATCCGCCGAGCTGAGTCTGGACGACGATTCACGCGATTCGATCGACGAAGCGCCGCGCTCGACGCCGGTGCCAGCCGCGCCTCCGAGCCGAATGCCCCACGGCACCATCGCACCCGCGGCCGCGTACGACCTCGAAGGCTTGCGGTCCCTGGCGCGCCGCCACCGGTTGGCGGAGGCCTGGGACGAGCTCGCGCAGACCCTCCGACGCATCCTCGATGCCGGCGAGCTGCATGACGCGATCGACGAGCAGGAGACGATCGATCTCTACGCGCAGCTCGGCGAGCTCGAGGGCGACCTGCGCGGCCACGTCGACGAAGCGATCGATGCCTGGGGTGCGGTGATCCGGATCGATCCATCCGATCTCCGCGCGCTCGCCGCCCTCGAAGACCTGTTCGTGCGCGAGGGCCGCTGGGCAGACTCGGTCGAGGTGCTCGAGAAGCGCGCGCTCGTGCTCGACGACGAGCTGGAGCGCCGCGAGACGCTGTTGCAGGCTGCCGCGATCCGGGAGGACCGGCTCGGGGATTCGACCCGCGCGGCCGAGCTCTACGACCGCCTGTGGCGCGCCGATCCGACCGATCGCCTGGCGTCCGAGCGGCTCGAGGCGATCTACCGGCACCAGGGCCGGTGGGCCGAGCTCGCCGACGTGCTGCTCGAGCGTTCGGAGTCAGCTACCGGCCTCGCATCGCAGCTCCAGATCCTTCACGAGGTCGCGACGATCTACGAGGACGAGCTCGGCGATCCGGAGAGCGCGTTCTACGTGCTGCAGGCGGCGTTCAACCGCGACGGCTCGGACGAGCACACCGTCAGCGAGCTCGAGCGCCTCGCCGGCATCACCACGCGCTGGCACGAGCTGCTCGACGAATACGGCAAGCGCGCCACCGAGCTCGAGCAAGACGATCGCAGCGCCGCCGCGGTCCTGTGGGTGAAGATCGGGCACGGGTACCGCGAGCAGCTGGCTCGCCTCGACGATGCGCTCCATGCGGTGCAGCAGGCGCTGCGGCTCGATCCACGGCATGGCGGCGCGCTCGCAGAGGTCGCCGACCTCCAGCGTTCGCGCGGTGACTGGAACGAGCTCGGCGAGACGCTGCAACGTCAAGCCGCGCTCGAGCCAACGCGCGAGAAGAAGGCCGCCCTGTACCTCGAGCTCGCCGAATCGATCGAGCGCGACACCGCCGATCTCGCCGGAGCGGTCCGCAGCTATCAGGAAGTGCTCGTGCACGAGCCCGGCTCGCGCGCGGCGCTCGACGCGCTCGACCGCCTCTATCGTCACGCGCAGGCGTGGGAGCCGCTCGTCGAGATCCTGGCGCGCCGCGCCGAGCTGTCGACCGACGAGCTCGAGGTCGTGCGCTTGCAGCTCGAGATCGGCTCGATCTGGGAGCAGCGCGTCGCCGATGCCGGCCAGGCGATCGCCGCCTACCGGAAGGTGCTCGAGCTCGAGCCCTCCAATCCCGCCGCGTTACGCGCGCTCGAGGGTCTCTACGAGCGGAGCGAGCAGCACGACAAGTACCTCGAGGTGCTGGCAGCACAGCTCGACGCATCGCACTCGGGGGCGGACCGCCTCTCGATCTTCGAGCGCATGGCCGTTGCCTGGGAGGAGCGCCTCGGCGACCTCGATCGCGCGGCCGAAGCGTACGAGCACATGCTCGCGATCGATCCGCACAGCAGCGCGACGTACCACCTGTTGGCACGCCTGTACCGGCAAGCCGGCAAGCACGAAGCGCTGGTCGAGACCTACCGCGGCCACATCGCGGCCACCTCCGACGTCATGGCGCGAGTCGAGCTCTACGTCGCGATGGGGCAGGTCTACGAGACCTCGCTCGACGCCGTCGACCCCGCGATCGAGGCGTATAACCACGCGCTGGCGCTGGATCCGGGTGAGGCGCGCGCACTCGAAGGGCTCGCCAGGGTCTACGACCTCGTCGGCGCCTGGGACCACGCGATCGACGTGCTGGCGCGTCTCGTCGAGCTCTCGGAGGACCCGCGCAAGGTCGAGCTGTTCGGGCGCATGGCGCGGATCCAGGCCACCGAGCTCGGCGACGCCGAGGGCGCCGAGGCGAACCGCTTGCGCGGGCTCGCGCTCGCTCCCGGTCACCTGCCGACGATGGAGGCGTTGACGGCGCAGTACGAACAGCGCGGTGACTGGCACAAGGCTGCCCAGATGTTGCGGCGCGCCGAGACCCACGTGACGCTCGCGATCGACAAGGTGCGCCGCTTGTTCGCGGCCGCGAACATCTACCTGCGCGAGCTGCGTGACGAGCTGCAGGCCAAGCAGTTGTACGCGGCGGTGATCGCGCTCGACCCCGAGCACGTCGATGCAGGTCGCCCGCTGGCCGAGCTGTACTTCGGCGCGGGCGAGTGGGCCGCGCTATCACCAGTGATCGAGATGCTGTGCCGCAAGGTGGGCCAGCGGAGTGCCGATCTAGAGGAGCGCCGCGAGCTCTACTGCCGGGCCGCGCGCTGCGCCGACGAGCTCGGCGACCTCGCGAAGGCGCTCGGCCACTACCAGGCCGCCTACGAGCTCGATCCGTCCCACCTGCCGACGCTGATCGGCCGCGCCGACCTGCTGTTCAAGAGCCGCGACTGGGACCGCGCGAGCAAGCTCTACCAGACCATCCTGATCGAGCATCGCGATGGTCAGGACGACGCGTCGGTGGTCCAGACCTACTGCCGTCTGGGCGCGATTCGCCAGGCGCTCGGCGATCGCAAGCAGGCGCTCGGCATGTTCGGGAAGGCGCTCGAGCTCGATCCACTCCACCGCGACGCGCTGCAGGCCGTGGTCGAGCTGCAGACCCAGCACGGCGCCTGGGAGGCGGTCGTACGGGCCAAGCGCGCGCTGATGGCCACCGCGGACGATCCCGAGCGGACCCAGCTCCTCGCCGAGATCGCCGCGCTCCAGCACGACCGGCTCCACGATGCGCACGAGGCGGCCAAGGCCTACACCGAGGCCCTCGAGCTCGCGCCCGAGAATCGCCAGCTCCTGCAGAAGCTGCTCGACCTCTGCATCGACGCGAAGCAGTGGAAGATGGCGCTCGAGGTCATCCAGCGCTTCGTCGGGCTCGAGAGTGATCCGTTCCACCGCGGCGTTTACCTCCACGCCGCCGCGACGCTGTGCCGCGACGAGCTCGTGGCGCTCGACGACGCGGTCGATTACTACGACTGCGCGCTCGATAGCTTCTTCTCGCAGCCCGAGCGGCTCGACGACCAGCAGTTGCCGCGCGCGCTCAAGTCGTTCGAAGCGATCGACAAGGTGCTCACGACCAAGCGGGACTGGAAGGCGCAAGAGCGCGCGTACCGCGACATGATCAACCGGTTGCCGAAGGACGGCGGGGAGCCGTTCTACAAGCTGCAGGTCGGGCTGGTCGACGGCCTCGCGGAGATCTATCGCACCCGCCTCAAGCAGCTTGGCGAGGCGACCGCCGCGTTCGAGATCGCTCAACAGATGGATCCCGACAACAAGCTCCGTCACGACGGGGCCGATCGCGCCGAGATCCTGGCCGAGCTCTACGTCATGGCGGGCGCTGACCACGCCGACAAGGCGATCGCGCAGCACACGCGCATGTTGCGGCGCGAGCCGTTCAAGTACGACTCGTACAAGACGCTCGCGCGCCTCTACAAGGACACCCAGCAGTACGACAAGCACTGGTGCGTGTGCAACGCCCTCAAGTTCTTGAGGAAGGCCGACGCCGACGAGCTGCAGTTTTGCGACCAGTACAAGCCGCGCGGCCTGGTCAAGGCGAAGCACGTGATGAGTCCGGCGAGCTGGGCCAAGCTCGCTCACCCCGACGAGAACCGCTATATCTCGGCCGTGTTCGGCGCGTGCTGGCAGGGCGTCGCCGCGATGAAGGCGTTCCCGCACAAGGCGTTCGAGCTCAAGCGCGAGGATCGGCGCCAGCTCGAGGGCGACCCGCTGATGTTCAGCAAGCTGTTCCTGTATCTCGCCCAGGTCCTGAACGTGTCGTTGCCCGAGGTCTATCTGCTCGACGACCACAAGTCGGTCGAGATCCAGCTCGCGAACGCGACCGACCGGAACGAGCTTTGCCCGTCGTTCGTGGTGCGACCGCACACGTTGCAGGGCAAGACCGAGCGCGAGATCGCGTTCGCGTTGACGCGCAGGCTCGCGTTCATGCGCCCCGAGTACTACCTGCGCATGCTGCTACCGACCAACACGGAGCTCAAGGTCGCCCTGCTTTCGGCGATCGTGATGTTGCAGCCGAGCTTCCCGGTGCCCCCGAACATGGTGGCGCCGGTCCAGGACTATCTGCCCGAGATGCGCAAGCGGATGACGCCCCACGCGCTCGAGCAGCTCGCCGCGGTCATCCAGCGCTTCATCCAGGTCACGCCCGAGATCAACCTCGCGAAGTGGGGCTTTGCCGTCGACGCGGCAGCGCACCGCGCCGGCTTCGTGATGTGCGGCGATCTCGAGGTATCCGCGCGGCTGGTCGCGGCCGAGCCGGTCGTGGTCGATGGCCCCACGATCAAGGACAAGGTCCGAGAGCTCGTGCTGTTCTCGATCAGCGAGGAGTACTTCGCGATCCGCACACAGATGGAGCTGACCATCGGAGGCTCGTGAGGTCGAGCTCGAGCTCGACCTCGACCTCGTCGCGCTACGGCGTCGCGCTACAGCTGAAGCTCGAGGCCTCGATCGAGAACGCGCGCACGCTGCCCGAGTCGATGAACACGCTATCGGTGGCGTGCAGCACCCACGTGCCAGCCGGGTTCTGACCGCTGAACGCCGACAGCGCGCCGTTCGGCTTGAACGTGCCCGTGTACGGCGCACTGCTCACCGCCACGGTCTCGATCGACGTCGTCGCGTCGTCCGACAGCACGGTCTGACACAGGTTGTTGCCGCTGTTGCTCGGGCCGCCGATGCGATCGGCGAGCGACACCGCGGTGCCCGCCGGCGAGGTTAGCGTCAGCGAGACATCGCCCACCCAGGTGTGGTCGAGTCCGACCGTGGTCGAGCCCGCATCCGCGCTGCACGCCGAGCCATCGAGGCTGAACGTCAGCTTGCCGATCGGCTGGGTCGCGGCGATCACGAACGGGATATCGACACCCGTCGTGTCGCCATCGGGGATCGCGACCGGTGCCCCGGCGTAGCTGAACAACGTCGTCGGCACCGTGTCGAGCCGCCCGGTCGGCAGCGAGAACGCGATCACCGTGGGGTGCGTGCCGACACCGCTGTAGTTGACCGTCAGGGCGAACGCGAGCTGCGAGCCGCACGGCACCGACGGATCGACCGTGAACGCGTACGCGGT
>JBDTEH010000089.1:0-63423 GCA_039922635.1 Kofleriaceae bacterium | reverse complement strand
CCACCGCCGTTGTCACCGTTGCCGCTGCCGGTGCCGCCGCCACCGCCGCCACCACCACCGCCGCCGGTGCCGCCACCGCTACCGGTATCCGAGCCCGAGCCGATGCCGGTTCCTGAACCCGTGCCGGATCCCGTGCCGCTGCCCGTTCCCGATCCGCTGCCCGAGCCAGTGCCCGTGCCGCCGAGCGTCGCGAGCATCGCGCCGTTCGGAGTACCAACTCCGGTCGGGCCGTCCCAACCTGCGGCGGACTTGCACAGCGGAGCCGTGCAGGTTCCGTTCGTGCCGGACGTGACGTCGTAGAACGCGCCGGTGTTCTGATAGGCGAACTGAGCGGTCGCGCCACCATTCTTGGTCAGTGCGTAGATGCCGGCGACCAGTGGCGACGCGGCGCTCGTGCCGCCGACGACCTGCCACTGGCCGTTGTTGTAGACCGCGAGGCCGGTGTTCGGGTCGCCGACCGCGGCGACGTCCGAGGCCATGCGCATCGCACACGCGGTGCTGGTCTGCCACGACGGCTTCGCCACGTTGGTCGAGCACGAGCTGCCGCCGCCGCTCCAGGCGGACTCGACCCAGCCGCGCGTGCCCGAAGCCTGGCTCAGCGTCGTGCCGCCGACGCCGATCGTGTACGCCGAGGTCGAGGGATAGTCCGGGCCCTGGCCGCCGTCGTTGTAGCCGTTATCGCCGGCCGCGACGAAGATCGCGATGCCGGGGTGGTTGAAGTAGGTCTCGCTGCTCGCGACCGTGTTGTCCTCGGGGCCGCCCCACGAGTTGCTGATCACGGTGGCGCCGAGCGAGGCCGCCGCCATCTGCGCGGTGTAGAGGCCGGTGCCCTGATCGTCGTCGGCCTGGACGACGAGGATCTTGCACTTGGGGCACGCGGCGCTCGCCATGTCGACATCGAGCGCGGTCTCGCCGGTCCAGTCGTCGTTCGAGGGCGGGTTGTTCGGCAGCGGCGAGGTCTGGCCGTTCTGGTTGACGATCTTGAGGCAACCGTTCGCGATCGTGCACGCGGGCAGCCCGTACTGCGAGCGATAGGTCGCGAGGTCGCTCGCGAGGTTGGTGTAGCCGTACGCGTCGACGATCGCGATCGTCGCGCCGGGGTCGATCGAGGTGTCGAGGTTGTAGGCGCTCTTGAGATCGGTCGCGCCGATCCCGGAGGCCTGCGCGAACGCCTTGAACCGCCCGGCCTCGTCGGTCCTGCGCTGCGCGAAGCAACGGAACCGCCCGCCGTTGCACAGCCCCGCGTGCGGCTGCTGCGCGACGTTCTCGATCTCGAGCGGCGCTGAGGTCGAATCGGTCGTGTCCACCGGCGCGGTAACGCAGGCGGTCGCGAGGCTCAAACAAACGGCAACACCGAGCGTTTTCATGGAACGACTGCTCAGCGAGACTCGTGCCACCGATCACGACGACGTGTTTCCAAGGGACTCGATCCGCTAGTGCATTCAGTTGCACGACGGTGGCGCCGCCTTTTGCTACGTGCCTGCGCAACTGCGTCGCGCGAAACCGGCACCTCAACACGGTCAGCACACATTGGCGCCTTACAATCCGAGACGTCGGGTCGCGGGCAAATCGCCTCGCGTAACGTCGCGTTCACAGGGCACTATCAGCGACGCGCGGCTTTGTCAGCGCGGAGCGCTTCGTCGACCCGGGCCGAGAGACTCTCGAGCGTCTCCTCGTTGGCCTCGACGATCCCCACGCTCGCGGTCACGGTGCCTTCGAGCAGGTTCGCTTCGATGATGTGCTGGCGACAGCGCTCGATCACGATGCGCGCGCCATCGAACGCGGTCCCGGGCATCACGATCGCGAACTCGTCACCGCCGAGCCGGAAGCACGCATCCATCACGCGCGTGTGCTTGCTGAGGATCGTGCCGATCGTGCGGAGCAGCTCGTCGCCGCCGGCCTCGCCGAACCGATCGTTCGCGGTGTTGAAGCCATCGAGATCGAGCATCGCGAGGCTGAACGATTGCTGGTAGCGGGTCCGGCGCGCGAGCTCGACCCCGACGCGCTCCTCGAAGGCGCGGCGGTTGAGCAGGCCGGTCAACGCGTCGTGGGTGTTGTCGTAGCGCGGCCGCGGGAAGCTGCGCGTGCGGTGCAGCGGGATCGCGATGATGTTCGCGAGGATCCGCAGCGTCTCGGTATCCTCGACCACGAAGCTGCCGGTGGTGCGCGCGGCGGCGAGCACGCCGACCACGTGCTCGCCGTGAATCAACGGCACGCCGATCGCGCGGCCGTCGTCGGCGCGGACCGGCTTGCGCTCGGTGACGCACTTGCCCGCCAACGTCGACTTCTGCGACCGGCGCAGCCCGAGCTGGTTCGACGCGCCGGACGACGCGCGGCACACGACATCATCGCCCTCGACGAGCTCGACGGTGGCGGAGCTGGCGTCGACCAGGCCGACCGCGCGCTCGGCGACGAGCCGCATGATCTCGTCGGTGTTGAACGCCGCGGCCGCGATCACGTTCTGCAGCTCGATGATCGAGAGCAGCCGCTGGGGACCGGGGAGCTGCCCAGACGTTTCCGCCATGGAGCCACTATACATGGGTTACGCCCTATTCCTCCGTGGTCGAGCCCCGTTTGCAGGCGGTGGCGGTGCCGGCGTGCGGTGCGGCGGAGAGCTCGAGGTCGGCGAGCTCGAGGTTATCGGTGCGCAGCCCCGCGGGCCCCACGAGCGCGCGGGCCTCGTCGGGCAACCGGCCCTGCCAGGCGAGCGCGCCGTCGATCCATGCGAACAGCTCGTCGCCGACGATCTCGGCGCGCAGCGTGTGCGAGGCGCCCGCGACCAGCGCCGGCACGGGCGCCGCGCGGTGCGATGGCTTGACCTTGGTGTAGCCGTCGGCGCCGCACTCTTCGTGGGTGCGCTTGCCGGCATTGCGCTTGACCGAGACCTCGAGCTTGGGCCGCGGATCGAGCCGCCACATCACGTAGACCACGTTGCAGCCATCCTGCGCGCGCAGCTTGAGCCCGACCTGGCGGCGATCCTGGCCGTTCGCGAGCGCGCGCGCGGTCGGCGCATCGCCCCGGAACGTGAACGCGAGCTGCGCGGCATCGCCGGCGCTGGTCGGCGCGAACGCGCGCACGGTCGGCTCGGTGATCGCGGCCTGTTCGATCGCGCCGCGCGTCACGCACAGCTCGCCGGCGGGCGCGATCGCGATCGAAGGGTCACGGTGCTCGAGCGGGCCGGCGCTGGTCGAGCTACATGCCCACGGCATCGTCATCCCGATCATCATCCCCATCATGATCCCCATCGTCCGCGCGAGCCTGCACCACCTCACGGCGAGCCTCCAAGCACCTCGTGCAGGGCCGCCAGGTGCGCGGTGAGGTACGCCTGCTCGGCCCTGGCCTTGGCGGCATCGAACCAGATGGTCTGGCGATAGCGCTTGGAGTCTTCGCCACCGACCTTGTCGAGCGCGGCGAGCTGGCGCTCGAGCTCGGCGACCAGCGCGGTGGTCTGCTCGGCGCGCCGGGTCTCGAGATCGATCGTGCCCTGGACATCCTCGAGCGTCGCATCGGCGCCGAGCGGATCCTGCCCGCTCTCGACCAGCTGCTTGCGCGCCGCGGCGGCGCGATCGTTGCCGCGGCCTTGCCACAGCGCGCCGAGGCTGACCGCGACGTTGATCACCGCGAAGTACGGCGTCGGATTGGTCACGTTGGCGTCGAGGAACTCGTCGACCCCGGCGCGCACGCTGACATCGACCAGCTGGGCCTTGCGGAGCTTGGCTTCGGCCTCCTCCATGTCGGCATCGGCGTGGTGGTAGGCGGACAGCGCCGCGCCGAGCGGCTGCTCGGTGACCGGAGGTAGCGCGGCGAGCTGGTGATGGGTATCGGCGGCGAGATCGCGAAGATCCTCGACCCGCAGCCGCAGCGCGGTCGCTTCCTGCGCGGTCGTGCGGCGCGCCTCGAAGTCGGCCTCGACGGCCTTGAAGATCTGGTCGGCCTCGACGAGCGCGTCGTCGAGCACCTTGGCCTTGGCGGCCAGCGCGCGCGCCGCGGTCTCGCCGCGCACGCGCCCGAGCGCGGTGTGGCGGCGACAATCAGCGTCCGCGTGATCCCGGGTCGCGAAGCCCTCGTAGATGCCGGTGAGGCGATAGTTGATGCCGCCGATGAACCGCAGCGTGCTCGACTGCGACGGCGTGACCTGCGACGGCGCCTGCTCGACATAGCCGAACACGCCGATCAGCTGTGGCGCGAACTGGGTCGCCGCGGTCGCGGTCGCGCGGCCTTGCACGTAGTCGCAATAGCTGTCGCCGGCACGCGCCGAGCCGGCCACCAGCACCAGGAACAACAGGGCCTTCATCAGATCCACATCAGATCCACATCGGGCGGCCACCGACGAACAGCACGTCGTCGGTCGCGGCGACGCCGTCCTGGAGCTTGAGCTCGACCATCTGACCGCGCAGCTGCTTGTCGCGGTTCGGGTGCTTGAACAGCACCTCGCCGGGGAGCACCTCGAGCACGGTGCCGACCTCGTGGCAGAACACCATGCCGAGCCGGCAGCCATAGAGGTGGTCGCCTTGCTTGACCTTGGCGAGGTTGCCGTACGGCACGAACGCGACCTGCGCGCCGTCGGCCATCGCGCGCAGGTACGCCGATTGCTTGAGCGCTCCGACCAGCTTGTCCTCGCGCGCGAGCGCGGTCTTCAACGTATCGCGGGTCTCGATCGCCTTCTGGGTCTCGAGCCGCGAGGCCTCGTACTCCTGCTTGATCTTGAGCACGTCGTAGCTCATCGCGCCGGGCGTGGTGGTGTGCGCGAGCAACGCCTCGAGCGAACGGGTCTGGGCCTCGAGATCCTCGGCGCGGGTCTCGTAGTCGGCCTGGCGTTCGATCAGCGACAGGTTCGAGCTCGAGATCTGCGCGAGCTGGAACTTGCCCGACAGCATCGCGTTGCGATCGATGAGGCCGGCCTTCCACTCCTGCGCCATCCGGCGCTGGGACTCCGACGCGTACGCGTTGTTCGAGCGCTTGATCTGGGATCGCGTCGAGGCCGCGGCGTGCGCGAGCTGGTGCATGCGCTCGAGCGCGGCCTTGCGGCCATCGAGATCGCTCTGGATCGCCTTGGCGAACTCGCCCTGGAACGCCTGCTGGACCGCGATCGCGCGCTCGGCCTGATCGAGCGCCATCGCGGTCTGGTCGCGCTGGTTCTCGCGCTCGGCGAGCTGGCCCTGGAGGCCGACGATCTTCTCGTCGGTCGGCGCGAGCGCGGTCGGGACGATCCAGCTGTTGCTCCAGTAGTAGAACGCGGTGGTCGTGATGTAGCCGATCAGCACGACCACGATGATCGTGAGGATCGCGAAGCCGAGCAGGCGATACGCGGTGACGACGTGCTTGGACCACGTCTTGGGATCGATCGACCTGGCGACCAGGCCGAGCTTCTCGAACGCAGCCCACCGCGCGGGGCGCAGGTCGGGCACCTGCGCGTCCTGCAAGGTCGCGCCCTCGGCGCCGAAGTCGTTGGCCGGCAGCACGAGCGGCGCGACGATGCGCGACGGCTCGAACGGCGCGGCGACCGGCGCCGGCATCGGCATCGGCATCGGCATCGGCATCGGGGCCGGCATCGGGACCGGCATCGGGACCGGCATCGGCAGTGCGAGGGCGGCGGCCGTCGCCCCGTGGCGTGGCTGCGCATGGGGTTGCGGCTGCGCGTACGCGTGCGCGTGCGGGTTTGCGTACGCCTGCGGTTGGGCGTGCGCGCGCGGCGGTGCCGGCGCCGGCGCCAGCACCGGCGCGTGGACCGGCGCCGGTGGCACGCCGCGCTGTGCGGCACGACCGAAGGTCAGCGGGGCCGGCGCCGCGGCCGGCTTGGGCTTCGATCCCCACGTCGGCGCGGCCGGCGCGCCCTGCGCCTGATAGCCGAACAGCGGCGTCACCTTCATCTCGGTCGCCGGGGTCGAGCGCCGCGAGCGCCGGGTCGGCGGCGCCTCCGCGTCGAGCGACGTCGCCGGCGGCGCCGGCCTCACGATGCTCGGGATCCCGAAGGTGGTCGGTCCCAACGACGAGATCGCGCGTGGCCTGGAAAAGGGGAGCACGGCACCACCGCGACTGTCAGGCGCTGCCATCTCGCGCGACCCGCGTGTGAGTGATCCGTGCTTGTCATGCGGCTGTGATGTCTTGGGCGGCATTCGCGTGATCGCGCAGTGCAAGCGCATCGCCACGACGCGAGCTGCGTAGCTTCGTGATCTGCCTGTGTGTGCAGGTCGTGCACTGGCATCCACGCACTCCACTTCGGGGTGACGAGTCGTCCCCATGCATCGCGCCGAACGCTCGATCGTCGTTCCAACTCCGTTCGATCGCTCGTGCACAATTCGCGCAACCGCACGAAACCGCAGCGGCTCGGCTCTTGCTGAAGTCCGCGCTGTCCGCGTGCACGCCTTTCCGATCTACCTGTTCATCTTCATCGTGTTCCTGAACCGCTACGTGTTCGGGTGGTACCTGACGATCCTCAAGGGCAAGCGACTCGATCCGAAGATCACCGGCTACGAACCGACGATCACGATCGTCGTGCCGCTGTTCAACGAGGGCCATTCGATCTACGACACGATCAAGAGCCTGGTCGAGCTCGACTATCCGAGCGACAAGCTCGAGGTCACGGTCGTCGACGACTGCTCGACGGACGACTCCTGTGCGTGGGCCTGTAAAGCCGCCGCGGAGTTTCCGAACGTGCGCGTCTTGCGCAACGAGGTCAACCTCGGCAAGCGCAAGGGCATCAACGCGGCGGTGCGCGCGTCGCGCGCGGAGCTGGTGGTCTCGGTCGACTCGGACGTGATCGTCTATCCGACCGCGCTGCGCGAGCTGGTCGCGCGCTTCACCTCTCCCGAGATCGCGGCGGTCGGCGGTCGCATCCACGTCTCGAACCCGAACCACAACTGGCTGACCCGGCTCCAGACCATCAAGTACTACTTCGGCCAGGAGCACCTCAAGAACCTCGAGCGCGCGCTCGATCAGGTGATGTGCCTGTCGGGCTGCCTGACCGCGTATCGCCGCGCGGTGCTGCTCGAGCTCGAGCCGATCCTCGAGGACCGCAACATCATGGGCGTGCCGATCAAGTACGGCGAGGATCGCTACCTCACCCATCAGATCGTCAAGCACGGCTACAAGACGCGGATGACGATGGACGCGATGTGCTTCACGAAGGCCGCGACCACCCTGCGCGGCTACTTCAACCAGCAGCTGCGCTGGAAGCGCTCGAACATCGCCGACTTCATGATCGGCCTGGGCGATGCGTACCGGCTGCACCCGCTGCTCACGCTGCAGTACCTGTCGATGCTGCTGCTCGTGCTGGTCTATCCGTTCGTGATCGTCGACCACGTGATGAACGGCAAGTTCTTCGAGCTCGCGACCTACCACGTCGTGCTGATCGGTGGGTTCTCGATGGTCTATCACTTCTCGCCCTCGGTGCGCGCGCTACCGCCGTGGCTGCGCGTGCACCCGATCGCGTTCATGCCGATGGCGGTGCTGATGCCCGTCGCCTACCTGCTGCTCACCCCGCTGGGCCTGTTCACGCTCGATAGCTCGAGCTGGGAGACCCGCGGCCACGGCGGCACCGCCGCCCCACAAGGAGTCGCACCTCGATGATCGTCGCCGCGCACCAGCCTCATTACATGCCGTGGCTCGGCTACCTCGACAAGCTCGCGAAGGCGGACCTGTTCGTCGTGATGGATGACCTCCAGTACGAGGCGCAGAACTTCCAGAACCGGCAGCGCCTCAAGCTCCAGAGCGGCGCGCCGTGGCTGACCGTGCCGCTCGAGCGCGGGACGCAGACCGATCGGATCTGCGACAAGCGGATCGACCACGGCGGCAGCGCGAAGCAGCACTGGCAGCGCCGCACGTGGCTGACGATCGAGCACAACTACTGCCGGACGCCGCACTTCGAGCGCTACGCACCCGCGCTGCGCGAGGTCTATACCCGGCGGTGGGCGACCCTGCTCGAGCTCGATCTCCACATGCTCGGGCTCGCGCGGACCTGGCTCGGCATCACGACGCCGCTGATCCGCGCCTCGACGCTGCGGCTCGACGGCCAAAAGACCGATCGGCTGATCGCGATGTGCAAGGCGGTCGGCGCGCGCTGCTACCTGTCGGGCGGCGGCGGCTCGACCGGCTACCTCGATACCGAGCAGATGGGCCGCGCCGGGGTCGGCGTGATCTGGCAGCACTTCGAGCATCCGATCCACCCGCAGCGCTACCCGGGGTTCGTCTCGCACCTGGGCTTTCTCGACCTGCTGTTCAACTGCGGCGAGGCCAGCCGCGAGGTCCTGTTCGAGCGCAGTCACCCTGCCCGCCTGCCGTGCTTCACGCCGGCCGTCCAGCCCCACTACCGTGAGGAGGTCGCCGCATGAACCGGATCCTCGCCGAGAAAGGCGGACGCGTGCTCGCGTTCGGCGCCCACCCCGACGACCTCGAGGTCGGAGCCGGCGGTCTGCTCGCGCGGCTGTCGAGCGCGGGCGCCGACGTCACGCTCGCGATCGTCTCGGTCCCGAGCCACACCGAGGCCCGCAAGGCCGAGGCGCGAGCCGCCGCCGACGTGCTCGACGCCGAGCTGTTCATCCTCCACGACGACAAGCCGTGCCGGGTCGAGGACATCGCGATGCACGAGCTGGTCCGCCGCATGGATCAGGTGATCGGCGACGTCCGCCCCGATCTCGTGATCACGCACTCGGCGAACGATCTGCACTGGGATCACGGCCTGGTCAATCGCGCGACGGTCTCGGCGCTGCGCCGCACGCCGTGCGACCTGCTCGCGTACCTGTCGAGCCCGGAGATGAACGCGCAGTCGCGCTCGTTCGGCAATTGCTTCGCCGACATCACCGGCTTCGTCGAGACCAAGCTCGCGGCGATCGCCTGCCACAAGAGCCAGCTGGCCAAGCTCGATCTCGAGTCATCGCGCGACCTCGCCCGCGCGATGGGCCGGATCAGCGGCTTCGGCGACGCCGAGGTCTACGAGACGCTGCGCGTCCGGGTCTAGCGCGCCGGCGCCGTAGCTACGCGGCCGCGGGCGCCGCGAACTGCGCGTGGTAGAGCGCGTGATACGCGCCCCCGGCGGCGAGCAGCTGGTCGTGGCTGCCCTGCTCGACGATCTTGCCGTGCTCCATGACGAGGATGGTGTCGGCGTCGCGGATCGTCGAGAGCCGGTGCGCGATCACGAAGCTGGTCCGGCGCTCGCGCAGCGTCGCCATCGCGTGCTGCACGAGCACCTCGGTGCGGGTATCGACCGAGGAGGTCGCCTCGTCGAGGATCAAGATCGACGGATCGGCGAGGAACGCCCGCGCGATCGTGATCAGCTGCTTCTCGCCGACGCTGAGGTTCGAGCTCTCCTCGTCGATCACGGTGTCGTAGCCCGCGGGCAGCGCGCGCACGAAGCGATCGACGTACGTCGCCTTGGCGGCGTCGAGCATCTGCGCGTCGGTCGCGCCCGGCGTGCCGTACTTGATGTTGTCGCGGATGGTGCCGCCGAACAGCCAGGTATCCTGGAGCACCATGCCCATCTTCGCGCGCAGCTCGCGGCGCGGCAGCTTCGCGATATCGACGCCGTCGAGCTCGATCCGGCCGCGGTCGAGATCGTAGAACCGCATCAGGAGGTTCACGAGCGTGGTCTTGCCCGCGCCGGTCGGTCCGACGATCGCGACGGTCTGGCCGGGCTTGGCGACGAGCGTGAGCCCGTCGATCAGCGGGACCTCGGGCTTGTAGCGGAACCCGACCTCGGCGAACCGGACCTCGCCGCGCAGCGGCACCGGCAGCGCCTCGGTGCTGACCTCGGGCGATTGATCGGGGGAGTCGAGCAGCTCGAACACGCGCTCGGCCGAGGCGACGCCCGATTGCAGCACGTTCGAGACCTGCGCGAGCTGGTTGAGCTGCTGCGTGAACTGGCGCGAGTACTGGATGAACGCCTGGACCCCGCCGAGCGTCATCGCGCCCGACGCGACCCGCAGGCCGCCGACCACGGCGATCGCGACGTAGTTGAGGTTCCCGATGAAGTTGATCGCCGGCATGATGATGCTGGAGATGAACTGCGCCTTGAACGAGGCGTCGAACAGCTCGTCGTTCTTGCCGCGGAACCGGTCCTCGACCTGCGCGCGCCGGCCGAACACCTTGACCAGCGCGTGGCCGGTGAACGCCTCCTCGATCTGGCCGTTGAGCGCGCCGACGTGCTTCCACTGCGCGATGAAGCCCTTCTGCGCGCGCTTGCCGATCTTCGCGGTGATCACGAGCGACAGCGGCACGGTGACGAGCGCGATCACCGCGAGCAGCGGGGAGATCACGACCAGCATCACGAGCACGCCGATCGCGGTGAGCCCGGCCGCGAGGATCTGGCTGAGCGTCTGCTGCAGCGCCATCGCGACGTTGTCGATGTCGTTGGTGACCCGGCTGAGGATCTCGCCGTGCGGCTGGCCGTCGAAGTACGCGAGCGGCACCCGCATCAGCTTGGCCTCGACGTCCGCGCGCAGCTTCTTCACCGTGCGCTGCGTGACGAAGTTGAGGATGTAGCCCTGCAGCCACATGAACAGCGAGGCACACGCGTAGAGCGCGATCACCAGCAACAGGACGCGCGCGAGCGCCGCGAAGTCGATGCCGTGGCCGGGGTGCACGTCCATCGCGTCGACCATCTGGGCGGTGCGGTGGTTGCCCTGGCTCTCGAGCATCGCGACGGCTTGAGCGTGGGTCAGGTTCGCCGGCAGCTTCGCGCCGAAGAACCCGGCGAAGATGATGTCGGTGCCCTTCGCGAGCACCTTCGGGCCGCTGACGCTGAGCCCGACCGAGATCACGGCGCAGATCATCACCAGGATCACGAGCGTGCGCTGCGGCGCCAGGCGGCCGAGCAAGCGCCGCGCCGAGGCGCCGAACGACTTGGCCTTCTGCGGCGGGCCCATGTTCATGCCCATCGGCCCGCGCATCATCGGGCGCGGCGGCGGCGCGACGAGCTTGGGCTTGTCGTCATCGCTCACGCGGCCACCTCCTGCTGCTCGGTCTGGGACTGCACGATCTCGGCGTAGGTCGGACAGCTCTGTACGAGCTCGGCGTGGGTCCCCTTGCCGACGAGCTTGCCGCTATCGAGCACGAGGATCTGGTGCGCGTGGCGGATGCTCGCGACCCGCTGGGCGACGATGATCATCGCGGCGGCCTTGGTACGCGGTGCGAGCGCGGCGCGCAGCCGGGCCTCGGTCGCGAGATCGAGCGCCGAGAACGAATCATCGAACAGGAACACCGCCGGCTCGCGGAGCAGCGCGCGGGCGATCGCGAGGCGCTGGCGCTGGCCACCGGACACGTTGGTGCCGCCCTGCGCGATCGGCGCGTCGAGCTGCTCGGGCATCGCCGCGACGAAGTCCTTGCCCTGCGCGACCTCGAGCGCGGCCCACAGCTGCGCGTCCGTGGCCTCGGGGTTGCCGAACTGGAGGTTCGAGCGCACGGTGCCCGAGAACAGGTAGGCGCGCTGCGGCACCATCCCGATCCGCGCCCACAGCTCCTCGGGCTCGCGGTCGCGGACGTCGATGCCATCGATCAACACCTGCCCGGCGGTCGGATCGCCGAGGCGCGGGATCAGCTCGAGCAGCGTGGTCTTGCCAGCGCCGGTCGAGCCGATGATCGCGGTGACCTGGCCCGGCCGCGCGGTGAACGAGATGTGCGACAGCACCGGCGCGCTCGCGCCGGGATACTTGTACTCGACATCGCGGAGCTCGAGCACGCCGGTGAGCTGGGCCGGCAGCTTCGGCGCGAGCGGCGGCGCGACGGCAGGATCCATGTCCATGACCTCGACGATGCGCTCCGCGCACACCGCGGCGCGCGGGATCATGATCGACATGAACGTCGTCATCATCACCGCCATCAGGATCTGCATCAGGTAGCTGAGGTACGCGATCAGCGAGCCGACCTCGAGGTTGCCCGAGGCGATCCGGTGCGCGCCGAACCACAGCACCGCGACGCTCGACAGGTTGAACACCAGCATCACCGACGGCCACATCAACGCCTGGAGCTTGCCGACCTGGAGCGCGATGTTCGTGAGATCGCCGTTCGCACCGTCGAACCGGCCTTCTTCCGCCGGCTCGCGCACGAACGCGCGGACCACGCGCATGCCGGTGATCTGCTCGCGCAGGACACGGTTGAGCGAGTCGATCTTCGGCTGCATCGCGCGGAACTTCGGGATCATCCGGCTGATGATGAAGCCGAGGCTGCCGGCGAGCACGGGGATGCACACGAGCAACAGGCGCGACAGATCGAGATCCTCGCGCAGCGCCATCACGATGCCACCGATGCACATGATCGGCGCCATCACCATCATGGTCGCGCTCATCAACACGAGCATCTGGACCTGCTGCACGTCGTTGGTCGTGCGCGTGATCAGCGACGGCGCGCCGACCTTACCGACCTCGCGCGCGGACAGCCGGCCGACGTGATGGAAGATCGCCGCGCGCAGATCGCGGCCGTAGCCCATCGCGATCCGCGCGCCGAAGTAGACCGCGGCGACCGAGCACGCGATCTGGAATCCGGCGATCCCCAGCATCATGGCGCCACGGCTCAGGATGTAGCCGGTATCGCCGGTCGCGACGCCGCGATCGATGATGTCACCGTTGATCGCCGGCAGGAACAGCGACGCGATGTTGGCGAACAGCTGCAACGTCACGACGATCAGGATCGGGCGCTGGTACGGCGCGAGGTAGGTCTTGAGCAGGCGCCACAACATCAGGTCAACTCCGGGTCGGGACGGCGCGCGAGGCCGTCGAGCAGGATCGCGACGATCTCGCGCGCGGTGAACGGTTGCCCCTCGGTGATCCGCGGGTGCGTGCCGGCGAACGCGAGCGCGCGCAGCGTGCGTTGCGCGTAGCTCGGGTCGACGCGCAACTCGTCGTGATGGAGCTCGAAGATCGCGACGATCTGCGCGCGGATCCCGGCATCGCCGTGCACGTCGGGCTTCTGCGGCGGGGCCGGGAGGTTGAGGATCGTCATCAGCTGCCAGACCTGCTCGACGCGCTCTTGAAGGATCTCGACGATCACGACGAGCTGGTCGCGCAACGGCAACCCGCGATCGATCGCCGCGAGCTTGGCCTCGGTCGGCTCGGCATCGAACGCGGACTGGATCGCCGCGCCGAGCAGCGCGTCCTTGTCGGTGAACGCGCGGAACAGCGTGCCCTCGGCGACGCCGGCGGCGAGCGCGATCTGCGCGGTCGTGACGCTCGCGCCGTAGCGACGCAACAGCGGCAGCGTCGCCGCGATGATGCTGGCGCGGCGGGCGTCGGGAGAGAGCGGGGTTGCGCGCGTGGCCATGATTCGTAAGCCGTGCACTTCTACCGGAGTGAGCACTCACTCGCAAGAGGGCCTGCCACAACATCCCGGGATCGTTCGCAGACTCCTCGGCAGGCGAATCGCACGATCCGGTCTAGGCTGTGGCCATGAAGGACGATCCGCCGGCCGAGCTCGTGCGCGACGCGCCCGCGGAGGTGGTCGACACCACGGAACCGCCGGTGGTCGCGCGGCTGGTCGTCGAGATCCGCAGCGATGGCTCGCGCACGATCGCGCGCGGCGCGCTCGAGGACGTGACGACCGGGCAGACCGCGCGGATCGACGCGCACGGCAGCTCGCCGCTCCAGCTCGCGTTCGCGCTCGCCCGCTCGCTGACCCAGCTGCCGAGGCTCTCGGCGAAGATGGCGTTCACCAAGCTGCTCGCCGGCCGCAAGAAGTGATGGATCCGGACGCCCGCCGCGCGGCGCTCGAGCTCGAGCTCGGCGAGCCGGTCACGCTCGATGGCCTGACCGCGACCTGGAAGATCGTCCAGCGCAAGCACGGCCATCGCCACTCGACCGACGACGTGCTGACCGCGTGGTACGCGCTCGAGCACGCGCCAAAGGTCGCGCACGCGCTCGATCTCGGCACCGGCCTCGGCGGCGTCGGGCTGCTCGTGCTGTCGGGGCTGCCCGCCGCCGCGGAGCTGACGTGCATCGAGGCGCAGGACATCTCGTACCGCTTGCTCCACGACAACATCGCGCTCAACGGGCTCGCGGCGCGGGTCCACCCGCTGCATGGCGACCTCCGCGAGCTCCGGCTCGCCGAGCGGTTCGCGTTGATCACGGGCAGCCCGCCGTACTTCCCCGCAGCCGCCGGGATCGTGCCCGCCGATCCGCAGAAGGCCCACGCGCGGTTCGAGCTGCGCGGCGACCTCACCGACTACGCGCGCGCCGCCGAGCGCCACCTCGCGCCCGGCGGGGTCTACGTGTTCTGCTTCCCGTGGCAGCAACACGCGCGCGCGCTCGCGATCGAGGCGCTCGCGATCACGTCGTTCCGGGCGGTCGTGCCGCGCGCCGGCGCCGAGCCGCTGTTCGCGGTCTATGCGTGCCGCCGCGGCGAGGCCGTCCCCCGCGAGGACCCGCCGTTCGTCGTGCGGGACGCCGCGGGCGCGCATACCGAGATGTATCGCGCGATGCGCCGCCGGTTCGGCTGGGCCTAGGCCATCGCGCCGGCGACCAGCTGCAGCGAGCGGGTCCGCGCCGCGAGCGAGGGCAACAGCGCCGACAACATGATCTCGTCGGCCCCGGTGTCGCGCGCGAGCTCGATCAGCCCGGCGGCGACCTTCGCCGGCGAGCCGATCAGCGCGCCGGTGAAGAACTCGTCCGCGATCGCCTGCTCGTCGGGCGTGAACCGATACGCGAGCGCCTCCTCGATCGAGACGATCGGCGCGCGCCGGCCGGTGCGGTTCTTGACGATCGCGACCCGCAGCGGCGCCGCGAGCCGCTCGGCCTCGGCATCGGTCTCGGCACACACCGCGGTGACCGCGATCATCGCGTACGGCGCCGGGTGCTGCGGCGAGGGCACGTAGCGGGTCCGGTAGTGCGCGAGCGCCGCGACCGCGTGCTTCATCGCGAAGTGGCCGGCGAACGCGTACGGCACGCCGAGCTGCGCACCGATCGAGGCGCCCGCGAGCGTGGAGCCGAGCATCCACAAGGTGCCGCACGTGCTGTCGGCCGGCATCGGTGCGATCTTCGCGAACGGGTGCGATACTGGAAAGCCCCCGCGCTCGAACGCGATCAACTCGGCGAGCTGTTCGTTGACCTCGGCGTCGCTGCGGCGCAGCGCGGCCGAGGCGATCGGATCGGTCCCGGGCGCGCGGCCCAGGCCGAGATCGATCCGGCCCGGCGCGAGCGCCTCGAGCGTGCGGAACACCTCGACGACGTGGAGCGGCGCATGGTTCGGCACCATGATGCCGCCGGCGCCGAGCTTGATCGTGGTGGTCACCGCCGCGGCCGCCGCGATCAACACCTCGGGCGCCGAGGTCGCGATGCTCGCCAGGTTGTGGTGCTCGGCGAACCAGTAGCGAGTGTAGCCGAGCTGCTCGGCGACCTTGCACAGCGCGATCGAGTCGCGGATCGCCTGGCTCGGCACGACGCCGGCACCGACCGGGGACAGGTCGAGCACGGACAGCGGCAGCTTCATCCCGGAACTCTAGCGCCTCTCCAGCGGATCTCTAGAGCACGGCGGGTTTGGGCGACGACTCGTGTCGGGGACGGCCGACACCACCGCGCTCGAAACCGCGAGCACCGTCGCGCTACGATGTGCACGTGCCGATCGATCGTGATCAAATAGCCGCGAGCTCGAGCGTCGCCTCGATCGTGCAGTGGTTGGGGCAGTGGGTACCGCGCTCGCACTCTTCGTAGTGATAGTGCGCCGAGATCTTGCCGGCCTCGAACGCACCGCGGATCCGCTCGTGGGTGGTCCACACGTCATCGGCCCGGTGGGTCGCGTCGCGCGCGAGGTCGAGCTCGCGATCGCGGTACGTGCCGGTGAACGTCGCGCCACCGAGGGTGGCGGTGACCCGGTCGCCATCCCGCGCGAGCGTGATCGGGCCGGCGAGCCGGGTGTCGCGCCCGTTCGGCCCGCTGAAGTACCAGCAGTCGGAGAACGCGGCGACGTCGCGCCAGCTCGCCTGCATGTCGACCCGATCGCGGGGGATCGCGGCCGGCGGCGGAGATCGGCGGGGCGCCGCGTGCGGAGGCTGGGTCGCCGGTGCGGGATCCCCCGATTGCCCGCACGCCGCACACGCGACCAGCACCATCCGCCACATCGTTCCATCGTGCGTGGTCTCCGCGATCGGCGCAATCGAGGACGACCACGAAGGCCGCGCGCGCGGACCTCGCGCCGTGCGGATCGGCGACGGCCGCACACCCCGGTGCCCGCCCGCCGATCCGAGCACGACCCAGCGCGAGCGCGCCGCGGTGGCTCCGCGCGCGCTGACCCGGCACGTACATGGCATGTGACGTGCTCTTGAGCCTCGATATGCAACCGACGCTGTTCTCCAAAGTTCACGCACTCTACGATCGCGTGGTCCGCGGTGCGAAGCCGCGGGCGGATGCCGCCAGGGTTCGCAGGCCGGTGCGGGATTCTCCGAGCCAGCGCATCACCCGCCCGATGGCCGCGGTCACCGACGCCGACGCCGGCCTCGACGACACCGACACCGACACCGACCTCGACGGCGCCGAAGACGTCGGCCTGCGCGACCAGCGCGACATCGAGCCGATGAGCGCGTTCGAAGCCGACGCGAGCGATCGCAGCGACGGCGAGAACTGGACGGAGTCCGCGATGGAGAACGCGATCGACACCCTACCCGCCGAACGCCCGGTCGTGATCGACGACGAGCCGACCGCGCGGCACCACTAACCTCGGAAGGATCGAGCTCATGTCGAATCGAATGGATCACGTAGTGGCGAAGACCAAGGGCACCGCCAAGGCGGTGAAGGCGCGCGTCGAGGGCCTCACCGGCGTGTTCGCGATGCTCGCGAAGCAACACGGCGAGGCCGGATCGTTACTCCACGCGGTCGTCGCGGACCGTGGCAAGCGCGAGCAGCTGTGGCCGCAGATCCGGGTCGCACTGCTCACGCACGAGCGCGCCGAGATGCGCGTGCTCTATCCCGCGCTGCGCATGCACGACGAGCTACGCGCGCTCTCGAACCGCCACGATGCCGAGGCCAGCGAGCTCGAGCGGATGATCCACGACCTCGACGAGGTCGACATCACGAGCGATACGTTCGGCAACCTGTTCGAGCGACTCGCCGATACCGTCGAGCACCACGCCCACGAGGAGGAGCAAGACTTCTTCCCGCGCGCGCAACGCGTGATCGGCAAGGATCGCGCGAAGGAGCTCGAACCGAAGTTCGTGGCGACCCAGAAGTCGCTCGAGCACTCCGCGTAGCGTGTGGGCCTAGGCCTGGGCGCGCGGCCGATAGCGGCGCAGCAGCTCCTCGGCGAGCTCGGAGAGGTCGTTCTCCCAATCGGGGTCCGCACCGTACGCCAGGGCGGCGAGGGCCCCGATCCAGAAGGTTTGTTCGAGGCTCATACCCCCAGAATCGGCCCACCCGGCCCGCCGTCAATGCCGGTAGGCGGCGCAATAACGGCGCCGAGCGGCGTTGGCCGTGCGCTGCGGGCGCTAGGCCGTGACTCGGGCCATCACGAGATCGTCGAGGAACTCCTCGCCGTCGCGGATGAAGTGCTTGCGCCGGCCTTCGAGCACGAAGCCATGCTTCTCGTACAGCGCGATCGCCGGGGCGTTGCGCGCGTAGACATAGAGCTCGACCCGCGTGAACCCTTGCGCCGCGGCCCAGTGGAGCGCCGCTGCGAGCAGCGCGGTGCCGACCCCCTGCCCTCGCGCGTCCGCCCGCACCGACATGCCGAGCGTCGCGACGTGTTGGACCGCGCGCCGGGTCGACAGGCCGCGCACGGTGAGCTCGCCGAGTAGCTCGGCGTCTCGCGCGGAGCTCCGCGCCGCGACCAACAGCAGCACGCGCGGGTTGTCCTCGAAGCTCGCGAGCCGGTCGCGCTCCTCGCCGACGGTCAGCGTGATCTCGTCGGGCGCGAGCGGGATGTTGATGCCCGGCTCGCGCGCGAGCGCCCTGAGGTGCGCGATCAGCGCGGCGGCATCGCCCGGAACCGCGCGACGAATCTCGATGTCCACGCGGCCAGCCTATCAGCTCTTCGCGAGCTGCCGCGTCGCGGCACTGTCGACCTCGCGCCACGGGTGCGACCGCAACAGCGCATCGGCCTGCGCGCGGAGCCGCGGCTCTAACCGGCCGGCGAACGCGGCGGCGAGTGCGACGCCGAAGTCGCGCACGCTCGCGAACCGGTCCCCGCGGCGCTTCGCGAGCACGAGCGCGAGCACCCGATCGACGTCGCGATCGACGTGCGCGAGCGCGGTCGGCCGCACCGCCATGTCGTGGACCATCGCGTAGAGCAGCGCCGCATGATCCGTGCCCGAGAACGGCGCGCGCCCGGTGACGCAGCGGTAGACCACCGCCCCGACCGAGTAGACATCCGCGCGGTGATCGACGGCCTCGCCCTTGGCTTGCTCGGGCGCCATGTAGCCGGGCGTCCCGATCACGCCGCCCTGGGTCAACGTGCCGGTGCTGTCGCCGAGCACGGCGACACCGAAGTCGAGCAGCTTCCAGATCCCGTCGTCGGTACGAAAGATGTTCGGCGGCTTGATATCGCGGTGGACCATGCCGGTGACGCGCGCCTGGTCGAGCACCGTGCCGAACTGGGTGACGAGCTCGACCACGAGCGCGGGTTCGAGCGTTCCCGCACCGCGCAACAGCCCCGACAGCGTCTCGCCATGTAACCGCTCCATCGCGAGGAACGCGAGCGGCTCGTCGGGCCCGGAGGCCTCGAGCACGCGCACGACGTGCGGCGAGTCCAACGCGCTCGCGGCGCGGACCTCGCGCAGGAAGCGCTCGACGTGCATGCGATCGACCATCAGCTCGCGACGCAGCAGCTTGACCGCGCCCGGCGCCTGGGTGTCGACGTGGCTCGCCTCGTAGACCTCGCCCATGCCGCCACGGCCCAGGACGGAACCTAGCTCCCAGCTCCCGACTACCGCACCGGTGAACTGACCGGGGCTCCCGACCTCGAGCGCGCGGTCGAGGTCATCGCGCGCCTCGTCGAGCAACGCGAGGCGCATCGCGGCGTCGCGGGTGGCGCGCTGGAGCTGATCGATCGCACGCAGCGACGCGGCGCGGGTCGTGCGGGCGAGCCAGAACGCCATCGCGTAGCCGAACTGCACGCACGCGTGCCCGGCCACCGCCGCGCCGAGATCGACCCGCGCGGGCAGCGGCGCGAACCCGCGCTCCGCGACGACCCCGGTCAGGATCAACACCGCGATCGCCAGGTGCGCAGTCGCGACCAGCACGTAGATCGCGACCGCCGCCCGGCGGGATTCGGTGCGGCAGAAGAAGTAGACGCCGAGCACGATCACGAGCGGCGCCCCCGCGAAGCAACCGGTATAGAGGATCGCGAGCGTGCCGCAGGCGACGCACGCGGTCGCGAGCAGGCTCATCGTCGCCGAGCGCAACGCGGACGCGTCGTGCAGGCTGCGGTACGCGCCGAGCGAGATCAGCGCGGTCGTGGCGAGCGCGGCGCACAGCGCGAGCGCGAGCGTGCGTTCACCGGGCAGCGCGAACGTCGCGACGATCGCGGCGAGCGCGATCGGCCAGCCCAGCCGGATGAAGCCGCGCGAGCGCAGGACCTCCTCGTCGCGGAGCGCGTCGGCCGCGGTCGTGATCGCGAGTGAACGCATCACCGCACCGCCGCGCTCGTCACCCGCGCGCTCTCCCGCGAGAGATCTCACGAGGTCCTCCACGGGGTGTGCGCCAGCACGCGATCGGCCGCCGCGCGCGTGGCCGCGGACAGTTCGCCGCGCAGCGCGGCGGTGAGCTGCGCCGCGAGCTCGGCCCCGGTCGACCACCGCATCGCCGGATCCTTCGCGAGCGCCAGCGCGGCCCACCGATCGAAGTCCACGGGCAGGTCCGCGAGCGTGCTCGGTGCGATCGGCATCGTGTGGACGACCGCGTACAGGATCGCCGGCGTGTCCGTGCCGCCGAACGGGTTACGCCCGGTCAGCGCGCGATACGCGATCGCTCCGAGCGCGTACAGATCGGTGCGCACGTCGACCTTGGTCCCGCGCGCTTGCTCCGGCGCCATGTACTGCGGCGTGCCGACGATCCCGCCCTGGGTGAGCGTGCCGGCGTGCTCGCCGAGCGAGGCGACCCCGAAGTCGAGCACCTTCCAGGTGTCACCGGCCGCGAACAGGTTCTGCGGCTTGAGATCGCGGTGCGTGATCATGGCGGCGGCCGCGGCGTCGACCGCCGCACCGACCTGGGTGACGAGCCTCGTCACCTCGTGCGCGGCCAGGACCGGCGTGCGGCGCAGCTGATCGGCGAGCGTCATCCCGGTCAGTCGCTCCATCACGAGGTACGGTCGCGCCGCGCCGGGCTCGCTGGTCGCGAGGACCCGCACGATATATGGCGAATCGAGTGCGGCGGTCGCGCGGACCTCGCGCACGAATCGCGCGACCGTGGTGTCGTCCTCGAGGTGCTCGCGGCGCAGCAGCTTGACCGCGACGAGCGCGCCGGTCGTGACGTGGCGGCCCTCGTAGACCTCGCCGTGCGCGCCGCGCCCGAGGATGACGTCGAGCACGTAGTCCCCGACCGTCTCGCCGGTGAACCGGCCCGCGGTCGCGTGCTGCGCGCGCTCGAGATCCGCGCGGACCTCCTCGAGCAACGCCGCACGCTGCGACGCGACCCGGGTCGCGCGCTGGAGCTGCTCGATCGAGCTCAGCGAGATCCGCCGCTGATGGCGCCCGGTCATGTACGCGAGCACGTAGGTCGCTTGCACGTAGACCGCGCCGATCAGGTACGCGGAGATCGGCAGCGCACGATCGGTCGCGAACACGCCCGGGTCGGGATAGCCGAGGATCACCGCGACCGCGATCGCCGCGTGGCACAGCATCGCCGTGACCAGCACGGGGCGGCGGGCTGAAATCTCGCTGCGGCCGATGAAGTGCAGGCCGATCACGATCAGGAACGGCGACAGCGTGAACGCTCCGAAGTACAGGATCGCGACGTGCGTGTTGACCACCGACATCACGCCGAGCACGAGGATCGATCGAGACGAGTAGCGCCGCGGATCGGCGAACGCCTGGTGAAACCCGAAGCTGACGATCATCCCGAGCACCAGCGCGGCCGCGAACGCGATCGTGACGTGGGGTTCACCGTGGACGACCGGGATCGTGGCGAGCCCACCGAGGCTCGCGACCCAGGCCAACCGGATGAACACGCGGGTGCGATGGACCTCCTCGTCCCGCATCGCATCCGCCGCGGTCGTCATCACGCTGGTCGGCGTCGGGGTCGGCGCCGGGGTCTGCGCGAGGCTGCGGGCCCGCCGCACGACCGAGTCACCGCCCGGAGGACGCGGCCGATCGATCGCGGTCGGTAGCTCGTTGATCGGAGGATCGACGACCGTCGGGTTAGCGTCGTCCCCAGGCATCCGCTCCCGACATTCTACCTTTGGCGGGACGACGCTGTACGGGTTTACGCGGCGCGGTCGTGGGGTGAGGTCGGACCGTGCGAGCGCGCGAGATAGACCGTTCCACCGGCGGCGGTCGACATCAGCGACATCAGCGACATCAGCGACATCAGCCGCAGCCGCCGACGACAACGCGAGCTATCACTCGGGCAGCGTGAACCAGAACGTCGCGCCGGCGCCGATCGCGCTCTCGGCCCAGATCCTCCCACCGTGGCGCTCGACGATCCGCCGCACCGTGGCGAGGCCGACCCCGGTCCCCGCGAACTCGGTGCCGTGCAAGCGCTGGAACGGTGCGAACAACTTGCCCGCATGCGCCATGTCGAAGCCGGCGCCATTGTCACGGACGTAGAACGCGCGCTCGCCTTCGTCGCGCACGCCGATCTCGATGCGCGCACCGGGGATGTGGCCGGTGAACTTCCAGGCGTTTCCGACCAGGTTGTCGAGCAACGCGCGGGCGAGCCGGGGATCGGCGCTGGCCACGAGGTTCGAGGACACGACGGCCTCGACGACCCGGTCGGGATCGCGTACGCGGAGCTCGTCGATCACCGCGGTAGCGAGGGTAGCGAGATCGACCGGTGAACGCTGGATCGCGACTCGGCTGATCCGCGACAGCTCGAGCAACGCGTCGATCAGGTCCGACATCCGCGCGGTCGCGGCGACCACGCGCCGCAGATGGTCGCGGCTGGGCTCGTCGAGCTGCGGTCCGGCGTCCTCCTCGAGCATCTGGGTGAACGAGCGGATCGCCCGCAGCGGCGTGCGCAGGTCGTGCGACACCGAATAGCTGAACGCCTCGAGCTCGCGGTTCGCCGCCGCGAGCTGGCGGTTGGTCGCGGCGAGCGTGAAGTTCGAGCGTGCGAGCTGTTCGGCGAGCGCGGCCCGCGCCTCGGCGAGCTGGCGCGCGGCCCGGGCCTCCGAGGCCTCGGTCTCGCTGCGGAGCAGGCGCTCGCGGACGTGGCGATGCTCGTCGGAGAAGCGCTTGCGCCGGATCTGTGCCTTGATGCGCGCGGCGACGACATCGACGCCGAGCAGCTTCGAGACGAAGTCGTCGGCGCCCTCCGCGAACGCTTCGAGGATCACGTCGCGGCCGTCGCGCGCGGTCATCAGGATCAACGGTGTGTCGCGCAGGCTCGGCGCATGCTTGATCCGCCGGCAGGTCTCGATGCCGGACAGCCCGGGCATCTCGGTATCGAGCGCGACGCAGTCGACGGGCTGGACCGCGAGCAGCTCGATCGCCTGTTCGCCGGAGCTCGCCTGCACGACGTCGTACCCGTCGCGCTGGAGCTCGTACGCGATCGCCTCGAGGTAGGCGGCGCTATCATCGACGACCAGCACGCGCTTGGGTCCGAGCGAGCTCTGGGGCTCGGCCACCGACTCGGTCGAGTTGCGCAACATCGCCGCGAGCCGGGCGATCACGATGTCGACGTCGGACTCCTTGCGCGCGAACGCGTCGGCGCCGGCATCGAGCGCCGCGATCTCCGCGGCGGCGTCATCCGAGCCCGTCAGCAGCAGGCAGGGGGTCGTGCGCAGCGCGGGATCGAGGCGGACCCGACGGATCACGACATCGCCGCCCATGTCGGGCATCACGCCATCGACGATGATCGCGGCGAGCCGCCGCACCGCGGCGATGCGCAGCGCTTCGCCGCCGGTCGCCGCGATCACGACGTCGTAGCCGGCCCGCGCGAGATGCACCGCGAGGGCTTCGCGGAACGTGACGCTGTCGTCGACGAGCAGCACGAGCGGCTCACCGCCTGGATCGGGTGCGACGAGCTGGCGGATCCGGCCGATCACGAACCCGGTGTCGTACGGCTTGCCGACGTAGTCGTTCGCGCCCTGCTGGAGGCCGCGGATCCGGTCGGCGACCTCGGCCTCGCTCGACAACATCAACACCGGCAGCTGCGCCAGCCGTGGATCTCCGCGGAGCTCGTGCAAGAAGTCGACGCCGTCGCCGTCGGGGAGCCGGACGTCGAGGATCGCGAGCGCGACGAGGTGCGTGCGCAGCAGCTCGCGCGCCTCGGCGAGCGTGGCCGCGCGCAGCGGCGTGAAGCCGGCCGCGGTCAGCGCGTCGCCGAGGTCCATGCGTACGGTGTAGCTGTCGTCGACGACGAGGATCTCGATCACGCCGGCCCCCTGCGCAGGCCGTCGAGCAACGGGCCGATCTCGCCGAGCGGGAGCTCGCGATCGACGCCGCCGAGCAGCACTGCCTCGCGCGGCATCCCGTAGATCACCGAGGTCGCCTCGTCCTGCGCGACCGTGAAGCCGCCGGCACGCCGGATCGCGAGCAGGCCGGCGGCGCCATCTCGGCCCATCCCGGTCAGCACGCAGGCGGCGGCGCGTAGCGCCGGCTCGGCGGCGAGCGACTCGAACAACACGTCGACCGACGGGCGACAATGATTGCGCGGCGGGCTCGCGACCAGGCGGATCCGGCGGCCTTGCACGCCGAGGTGAACATCGGCGGGCGCGAGCCGGACCTGCCCGGCGGCCTGGTCGAGGAGCTCGCCGTCGTGCGCGAGGCGCACCGGCACCCGGATCTGTTGCCCGAGCCAGTCGGCAAACGCACCGGCGAACTGGGCATCGAGGTGGAGGATGACGAGGATCGGGAGCGGAAAGCCCTGCCCGATCGCCCCGAGCACCGTCGCGAGCGCGCCCGGCCCACCGGTCGATGCGCCGATCGCGACGACGTCGATCGGGCGCGGCACGTTCCGGAGATCGAGCTGCGGGCCCCGGAGGCTCGGCGCGCGCGTCCGTCCCAGCGTGCCGAGCCGAGCTCGCGGGTGCGTGATCACCTTGATCCGCGAGACCAGCCGCACCGCGGCGAGGAACCGGCGCTCCCACTCGACGTCCTCGAGGCGAGGCTTCTCGAGCACGTCGACGGCGCCGGCCGCGAGCGCGGCGTAGGTATCGAACAGCTCGCCGCGGTTGAACGACGACGACACCACCAGGATCGGCGTGGGTTGGTGCGCCATGATGTGCTCGGTCGCTTCGAGCCCGGTCATGTCCGGCATCACGATGTCGAGCGTGATCACGTCGGGCTTGAGCCGCGCGACGAGCTCGACGGCTCGCCGGCCATCGCTCGCTTGCCCCACCACCGCGAACTCCGGATCGGAGCTCAGGATCTCGACCAGGCGCTCGCGCACCGTGATGGAGTCGTCGACCACGAGGACGCGGATCATGCGTGCACCAAGCTGCGGATCAGCGCGAGCAACTCGCCCTGATCGAAGCGGCCCTTGACGATATAGCCCTGAGCACCGACCGTGCGGCCACGTTCGCGATCCGCCTCGGCATCGCGCGAGGTCACGAGCACCGCCGGCAAGTGTGCGAGCGCGGGCCGCGCGCGCAGCTCCGCGACGAGCGAGAACCCGTCCATGCCGGGCATCTCGACATCGGCGAGCATCATCGCGTAGTCACCCTGCGCGAGCTTGCCGAGCGCGTCCTCGGCCGAGACCGCGAGCTCGACCTCGTAGCCCGCGGACTCGAGGATGCTCTGCTCGAGCATCCGCGTGGTCAACGAATCGTCGACCACGAGGATCGGCCGCGGGCGCGCGGCGGGCGCCGGCTGGACGTGGCGAGCGCGGCCGACCGCGGCGACCAGCTCACGCGGATCGAGGACCGGATACGGCCGGCCCTGACCATCGAGCGCCATCCCCCACACGATCGGATCGATCAACGTTGTCGCGCCCGGTGGTGCCGTGCGCACGATGACGTCGCCGACCCCGAGCGTACGATCGACCAAGAACGCGGCTCCATCGAGGATCACGGCGGTGGTCGCGTGCGCGCCCGAGACCCCGAGCAACCCACCCAGCGGGGCGGCCGGCACTATCACGTCGTCACCGACGCACAACGCGCGACCGTCGCTGACCTCGACGAGCTCGTGCGGCTGGAGGCGCACGACGCGGCGCACGGCGCTCTGCGGGATCGCGACCACCCGGTTCGCGACCGCGAGGTCGATCACCGCGATCGCCGTGACCGTGACCGGAACGATCAGCGTGATCGTGGTGCCCGCGGCACCGGTCTCGATGGTGACCTCGCCGCCGAGCTCGCCGACCGCCGCGTGCACGAGCTCGAGACCGATCCCGCGACCGGAGAGCTCGGTGAGCTCGCGTGCCGTCGAGATCCCGCCGCCTAGCAGGAGCTGGAACGCACGCGCCGCATCGAGTGCACCCGGGTCACCTCCACGCCGGCGCACGGCCTCTCGGATCGCCCCGACATCGAGACCACCGCCGTCGTCGTGGCACGCGATCGACATCGTGCGGCCCCGTGCGCGCGCCACGATCGTGACCTGCCCACCCGCGGGCTTGCCGGCGGCGACGCGCGCCGCGGTGGGCTCGATGCCGTGGACCACCGCGTTACGGACGAGCTGGACCAGCGCGCCGTGCAGCGCGGTGATCACCGGGCCATCGACGCGAACGTCCGCGCCGTCGAAGGCGAACCGTACGCGCTTGCCGGCGAGCGCGGCCGCATCGCGCGCGGTGCGCTCGAGCGAGGCAAACAGCGATCCGGCGGCCGACAGCCGGAGGTGCTCGACGTCATGCCGGATCTCGGCGAGCTCGCGCTCGATCTGCCCGAGGCCGCGCGCGAGGGCCACCGGATCGGTGACCCCGCGCAGCCGCGCGACGGCACCCTGCGCGTTCGCGATGCCGCCGAGCGCGTCGTCGATCGCGAGGCTCTCGAGCCGCGCCGGTGGAGGCGAGAGCTCGGGCGAGGCCACCGCGACGACCTTGGCCGCGGCGACCGGCGCCGGCGGCGCGCCCATCGCACGGACGTGGCTCGACATCTGATCGAGGATCGCGAGCGCGGCATCGCTGCGTCCGGCGACCGGGGCCTCGCGCAGTGGCCCCAGCGCGGTCTCGAGCTCGTGGGACAGCTCCGCGAGCGGCTTGTGGCGCACGATCCGCGCCGCGCCCTTCAACGTGTGCGCGAGCCGCAACAGCTTCGCGATCAGGCCGGGCTCCACGCGGGTCTCGAGCTCGACGAGGCCCTTCGCGAGCTCCCCCACGATCTCGTGCGCCTCCACGCGAAAGTATTTATACGGATCCGTCAGGCTACCCTGCCCGGACGATCTGGAGCAGCTCGCTCGACAGCTTGGTCAGCTGCGCGGAGGTCTGCAGCGTCTGCGACGCGCTCGCCTCGGTCTCGCGCGTGGTCTGCGCGACGTTCGTGATCGCGACGTTGACCTGCTCGACCGCGCTCGCCTGCTGCTTGGTCGACAGCTCGATCTCGCGTGCCGCATCGCTCGTCGTGCCGACCAGGCTGGCGATCTGCGTGAACGACGTCGACATCTCGGCGATCGAGGCCGCGCTCGTATCGACGGCCTTGCTCCCCGCCTCGGTGGCCATCACGGTGGTGTTGACGGCACCGCGGACATCCTCGATCAACGTGCGAATCTCCTTGGTCGACCCACCGACGCGATCGGCGAGCGAGCGAATCTCGGCGGCGACGACGCCAAATCGCCGGCCTGCCTCGCCGGCGCCGGCGGCCTCGATCGTCGCGTTGATCGCGAGGATGTTGGTCTGCTCGGCGAGCTCGGAGACGATGTCGAGCACGGCGCCGACCTGCTGCGCCTTCTTGCCGAGGTCGAGCATGTGGGAGACGATCTGGTCGACCTGGCGCCGCACCGCCGAGGTCGCCTCGTTGCTGCGCTTGATGACCGCGTTCCCCGAGCGCGCTGCGCCACCGGTCTCGCTCGCGATCTGGGCGACGCGTTGCGAGCTCTCCGCGATCTGGCGCGAGGTCGCGAGCAGCTCGCTGATCGTCGTGGCGATCTCGGCCATCGCCGTCGCCTGCTCGGCCGAGCCGCTCGCCTGCTGATTCGCCGCGGCCTGCAGCTCGGCGGACGACGATTGCAGATCGCGCGCGCTGCGACCGAGCTGGCGGGTCAGCGACGAGATCAGGATCCACGCGCCGACCAGGACGAGCACGATCGCAGCGACGCTGCTATACGCGATCACCGAGGTCGCGGTGCTGGTGGCAGCCTCGGAGGACTCGGTCCGTTGCTTCAACAGCTCGCTCTCCGCGTCGTCCATCTCGCGGACCAGCGCGCGCACCGCGTCCATGCGGTGCATGCCCTCGCCCTCGTTGACCCGGGCGATCGCGGGCTCGACGCCGGTCCCGCGCAGATCGATCACGGTCTTCATCTCGGCCTGCTTGAGCTCGATCTTGGAGGTCAAGGCCTCGAGCCGGCGGAGCTGGTCTGGATTGTCGGCCGTCAGCCGGCGCAGCGCCGTGATGTCGTGATCGATCGCGGCGAGCGCCTGCGTGTACGGCGCCAGGAACGTGTCCTTGCCGGTGATCACGAAGCCGCGTTGGCCAGTCTCGGCGTTGACCAGATCGACCAGCAGGAGCTGGAGTTGCTGGCGAACCGCGTGGGTGTGCGCGACCTCGTGATCGTTGGCGATCAGCGACGTCGTCGTGCGATAGCCTGCCACCGCGACGACCACCAGCGCGAGGATCGCGATCGCGAACCCGGCCCCGACTTTACGACCGAACGTCCAGCTATGCATGCATCACTCCTTGAAGCGCGAGTCCGAAATCGACGAGCGGATGCGCGCGACCATCGTGCTGGATCACGCGCCCGGCAGGCAGCTCCGCGACCGAGCAGTGTCCCGCGACGTGATCGAACGCGAACGCATTGGCGCCGGCGATCGCGAGCCAGCGCGGCGGCCGCCGGGCCGCGACGCCGAGCATCACGCTCAGGTCGAACACCGGCACGATCGCACCGCGCAGCGCGATCACGCCGAGCAGCGCGGGCGACCGCGCCGGCACGGGCACGATCTCTAGATCGACGTGGAGCGACGCGAGGTCCGCGAGCACGATCGCGTAGGGCGCGCCCCCGACCTCGATGCGCAGCAGCTCGTGCCGCAGCTCCGGTGCGGTGGCCGGCGCGGCCGCGAAGCCCCGATCGAACGCCTCGCGCAGCTGCCTCGCGCGGTTCATGCCGGCACCTTCAGCGTGGCGAGTGCGGCGAGCTCGCCCCGGCACAGCGCGACCAGCGCGGTGCGGCTAAAGCCCCCCGCGAACAGCGCGAAGCGCTCCTCGCCTTCGAGGTCGAGGTGAGCGAGCGCGCGCAGCAGTTGCGCGCGCGCCTCGTCGTGGGCGCCGGCGCGGCGCGCGATGAACGCGAGCTGGACCCGCGCCATCGCGAAGTCGGGCGCGAGCGCGAGCGCGGCGCGTGCATGGTGTTCGGCGCCGATCGCGTCGACCGCACCCGCGCGACACAGCGCGAGCAAGTAGTGGGCGCGCGCGTCGGGGAGCGCGGTCTCGATCAGCTCGCGGCACGTCTGTTCGGCGAGGGCCGGGGCGCCGGTGTGGGCCTGCACGATCGCGCCGTACAGCCGCGCCTCGCTCGTGCGCGCGCTCGCCTCGGGCAGCCCCGCGAGCGCTTCGGTCGCCTCGGCGAACCGCTCCTCGCCGATCAGCACGCAGATCGCCGCGAGCGCCGCGGCCGGCGCGGGTGCCGCGTTCGCGTCGCCGGCACCGGGGTGGCCATCGATGATCGCGTGGACCCGGCGAGCGGCGTTCGAGATCTCGCCGGCCCAGTCGCCGCTCGGCGGCGTCGCCACCGCGATCGGCTCGCCGCCGCGGCGATAGTAGAACGTGCCGTGCGAGTGGCAGAGCTCGAGCTCGGCCACGCGCTCGCGCAGGGTCTCGGCGTGACCGAGAAACAAGTAGCCTCCCGGCGCGAGCGCCTCGGTCATCCGGCGCACGGCGGCGAGCGCGCGCTCCGCCGAGAAGTACATGATCACGTTGCGGCAAAAGATCACATCCCAGCGCTCGCGGGTCCAGTCCCCGTCGCAGAGCAGGTTCGCCTCGCGAAACGCGACCGCGCGCTTGATCTCCGGCACGAGCTCGACCTCGCGGCCGTGCGCGACGAACCAACGCCGCTCCTGCGCGGGGGACGTCGCGCGCAACGCCCACCGCGAGTAGCGGGCCTTGACCGCGCGTGCCAGCGCCGCCGGGTTGAAGTCGAACGCGTGGACCGAGACCGCGTGGCGGTCGGCGAGCCGTTCGCGCGCGAGCATCGCGAGCGTGTACGGCTCCTCGCCGGAGGAGCACCCCGCCGACAGCACGCGGACGTGGCCGCGCCGCGCCGCGATCGCGGGGAGCAGCGCCGCGTAGGCCTGGCACTGCTCGGCGTGGCGAAAGAAGTAGGTCTCGCCGATGCTGACCTCGGTGACCAGCGCGCGGAGCTCCTCGTGATCCGCGGCCTCGAGACAAGCGATGTACGCGCCTACCGTCGCGAACCGGTCGGCACGGCGCGCGAGGATCTCGGCCATCGCAGTCGCCCGATCGGCGACCCGGATCCCGAGCTGGAGCTCGACCGCGTGCGTGAACCGATCGAGCTCGTCCGCGCTCACGTCCATGCCGTCACCAGCTTCGCGGCCTCGAGCACCACGACCAGCTCGGAGTCGACCGCGCCGATCGCGGCGATCACGTCGCTGGTCGCCGCGCGCGCGAGCGGCGGCAGCGCCTGGAGCTCGGCGCGCGCGATCGCTCGCACCTCGCTCACCGCATCGACGAGCAGGGCCGCCGTCCGCGACGCCGCACGGATCACGACGAACCGAGCTCCCGCGCCGGCGGTCGTCTCGAACAACGCCGCCGCGTCGATCACGAGGGTCGGCGCCCCCCGGATCACCGCGATCCCCCGCACGTAGGCGGCGGCCTGGCCGAGCGGCTCGACCGGGAGCGGCCGCATGGTCTCGACGACATGCTCGACCGGAATCGCGCAGGTGAGCGTGCCGACGCGAGCGATCAACACGTGATGAACTTCGAGCCCCGACACGCCTCTCGACCAGCGTACCTCAACTCCCGCGTTCAAAGTTCGCAACCGGGCACGCACGCGGACCTCTGGGTCGCTCGTGGCCGGCGAAGTCCTAATCCCGCGCGGGGGTGATCGGCCCTGCGGGGATCGCCGGCGGATGGACCAGCTGCGCGCGCTGAGCCACGTCCTCTTCCACCGCCTGGAGCGAGCGGTTGATCTCCTCGACGAGACCGCGCCTGCGCGCGTAGTCGACCGAGCGATCGAGCTTCATGCTCTCGAGCGACTGCATCGAGTTCATGAACTCCTCGGCCTCGCGTTGCCGCCGCTGGCGGATCCGATCGATGTCGAGCGAGTCGCGGATGATGTATGGGGTCAGCATCACGAGCAGGTCGGTCTTGACCTTCGACTTCGTGGTGTAGCGGAACAGGTTCCCGAGCACCGGGATATCGCCGAGGATCGGGACCTGGGTGATGTCCGTGTGAGTCGTCTCCTGCATCAGGCCACCGATCACCACGGTCTGCTGATCCTTGACCACGACGCGGGTCTCGATCGTCCGCACGCTCCAGGTCGGCCCCATCGTCAAGTCGTCCTTCACCAGATCGTTATTCGAGTGCTTGACCTCGAGCAGCACCTCGTCGCCGCTCGAGATGTGTGGCTTGATGTCGAGCTCGAGCAACAACTGCTTGCGATCGATGTTCGTCGTGGTGATGCCGGTCGGATTCACGGCCGAGATCGGGATCGTGCCCTTGGTGTACGGGATGTCAGTGCCGACCTGGTACTTCGATTCTTCGTTGTCGAGCGCGAGGATGCTCGGCGCCGACAAGATCCGCGCGTTCGAGTTGCTCGCGAGTGCCTGGAGCGCGAGGCCGTAGGTCGGAAAATCCTGACCCAACAGCGTGGAGCCCGACACGAGCGGGCCGAACACGCCGCCGACCAGGCCCGACAGCGACGCGAGCCCGGCCGGCTTGGTCGAGCTCAGCTTGTCGGTCTGCACGCCGCCGACCGCGACCGTGCCGTGGTTCGTGCTGACGGTGCCGTGCTCGCTCAGGCCGAACGCGAGATCGTTCGTCATCACGACCTCGAGGATGGTCGCCTCGATGTAGACCTGCTTGCGCGGCTCGTCGAGCTCCTGGATCACGTTCTTGAGCGCGAGGAAGTCACGGCCGCTCGACATCACGATCAGCTTGTTCGTGCCCTTGTCGGCGATCACGTGGGCTTCGCCTTCGAGGTGAAGCTGGTCGGCGGACGCCGGCATCACCGCCGCGCCCGGCTTGCCCTGGGTCGCCGCGCTCGGCTTGGCCTGCCCGCTGATCGCCTCGTTCATCACCTTCGCGACGTCCTCCGCGATCGCGGCCTTGAGCGGATACACGTGCATCGAGCCGCCGCTCTCGGTCTCGACCGCGACGTCGAGCCGATCGACGATCGCGGCGAGCTTGCGATAGGTCGTCTCGCTCGACGCGACGACCAGCGTGTTGGTGCGGGCGTCGACCATCAGCTTGGGCGGCAACGCCGCCGGCGCGGTCTTGTCGGCGGGCGAGACCGTCATCGCGAGGTAGGCCTCGAGCTCCTTCGACAGCTTGTCGGCGTCCGCGAACTTGATCGGGATCGTATAGACACCCTCGGTGCCGCCCGGCACGTCGATCTGCTTGACGACCTCGAGCATGTCGCGCACGTGGGTCGCGTAGTCGGTGACGAGCAGCACCGTGCCGACGATCTGGACATCGCCGGCCGCCGACTTCATCGCGTTGAGCGCGGTCAGCAGCGTCGTGGGCTGCGCGTAGCTCGGGCGCAGCACGAACCGCACGATCTGCTCGGTGTTTTCGGGCGTGCCGTGGACCAGCGGGACGGTCTCCGCGCGCGCGGTCGCCGACTCGACGATGCGCAGCACGTTGCCCTTCGGCACGACCGTGAGGCCGATCGTCGAGAGCGCGACGAGGAACACGCGGTACGCCTCCTGGGGCGACATCGTGTTGGGCGCGATGATCGTGACCTTCTTGCCGCGCTGGACGTAGGCCGGATCGAACATGAAGTTGCGGCACGTGAAGCCCATCACCCACGTCACGAGATCCTTGAGCTCGGTCTCGGGCTTGAACGTGACGCTGACCTGGCCGACCTTGTCCTTGCAGTGGTAGAGCTGCGTGTCGTCCTCGGGACCGCCCGGAGCAGCGGACGGCGAGACCGGCGCGGATACCGGGTTCAGCTCCGGATCGGCGTGAGCGACCGCGCAGCACAGGACGAGACCCAACGCGAGCAACCGTGGCATCGCCGGGCCTCATTCCACGTGCCGCGCCAACGCGGTCGTGCGTGCAAGGTCGCGATTGCCAGTCGCGCGCGGGTCGGTTCGTGCCAGCGAGGCAACGCGCGCGGGCCGCGCGCTGCGCTTCGGTCACGGATACGGGGACTGCGGCTTGGCGTCGGTTGGCGGCGTCGGCGCCGGCACCGCCGCGGTCGGTGCGGGCTCGCAGATCGGCCCGAGGTGATCGAGCATCTCCCAGGCCTCGGCCGGCGCGAGCATCCACTCGATGCGGTGCCCGAGCGTCGCCTTGCCCGGCGTCAGATCGTAGGTCGCGTACTCGCCGGGCCCGTCCGCGATCAGCACGTGCGCACCCGATCGATCGACGAGCGCCGCCGACAGCGCGAGCGGGTGATCCGGATTCTGGCCCTCGGTGATCTTGACCGGCGGCCCGCTCGGCGAGGGGATGAAGAAGCCGCTGAACTGCTCGTGCTGCCACGAGCACTGCGCGGCCGGATCGCCGATCTGGAACCAGTTGACCGCACCGGCCCACGCGACCGGATCGTTCGCGACATCGATCTCGGCGATCGCCCATAGCTGCTCGCACCCCGGCGCGACGCAGTCGTGCTGCGGGATCGCCGGCACGAGCGCCGCGGGGATCGGCGTTGCCTTCTCGGGCCTGTGCCACTGCTGCTTCGCGTCCATCGCGCCGAGTCGCTCGGCGACCGGGTGCGGCCCCTCGAACTGACACGCCGACGGCGACTGGTCCGAGACCAGCACCACGCCGCTCGCCTCCTGCGGATCTGCGGGCGCGGCGCAGCCGTCGAGCTCGTAGCCGTACGACACGCTCTCCGGCGGACCGTCGATCTTCACCGCGTACGCACCGCCGACCTTGGCCTGACACGGAGCGCCCATCCCGGCGACCAGCCACACGTTGCCGGTCGGGGCCGCCGGCAGACCGGCCGCCGCCACCGCGGCCGGATCGATCCCCTGGTAGTCCGGGAGCTGCACGCTCGCATCGACCTTGGTCGCGTGCAGCGGCAACACCCAGCCAGTGCGGCCCTTCCCGGGATCCTGCGTCAGGTAGGACGCGACGAACACGCCGTTCGCGCTCGGGCACCCCACGCCGGGTGGTGGCGGCGGCGGCGTGACGGGTTGCGATCGCGGCGGACACGCGGCCAGCACCAACAGCGCGCACGAGGCAAGGCGAATCATGTGCGCGACGATAGCACCTGTCAGTTCTCGGCGACGCCGAGATAGCGCGTGACGAGCAGCGTCGCCTCGTCGAGCAAGCGCGGATCCCGGAGCTTGTCGGGGTACAGCAGCGCCGAGCGATGCACGATGGCTTCGATCGCGGAGACCAGCACGAACGCCGCGAGCTCGACGTCGCGGATCGCGAGCTCGTCGCGGCGCGCGGCGAGCATGCCGGCCACCATACGGTGGCTGATGTTGTCGAGCTCGCGCAGCTTCGCGAGCTTGCCGATCCGTGGCACCTGCTCGGTCAGCACGCGGTGGAGCGCCGGATCGATCGCGTGGGCGAAGAAGGTCAGCTCGATCACCGCGCGCGCGCCCTGCGCGATCGGCAGCTTCGCGACGTTGGTGAGCTCGGCGAGGATCGCGGTGTTCATCGCCTCGCAGTGGCGCTCGATCAACGCGGAGACCAGCGCCTCCTTGTTCGGGAAGTATTGATAGAGCGAGCCGATCGAGACCCCGGCCTTGGCCGCGACCGCGTTCGTGGTCATCCCGGCGAAGCCGGCGAGCTTGAGAACCCGAGCAGTCGCATCGAGAATCGCGCCGACGGTGTCCTTGCTGCGCTGCTGGCGCGGGCGTTTGCGAGGCGTGGTGCGGACTTGGCGCTGCATGAACGGGTCTCCGAGCTCGATCTCGAACGCGAGCTGACAATGTGAGCGTTCGCTCGCATTCTAGTCACACATGGCCCTGCTGACCAGCTCGATCCCCGTGACCTCCGTCCCCGGCGTGCCGGGGCTGCCGATCCTGGGCAACTTGATGCAGTTCCGCAACGACCGCCTCGGCCTTCAGGACCAGGCCGCTCGCACCGGACCGATCGTGCGGCTCCAGCTCGCGCATATCCCGGTCTACGTCGTGACCGACGCCGATCTGGCGCACGAGGTGCTGGTCACCAGCGCCGCGGCATTCACGAAGTCGGCCGGGCTGCAGTTCCTCAAGCCGCTGCTCGGCGAAGGCCTGCTGACCGCCGAGGGCGAGCCCCACCGCCGCCACCGCAAGCTGCTCGCGCCGGCGTTCGCCCCGAAGCGGCTCGCGGCGTACGGCGCGACGATGGTCGAGGAGACCCGGGTCCAGACCCGGCGCTGGCAGGACGGCCAGCGCATCGATCTGTCCGCGGAGCTGATGGCGATGACGCTCGCGATCGCGGGCAAGACGATGTTCGGCGCCGATGTGCGCAAGGATGCCGACCAGGTCTCGCGCGGCCTCGAGCTCGGCATGCACGCGCAGGTCGCGAACCTCCGCTCGCCGCTCCAGCTCGGCTACCAGTGGCCGCTGCCGCGCCACCGCCAGATGCGGCGCGCGGGCAAGCTGCTCGACGACATCGTGTACCGGCTGATCCACGAAGGCCGCGCACGCGGGACCGATACCGGCGACGTGCTGTCGATCTTGTTACTCGCGCGCGATGAAGAGGACGGCAGCGGCCTGACCGATCCACAGGTCCGCGACGAGGTGATGACGCTGCTGCTCGCCGGCCACGAGACCACCGCGAACGCGCTGACCTGGGCGTGGTACGAGCTGTGCCGCAACCCCGAGGCGCGCGCACGGCTCCAGGCCGAGGTCGACGCGCTCGGCGGCCGCACGCTCACGACCGAGGATCTGCCGCGGTTGCCGTGGACGCTCGCCGTCGTCGAGGAGGCGATGCGGCTCCACCCGCCCGCGTACATGACCGGGCGCCAGGCCGAGCAACCGATCGACCTCGGCGGTCATCACCTGCCAGCGAAGTCGATCGTCGCGATCAACATTCGCGGCATCCACCGCCGGGGCGACTACTTCACCGCCCCGCATGCGTTTCGCCCCGAGCGCATGCTGCCCGAGGCGAAGAAGCTACGGCCCCGGCATCATTACATCCCGTTCGGCGGCGGGCCGCGGGTGTGTATCGGCTCGCACTTCGCGCTGCTCGAGGGCCAGCTCGCGCTCGCGACCCTCGCGCAGGCGGCGACGTTTCGCCTCGTCCATCGCGAGGTCGAGCCCGAGCCGCTCGTCACGCTGCGCCCGCGCGGCGGGATGCCGGCGATCGTGGAATTGCGGCACTAGGTCAGGTGTTAAGGTGAACCGCCGTGCTGTATCGCCTCGCCCTGTTCGTGGTCTCGGGCCTCGCGCACTACTACGTGTATCGCCGGATCGTCGGGGTCCTGGCGCCGAGCCAGCGGACCCGATGGGCATTCGCGGCGATCGTGATCGGGTTGTTCGTCTCGGTCCCGCTGCAGACCTCCGCGCGGATGTGGGCGCCCGAGCTGTCGTCGGTGATGGGGTGGATCTCCGGTCCGTGGCTGGCGTTCGTCGGGATCGGCGCGACGTACTTCGCGATCTTCGATGCCGTGCGCATCGCCGGGTGGCTCGCGACCCAGGTGCTGCGCCGGCCCGCGCCGGCCGGTGCCGGGCTGTCGCGCCGCGCGTTTCTCACCCGGGTCGGCGGTGGCGCCGCGCTCGCGGCGAGTGGAGCTAGCGTGGGCCTCGGCATCATGGAAGCGCGCGGCGATCACGAGATCGTGACGGTCGAGGTGGCGCTCGCGAAGCTGCCGAAGGCACTCGACGGCTTCTCGATCGTCCAGCTCAGCGACCTCCACACCGGCATGACGATCGATCGTGCGTTCGTCCAGCGCGTCGTCGATCGCGCGAACGCGCTCGCGCCGGACCTGATCGCGTTGACCGGCGACCTGGTCGACGGCACGGTCGAGCACCTGCGCGAGGACATCGCGCCGCTGTCCGGGCTACGCGCACCGCATGGCGTGTTCGCGGTCACCGGCAACCACGAGTACTACGCCGGCGTCGATGCCTGGATCGCCGAGCTCACCCGGCTCGGCGCGCGCTACCTGCGCAACGAGCGGGTCACGATCGGCAGCGGTGAGGCGACGTTCGAGCTCGCCGGGGTCGACGACTACTCCGCGCACGACTGGCCCGGTCACGGCGAGGATCTCGGCGCGGCGACCGCGAACCGCGACCCGCGCCGCGCGCTCGTGCTGCTCGCGCATCAACCACGTCAGGTCAAGCACGCCGCGAACCACGGCGTCGACCTCCAGCTCAGCGGCCACACCCACGGCGGTCAGATCTGGCCGTGGCACTACCTGGTCAAGCTCCAGCAAGGTGGGCTGCTCGCGGGAAAGTACGACTACCGCGGCACGCAGCTGTACGTCACGCGGGGCTGCGGCTACTGGGGCCCGCCGGTGCGCTTGTTGGCTCCATTAGAGATCACACGCGTGATCCTGCGCAGCACCGCCGCGGCGTGAACCCCGCCGCGCTACGATGTGCCGATGAGGCTCGCCGTCCTGGTCGTCGCGCTCGGCGCGACGTGGGTGTCGTGTGACACCCACGACCATGGCGCCACCCTGGTCCCGCCGCCCCTGCCGCCCCTGCCGCCCCTGCCATTCGACGAGGTCACGGTCGATCTGCCGCCGGGCACGTCGGATCTGTCGCTCGACGACCACGGCCATCTGTGGGCGATCCCGGAGCGCGATCACGTCGTCGCGGAGATCGTGCTCGATCCCCAGCACCTGACGACCAAGGTCACCCTCCATCCCCTCGACGGTGTGCCCGATGGCCTCGATACCGAGGCGTTGTCGTGGCTCGGCGGCGGCGCGTTCGCGATCGGCACCGAGGGCCACCGTCAGCCGACCGCGAGCGTGATGTTCGGCGAGCTCGGCGCCGACGGTCGGATCACGGTTCACCCCGGCGTCGAGCTCACCAACCAGATCCTCGGCCTCACCCTGGTCGCGAACGACGGCGTCGAGGCGGTGTGCGGGCGCCACGATGACCTGCTGGTCGGGATCGAGTCGACGGGCAGGTTCCCCGACAACACCCGGTGGGCGCCGCTCGTGAGGATCCACGCCGGCGTCGTCACCGGCGTACAGAAGCTGAGGCTGACGACCGCGACCGGCAAGATCTCGGCGATGACCTGCACGTTCGGCCCCGACGGCACCGTGCACGCGCTCGCGATCGAACGACACTACGGGGTCGCGCGGGTCCTCCGGTTCAGCGCGCCGCGTAAAGAGGAGGTGGTCACCCCCGAGGTCGCCCTCGATCTGTGGCCGATCGTGCGCGATCGCTATCACGGCGAGCTCAACCTCGAAGGCCTCGCCGAGCTCGCGGACGGTCGCTGGGTGATGGTCAACGACAACCAGGGCAAACGAGTCGAGGGCCCGACGCGGCTGTTGTTGTTCCATCCGCGTTAAGCTGATCGCATGATCAAGCGGGTGGTCCGGATCGCGCTCTTGTGCGCGCTGTGCGCGCTGTGCGGCTCCGCCGCCGCCGACGGCACCGGTGGCAGCATGGGCGGTGGGTCGTGGGGCGGTGGCGGTGGCGGTGGCGGTGGCGGCTACTCGTCCTCGTCCTCGTCCTCGTCCTCATCCTCATCCTCGCCGTCGAGCAACTACTCGTACAGTGGCGGCTCCTCGTCGTCGAGCGGCGGTGGTGGTGGGGACCTCGCGGTCGAGGTCATCGTCCTGGGCATCTGCTTTCTGATCTGGCTGGGCATCGCGATCGCGAAGGGCTCGACGCTCCAAACTGGCGACGCCTTTCTCGACGACGGCAACTTCACGCCGCCGCCCGGTGACTCGGTCGACGTCAGCGTGCTGCGCATCGCGATCGACGGCCGCGCGCGCAAGTTCGTACAATCCGAGCTCGCGCGGATCGGCAAGCTCGCCGATACCGCGACGCCCCAGGGCCGGGTCACGATGCTGCGCGAGGTCGCACTCACGCTGCGCCGCCTGCGCGACGCGTGGGTCTACGGCGGCGCGGTCAACGAGCCGATGCGCGCGATGACCTGGGAGAAGGAGGTGTTCGATCGCCACTGCAACGACGCGCGCGCCCGCTATCGCGAGGAGACCGTCCGCAACGAGCAGGGGGTCCAGACGGCGACACCGGCCGGCACCTATACCCCGCGCACCGAGGAGGGCGCGGGCCTGATCCTGGTCTCCGTGATCATCGCCGCGCACCGCGAGCTGTTCACGGTGGGCGAGATCGGCAGCGGCAACGACCTGGCCGCCGCGCTCGAAGCGGCCGGCACGCTCGATACCAACACGCTGGTCGCGGTCGAGATCGTCTGGCAACCCTCGGAGGACAGCGACCGGCTGTCCTCGATCGAGCTCGAGGCGATGTACCCGAAGCCGGATCTGATCCCGCTCCACAACGCGCTCGTCGGCAAGGTGTTTTGCACCTACTGCGGCGGGCCCTACCCCGCCGAGCTGGTGTCGTGCCCGCACTGCGGTGCCCCGGCGGCGAGCCGGATCGCCGCCGGCGGCTCGGCCTGACTTCGCGCGCGCCTGGTGTACAACCTGGCCATGCGTACGCTCGTGTTCTGGGCGCTGTTGGTGGCGCCGGCTCTCGCCGCGGCCGAGCCTGCCAAGCTCACGCTCGATCAGGTGATCGCGAAGGCGATCGCGAACCCACGCGTGCAGATGGCCCAGAGCGAGCGCGACACCGCCTCGGCGCAGATCGACGAAGCGGATGCCGCGCGGCTGCCGCGGATCAAGGGCACGGCGTTCGCGACGATCAGCCCCGAGATCCGCTGCGACGATCCCTCGACGTGCATCACGACCCATCCGATCAACTTCGCGTGGGACTTCCACGGCCTGTTCGGCGGCGCGGAGCTCGACATCACGCAGCCGCTCTATACGTTCGGCAAGATCGAGCACGCCCGTAACGCCGCCCGCGCCGGGCTCGATGCGCAGGCCGCGCTCGCGAACGAGGCGGCCGGCGATCAGGTCTCCGATGCGGCCCGCGCGTACTGGGGCCTCAAGCTCGCGCGCGAGCTCGGCGGCATGCTCGACGACGGCATCGAGCAGATCGAGGACGCCAAGAAGCACTTCGACGACAACAAGAGCCTCACGATCACCGATCGCCAGCGCGTCGCGGTGTTGCTCGCGCAGGCCAAGGCGCAGCGCGCCGACGCCGCGCAGGGCGAGGCCCAGGCGCTCGCGGGCCTGCGCGCGGTCACCGGCGACGCCACCGCCGACATCGACGACAGCGAGCTCGCCACGGTCGCGCACACCTTGCCCACCGAGCACGAGCTCGCGATCGAGCGCCGCCCGCAGCGGCTCGCGGCCGTGTCGGGCGCGGCCGCCGCCGACGAGCTCGCCAAGATGCAGGCGGCGTACTACTTCCCGGATATCGCGCTGGTCGGCACCGCGCTCGCCGCGGGTGCGCAGGGCGTCGACGTGCCACCGAGCGTGTTCGCGAACAACCCGTACAACCGCTACGGCCTGGGGTTGGTGCTCGGGCTGTCGTGGACGATCGAGCCGTGGAACGTCAAGGCGCGCAGCGACCGCGCCAAGGCCGAGGCGCACAAGGCGCATGCGCAAGCCGAGCTCGCCACGCTCGGCGCCCGCTACGACGCCGAGACCGCGCTCGCGGAGGCCAGCGCGGCGCGCACGAAGGTCGATGCGGCAGCGACCGGCGAAAAAGCGGCACGCACCTGGCTCGCGGCGGTGCTCCAGAACGAGGCCATCGGCACCGCCGAGTCGCGCGACCTGGTCGACGCGTACGTCGCCTGGTTCACGCTGCGCGCCCAGTGGGCCACGGCGGTGGTGGCGTGGAATGTTGCCGTGATCCGGCTAGGACGTGCCACGGGTGAATTTACTGCGGGCCCGGCACGTCCGAGGTAAGAACGCACCTATGAAACGCCTGGTTGTCCTCCTGATCGCGCTGCTGTGCATGCCGGTGTTCGCCGACAAGGCGGGGGTCGGGACCGCCGCGGTGAAGTCCGCGAACGCGAAGATCAGCAGCCTGTTGAAGCAAAAGGTCGCGCCGGGCTCCAAGCAGGAGCAAGACCTGGCCAGCAAGGTCGCCGGCTCGGTGCGCGACTTCCTCGACATCGACGAGCTCGGCAAGCGCGCGATGGCCGATCAGTGGAGCAAGCTGACCGCGGCGCAGCAGCAGGAGTTTTTGACGACGCTGCGCGCGTTGATCGAGGACAACTACGTCAAGGGGCTGCGCTCGAACCTCGACTACACGGTCGACTACACCGGCGAGAGCGTCGAGGACGGCAACCTCGTCGTGGTGACCCAGATCAACACGAAGCGCCACAACCGCCCGTACAAGATCGAGGTCGACTACGTCCTCAAGAAAGAGGGCGACAAGTACAAGGCGTGGGACGTCAAGACCGACGGCGTCGGCCTGGTCGAGAACTACCGCGAGCAGTTCAACAAGATCGTCGACAAGGACGGCTTCGCCGGCCTGATCTCGAGGATGAAGAAGAAGCTGCAGGGCTGACCTCGGACACCGCGGCGGCCCAGCGGTATGGTCGCGGCGATGTCGCTCCATCCGCCCTACCGCGAGGCCGCCGAGCAGTGGCTCGACGAAGATCCCGATCCGAAGACCCGCGCCGAGCTCGCCGCGTTGATCGCGAGCTACGACGCCGGCGACGCCAAGGCGCGCGACCAGCTCCGCGAGATGTTCCACGGCTCGCTCGAGTTCGGCACGGCCGGCCTGCGCGGCATCCTCGGGCCGGGCCCCCAGCGCATGAACCGCGTGCTCGTGCGCAAGGTCACCGCCGGGCTCGCCGCGTACCTGCGCGCGCACGTCGCCGACGTCGCGCAGCGCGGCGTGGTGATCGGCTACGACGGCCGCCACAACTCGCGGGTGTTCGCCGAGGACACCGCGCGCGTGCTCGCCGGCGCCGGCATCCCCGCGCTGATCGCGCACCGGCCGTGGCCGACGCCGACGACCGCGTGGGCCGTCGTCGATCGGGGCTGCGCCGCGGGCGTGATGGTGACCGCGAGCCACAACCCGCCCGCCTACAACGGCTACAAGGTCTACTGGGGCAACGGCGCGCAGATCATCCCGCCGCACGACACCGGGATCGCCGCCGCGATCGCGCTGATCGGCCGCAGCGATCGGCTCGCGATGCCAGAGCTCGAGGCCGCGCGCCGCGACCGCCTCGTGATCGATCTCGACGAGGCGCTCCACGATCGCTACCTGACCGCGGCGATCGCGCTGCGCGAGCCGCCGCTGCACGACGGCGCGAAGCTCGCGATCGCGTTCACGCCGATGCACGGCGTCGGCGCGCGCTCGACCGAGCCGATCTTCGCGCGCACCGGCTACGCGAACGTCCACACGGTCCCCGAGCAGCGCGAGCCCGATCCGGACTTCTCGACCGTCGCGTTCCCGAACCCCGAGGAGAAGGGCGCGATGGATCTCGTGCTCGCGCTCGCGCGCACGATCGACGCCGAGCTCGTGCTCGCGAACGATCCGGACGCCGATCGGCTCGCGGTGGCGGTCCCCGACCCGGCGTCGCCGACCAAGTACCGCCAGCTCACCGGCGACCAGGTCGGCGCGTTGTTCGGCGACTACCTGCTCGAGGTCGGCGCGAACCAACCAGGCGACGCTGCAGGCGGTGCGAAGCTGAACACCCGGCGGATGGTCGCGACCACGATCGTGTCGTCGCAGCTGCTGTCGTACCTCGCGAAGGCCGCGGGCGCCGACTACCGCGAGACGCTGACCGGCTTCAAGTGGATCGGCAACGCCGCGATGGACTACGAGCGCACCACCGGCGGCCGGTTCGTGATGGGCTACGAGGAGGCGCTCGGCTACTCGATCGGCCCGCTCGTGCGCGACAAGGACGGCGTGTCGGCGTGCCTGATCTTCGCGGACCTCGTGCTGTGGAACCGCGCGCGCGGCCGCAGCGTGCTCGACCACCTCGACGACATCTATCGTCGGGTCGGCTTGTTCGTCACCGAGCAGGTCTCGATCACGAAGCCCGGGTCCGAGGGCCACGCCCAGATCACGCAGGCGATGGATCGGTTCCGCACGCAGCCGCCGCAGCAGATCGCCGGCCACGCCGTCGCGCAGGTCGTCGATCTCGCGAAGGGCGAAGGCGGGCTACCGCCGTCCGACGTACTCGTGTTCAAGCTCGAAGGTGGGCGCCGGGTGATCATGCGGCCGTCCGGAACCGAGCCCAAGCTCAAGAGCTACTACGAGGTCCGCGTGCCGGTCGCGCCCGGCGAGCCGATCGACGCCGCGCGCACGCGAGGCACGACCGAGCTCGCCGAATTGCGCGACGCACACCAGAAGCTGATCTGAGGCCCGCCGCCAAGCCCGCCCGGGGATGCCGTGGATGTGCTCGCCCGGAGGGTTCCGGGTCCAGGGAACGACGGTCAGACCTCGTCGTGCGCCGATTCTTCCGCCTCGACGAACGCGCGCGGCGTGACCAGCGCGCTCGCGAGCATGCGGTTGTACAAGAACTCGGCGAACCGGCGGCCCTCGCCCTGCGCGTCGCTGAACAGCGCGCGGTGGCTCGCATCACCGGCCGGATGCCCGGCGAACCGCGCCCCGCTGTAGAACATGCTCGAGTCCTTGAGCTTGTTCATCGCGACCTGACAGAACGCGGCCATGGTCTCGGGCCACACGATCGACGGCCGCTCCTGCACCGTGCGCAGCGCGAGCTCGATGTAGAGGCCCTGCAGCAGCGCGAGGCCGGTGTGGGCGTCACCGCGCGCGGCGGTCATCACGTCGGCGAGGATGCGTTCCGCGGCGTGCTCGTCGAGATCCATGGCGGCACGCTAGCGAACCCCCCTGACAATCCGGAGCGGATCAGGATGCCGGGGATGCCCGAGATCTCACCCGCCGGCGGCGGCGAGCACGCCCTCGAGGCCGACGAGGAAGGCGATCGACTCGGAGGGGCTCGCCGCGTGCGGCGAGGACTTCTCGAGGTCGCCGACGAGCTTGTCGGTGACCGGGGAGCGCCCCTTGAGCCGCTGCGCCGCCTGGTACGCGCGGTCCATCATCTCGGTGGCCGCAGGCGGCGACAGATCGATCAACTGACGGGCGTTCGCGACCGCGTCGCGCATCGTCTCGAGCGTGCGGCGATCGTGCAGGACGAGCACCTCGCGCTGGTTGATCGAGCCGAGCGAGTCGAGATACTTGACCAGGCCCTCGCTGGTCAGCCGGGCTGCGGCGACCGGCTCGCTCTGGAGCTGGCGTTCGAACTCGACCATCTGCCAGCGATCGGCGGGCCGCATCGCGCGACACACGACCGAGCCCACGTACGCGTGAACCGTCGCGCGCACCGCGGAGAGCGCGGCCTCGTACGTGCTCGGAGCGCCGGCCTGGAGCTGATCGTTGAACGGCGCGAGGTTGGTCGCGAGCTCGGCGACGCCGCGGCGCACCAGCAACGCGCGGCCGAGCGAGGTCAGGTAGCCCGGCACCACCGTGGTCGGGTTGACGTCGGGCACGAACGCGTCGTAGACGGCGGTGACGAGCGCATGCACGCCTTCGCTCGCCGAGCTCTGGGTGTCGTCGAGCACGGCGAGCGCGTGGCCGATCTCGCCGGTCGACATTGCGACCCGGAGGCGCTCGATCGCCTCGCTCTGCTGCGAGGTCAGGCCGTACTCGATCGAGGCGACCCGCTCGATCACCTTGGCCCAGCGCTTCGCGTCGTCCTCGTGCTCCTGCTCGTCGATCTGATCGAGGAACTCGAGCAGGTCCGCGCTGCCGAGCGCGAGGTCATCCTCCTTCGCCGCGGGCTCGGCGAGCTCGCCGAAATCGAGCTCGTCATCGCTGGCCGCCGGGGCGGGCTCGGCGCCGGGCACGTCGGTCGCGCCCGCGAGATCGACCATCGATCGGCAGCACCACAACAGCTGGCGCAACCCGCTGAACGTCGTGTCCCACAGCTTCTCGAGGCTCGCCACCGCCGCCCGCGGATCCGCCGGCGCGTCGCGGGTCGCGACGAACCGCTCGTACAGGCTGTCGTCGAGCTGACGCAGGTCATCGAGCGCGCGCTGCGCGAGCGAGACCAGCTCCCAGGCCTGGCTCTGGATCCTGGGCGTCTGGATGGCCCGTTGCAGCCGCGCGTCCACGTCTTGGCAATCTACTATGGGACGAGCGCCGGCGGCACCTGGCCCGGCGTCGGGGCCGAGAACGCCGCCGTCGAGTCCCAGGTCAGGTTCGTCGCCTCGCTGGTCTCGTCGTCGCCATCGACGCCGTTGCCGGTGCCGGCCTGGGTCTCGTGGCCGGTCTCGAGCAGGATCCGCTTGGTCGACTTGCCCCCGGCCGGCGCGCTCGCCTGCGCCGCGATCGACATCGCGTCGGTCTTGTACGAGGTGGTGAGCTGGGTGTAGCCGCTCTTCGACACGATCGTGTTGCCGGCCGTCGGCACGCCCACGATCATGAGATCGACATCGCGCACGAGCGGCGACGTGCCGTCCCACTGGAACAGGACGATCACCTCGCCGGTGTCGGTGAGCGTCGGCGCCTGCGCGGCCACGACGGTGAGGTTCGCGTCCGCGATCGAGTACGTCGGGTTGGCACCGAACGCCGAGGCGAACGCGGCGCTGCTATCGAGCGCGACGGTGACCACGCCGTGCGCCGGCACGATGTCGTTGTCGGGGAACTTCACGATGAAGTCACCGCTGGTCACGGCCGTGTTGCCGGTCGGCAGCTTGAAGTAGTTGCCGTTGTCGCTGAGGTAGAGATCGAAGAGCGGCACGGCGGACGCGGTCGGGTTGACGATCTCCACGAACTCGTGACCCGCGGGGCCGAGCGAGACCTCGCTGAGCAAGAGCGGCACGTGCGCGGGCGGTGCTATCGAGCCCGAGCCCGAGCCCGAACCCGAGCCCGAGCCCGAACCCGAGCCGTTGGCGGTGCTCGCGTCCTGTCCCGGGTCCGAATCCTCCGGCGCGAGCTCGTGCGCGGCCATGGCGCAGCCCGCGAGGGTCGCCGCTATCAACGCCGCGGAGCGCCGCATTGCCCCGCTGTTTATCGTGGTCGTCGCTCGACGAGCAAGTGGAAAACACTTGAGGTAAGTTCGCCCCATGAGCGAAGTCACTCTCGAGGACCGCGGCCGAGCGCTGGAGAACCAGTTCTACGAAAAAGACAACAAGGAAAAGCTCGCCGCGATGAAGAGCAAGCTCGACACGCAGTCGTCGAAAGAGTACCTGCGCAAGGTGTCCGGGATGACCGACGACGCCGTGCTCGACAAGCTCGTCCACCTCGGCTTGACCGCGAACACGATCGCCGCGCTGTCGCTCGTGCCGCTGATCCAGGTCGCGTGGGCCGACGGGACGATCCAGGACAACGAACGCACCGCGATCCTGCAGGGCGCGCACGGCAAGGGGCTCGAGAAGGGCACGCCGGGCTACGACCTGCTGCAGACCTGGCTCGCGAAGCGGCCGAGCGACGAGCTGCTCGAGGCGTGGGAGGCGTACATCCGGTCGCTGACCGCGCAGCTCAACGACGAGCAGAACCGGCTGTTGAAGAATCAGATCGTCGGGTTCGCGAAGCTGGTCGCGGGCGCGGCCGGCGGCTTCCTCGGGATCGGTCGCGTCTCGGCCTCCGAGGAGAAGGTGCTCGCGCGGATCGAGTCGGCGTTCCAGCGGTAACGAGCGATGCTGCGGTTACTCGGCACCACCGGCGTCAAGGTCTCGAAGGTCGCGCTCGGCACGATGTCGTTCGGCGGCGACTCCGACGAAGCGACCTCGGCACAGGTCTGGCGCGCCGCGCGTGACGCCGGGATCAACTTCATCGACACCGCCGATGTCTACAACGAGGGCCGCTCCGAGGAGATCGTCGGGCGCTTGATGCGCGGCGAGCGCGACGAGCTCGTGGTCGCGACCAAGGCGTATTTTCCGACCGGCCAAGGACCGAACGCGCGCGGCACGTCGCGCTATCACCTGGTGCGCGCGGTCGAGGCCAGCCTGCGCCGGCTCGCGACCGATCGGATCGACGTCTACTACCTGCATCGCTTCGACGACGTCACCGCGCTCGACGACACGCTGCGCGCGCTCGACGATCTGGTCCGCGCCGGCAAGATCCTGTACCCCGCGTGCTCGAACTTCGCGGCGTGGCAGGTCGCGCAGGCGCTCGGGCTCGCGGCGCTGCGCGGGTTCGCGCCGCTCGTCGCGATCCAGCCGATGTACAACCTGGTCAAGCGCACCGCCGAGATCGAGATCCTGCCGATGGCGCAGGCGCTCGGCATCGCGGTCGTGCCGTACAGCCCGACCGGCGGCGGGCTGCTCACCGGCAAGTACGGCCGCGATCGCCGGCCCGCCCACGGCCGGCTCGTCGATCGCGAGATGTACGCGACCCGCTACGCCGATCCGCAGATGTTCGAGATCGCGGACCGCTTCACGGCGCTCGCCGCCGAGCTCGGCCAGCCACCGGTGACGCTCGCGCTCGCGTGGGTGGCCTCGCATCCGGCGGTGACCTCGGTGCTCGCCGGCGGTCGTAGCGTCGAGCAGCTCGCGCCGGCGTTCGCCGCCCAGGCGGTCGAGCTCGATGCGGCGACGCGCGAACGGATCAGCGCGTTGGCGCCGGCCCCGCCGCCCGCGACCGATCGCAACGAGGAGACCGGACCGAACAACTTCGGATCGCGCTAAGAGGTCAGGAACTTCAACAGGCCGGCGCGATACAGGAAGTGCGCGATGGCCGCCGCGAGGCCCACGACCCCGAGCAGGAGCTGGAACACGAACAGCTGCTGGATCAGGTTGTAGGCCTTCTGCTTGCCCTGCTGGCTCGGGATCCACTCGAGGATCTGGTTCATGCCGAGCATCGCCCCGAGCAGGATGCCGCCGCCGATCACGATCAGGTCGGCCGCGACGACCAGCAGGTTCTTCGCGAACATCTGACCGCTGATGTGCGGGACCAGCTTCACGAAGTTGATCACGCCCAGCACGATCAGGCCGAGGCCGATGACCGTCTGCCACGGTGTCAGCTTCGCGATCACGCGCTGCGCGTCGGGACGCTTCGCCACGATCAGCGAGGACAGCGCGAGGATTCCACCGAGGATCAGGACAGCAGCATTGATGTCGAGCAGCAGCATGAGCTCACCCCTTTGGGGAGCGAGGATATCAATAGGCGTCGGCCAGCATCAAATTGACATGCGGGCGACCGCGAAACGGCCGGCGGGACGCGGCGGTGAGCTCGGCGATGCCGAGCGCGGCGAGCTCGCCGGTCCAGCGCCGTGCGAGCTCGCGGTCCTGCGCCCGCGCGGCGCGTGCGCCCCACAGCAGCAGCTGGCCGCGCCGATACGCCTCGGTCTCGGTCGCCAGCCCGGCGTGGACATGGACGATCGCGCGCTCGGACCGGCGAGCCTCCAGCGCGAGCCAGGCGGCCGGGAGGCGCAACGAGGGATCGCCGGGATCCGCGACGACCGCGCGCTCGATCGCGGCGAGCGTCGCGGGCACGTCGTGATGGTTATCGTAGGCCTGGGCGGCCTCGTAGAGCGCGCGGGTCGCGGCGTCGTGCGGCGCCGCGATGTCGTCGCGCACGGCCGCGGTGAAGCCGCACGCGCTCGCGGTGGCGCCGAGCTCCCACGCGCCGACCGGGCCGTCCCACTGCCACGCGAGCTCGGCCCAGCGGCCCTCGCACGTCGGCGCCTGATCGATGCCGACGATCGCCTCGCGACGCGCCGGCGTGACGACCGCACAATGCACGTTCGTGCCCTGCGCGAGGATCGCGCCGAGGTGGCGCCGCCGCCCCGGATCCTCGACGTCATGACGATCGCCGAGGAAGCGCGCGAGCTGCTCCGGCGTGAGCGGCGCGGTGCGCTCCGCGACGAGCGCACGCAGCCGGCGCTCGCGGCGCTCCGAGTGCAGCGCCCACGCCTCGGAGCCGGCGAGCTCGCCCGGCTGAAGCACGGCGCTGCGATAGCGGTTCGCGCACACCAGGAACGTCGCCCCGGGATCGGGCCGCACGACCTCGAGCGCCGGCCCCGCGATCTCGAGCACGCACGCCGAGCGCTCGCGCGCCGACCCGATCGCGATCCCCCAGCTCGACGAGATCGGCCGCTCGCGCGCGATCCGGATCGCGTCGTCGAGCGTCTCGGCCCGGCGCGCGAGCTCGTGCACGACGTCCACGATCATCGCGCCGCCGAACGTGACCCCGCGATGCCAGCGCGTGTGCGGTGCGAACACCAGCCCCGCTTCGTTGACGACCGTGACGACCGGCGCATCGGCGCCGCGCGTCGCGAAGAACCCGTAGCGCTGGCCTCCGGTCGGCGCGCACGTGACGAACGCGGGCGCCGCGTCCCACACGCCGACGCCGGGGAAGTCGAAGTTGCGACCGAACACGAGCTCGCCATCGTGGGTCGCGTCGCCCCATGCGATCGCGGTCGAGCACGCGGGGATCGCCGCGCGCATCGCGCCGCGGCCCAGCCGGGCGCCGAGCTTGCCCAGCGGCGACGGCGCCGCGAACGGCCCCAGCTTCGCGCGTGCGATCAGCGCGACGCAGTTCTGCAACGCGTCCATCGTCGCGATGTCGAGCATCGCATCGCCCCGCACGGTCGTGCCCGGCAGCGCGGCCTGGACGGCCTCGGCGAACGCGCGCGAGCGCGCCACGAGCTCGGGCGGGCGGTGCCGGACGAGCCGCGCCTGCCACCCGCGCGCGACCGCACGCGCGACGCGGCGACCGACACCGCCCAGGTCGCCGGCGAGCGTGCGCTCGGGCATCGTGTTGTAGAACTCGATCAACCGCAGCGCATCCGCGGCGACGAGGGCGCCGTGTTGCGCCCCCATCTCGGTCTGCGTGCCGGCGAGCCGGGCCATCAGGAACGGTTTCACCTGCGTCTCCTCTGCTTGTTGCCGGGGCGCAGCGGCTCGATGATGCGAGCCGCGAGCTCTTCGAGCACGCCGTCCGGGCGCGCGATCCCGATCACGTGATGCACGAGCACGCCGTCGACGACCGCGAGCACGAGCTCGACGATGCGCTCGGGGTCGCACGCGCGGACCTGCTTGTTCGCGATGCCGGCGCGGAGGTCCGCGACCAGCGCATCGCGCGCGACCAGCACCGCCCGGCGTTCGCGTTCGAGCACGCTCTGGAAGTCGCGTCCGCCCATCGCCCACAGCTGGAACAGCCCACCGATCAGCTGCGGGCGCTCGCGATGGAACGCGATCGTCGTATCGACCACGGCGCGCAGTCGATCGAGCGGATGATCGACATCGCGCACGCGCGCGAGCACCAGCTCGGTGAGCGCCGCGTAGGTCTGGTCGAGCACGGTCTCGAACACCGCGCCGACATCCGGAAAGTAGAAGTACAAGGTCGGGCGCTTGACCCCGAGCGCGTCGGCGAGCTCGCTCATGCTGGTCTGCATGCCGCGGCTGCGCAGCACCTCGAACGCGCCAGCGGCGAGCTCCTGGCGGCGGGCGAGATCGGGGCGGCGCGGCATAACCTGACATAATGTCAGTACAAGAAGCCTGACAGAGTGTCAACCTACGATCGGGGAAGCCCAGTCGTGACGCGGACGTACGATGCCGGAAGGGAGGATCGTGTACGCTCGCCAACGATCGTGGATCTCGTGGTGACCCGGGATGAAGTTGTCCTCCAGCGCCCGGAGGACCTGGTGTTTTCGGTGCCCGTGTTTCACACGGTCAACGCCTGTTGTGGTGCCGCGACCGCGTACTTGCTGCGCCGGATCGCGTATCGCGCGGGGGCCTATGCGCCCGGGATCCAGGAGCACATCTTCCACGAGCTCAACACGTCTCGCGAGGGCGGCACGATCGAGAAGGTGCAGCGCTGGTTCAGCGCGCGGACCCAGGCCCTGGCCGAGCTCGGCTATCGGCTGCAGTGCCGCCGCGTCGCCGTGCCGACCGCCGCGCTGCTCGAGTGGGTGCGCCAGGGTAAGGGCTATCGCGGCGCGATGCTGCCGACCAGCTTCAAGCGCCTCCACCCCGGCGAGAACGCCGCGGGGCGCGACGCGCCCGACGATGCCGTCGGCTACCACGCGGTCGGCGTCACGATGGAACGGTTCGATCCGAAATCCCGGGCCGCCGAGGAGCTCGTCATGATCGACCCGTGGCCCGGTGTCGATGGCAAAGCCGAGGATCGCGCGAAGGTCACGCCGCTGCTCGAGCTCGCCCACCGAGATCGCGGCATCCACGCGCTGATGTTCTTCTGGACCGGCTGGTCGTAGCCGGCGCTCGGAGCCGGCGCGCTTGCGGCCCGCTCGTACGTGGTTAACTTGGGAGCTCGGTGCTACGCGAAGATTTCATCGAACGGATGATCCACCAGCTCGCCGATGCGCTCGCGCGGATCGTGGGTCGCACCGCGAATGGCAAGCTGGACGAGGCGCTCGCCGAGTCGGAGCGCGCGTGGACCGACCTGCTCGACGTACCGCGCGATCTGGTCGAGCGCCTCGACGGACCGACCCTCGCCCAGCTGCTCGCCGATCCGATGAAGCTGCGGATCGCCGGCGAGCTGCTCGCGGCCGAGGCGCGGGTCCATCAGGCCAAGGGCAATCCCGTCCACGCGCTGCTCTGCAACAAGCGCGCGTTCGAGCTGTTCCTCGAGGCGCGCGCGCTCGATCCGGAACCGCGCGACGAAGCGGCGATCCTCGAGCTCTCGCGCCTGATCCCGGTGACCGAGATCGATCCGCGCTATCGCGCGTCGTGATCGTCGTGATCGTCGTGATCGTCGTGATCGTCGGTGGCGGCGCGTAGCCGCACGCCGCCCGCGGAGCTCGGGTCGCCGACGATCGCGACGGTCCCCTCGAGCCAGCCGGCCCACGCGACGCCGAGTACGCCGGCGCGCCAGGTTGCGCGAGCCGGCAGCGCGGCGGTCGCGGCGAGCCCGTCTTCGTCGGCGACGCGCGCGAACTGCTCGGCATCGCCGCGGGTCGCGAGCAGGCGTGGCGCGATCCGGGTCTCGTCCGCGACGACGTGCGCGATCGCGAGCAGCATCTCGGCCCAGCGTTGCGCGCGCGGACTCGGAGCGCGGGCGGCGGTGCGGGCCACGCCGGCCGGTGCCGGAACCGCGTGCGCGAGCGCCTCGAAGATGTCCTCCGCGCGGGTCTTCGCGATCGGCGCGATGCCCTTTTGCGCGCGCACCGCGTGCGCGTCCTGGGGCCGATGGCGCGCGAGATCGATCAGGTTCTTGACGGCGAGCACCTGGCCGAGCGGCCGGTCGAGCTCGATCGCGGTGCGCTGGCGCCACGCGGCGAGCGCGATCGCACCGGCTCGAGCCGCCGGTTCGAGCCCCTGCACGCCGCCGATCTGCTCCCACGCGGTCTCGGGCGTGACCGCCGCCGCGTCGAGCGCGTCGGCGAGGATCTGTTGTGATTCGGCGCCCACCCACGCGAGCTTTGCCGGGCCGAGCAGCCGCGCGAGCATGGCGTAGAGCGCGTGCAGGTAGCGCACGTCGGAGCCCGCGTACGCGAGCTGCGCGGGGGTCAGCGGCCGGCGCTCCCAGGCGGTCCACTGCTGATCCTTGCCGAGGTGGGTGCCGAGCTGCTCGTTCGCGAGCGTCGCCAGCCCGACCTGGTCACCGAGGCCGGCGAACGCGGCCATCAATTGGGTGTCGACAAGCCCCGGCATCGCCGCGAGCGCGTGGCGGGTCGCCAGCAGGGCCAGATCCTGGCGCGGCGCGTGCGCGATCACCCGCGGATGGGCCGCCAGCGCGTCGATGATCGGCCGGACGTCTGCAGCCTGCGGATCGACGAGGCGAATCTCCGGTTCGATCGCGACGATCGAGGCGCCCGGCGCATCGAACATGCGATGGCGTGTCTCGTCGACCCACGACACCTGCAGCAGGCAGAGCCGCGGCACCAGGCGGTCCGCCGAGGCGAACTCCAGATCGAACCCGACCACGGGAGCGTGCGCGAGCGCCTCGCTGACGACGGCGATGTCCGCCGCTTCGGTCACCAGATCCATTCGAGAACATCTTATGTCCTGCTAGATTCCCCGGAGCTCCCATGACCACGAATAGTTTTGGCGCCAAGGCGCAGATCTCCGTCGGTAGCTCGTCGATCGGCATGTATCGGCTCGATGCGTTGATCCAGCACAAGATCGGCGACGTCGAGACCCTGCCGTACTCGATGCGCGTGCTGCTCGAAAACCTCGTCCGTTACGAGGACGGCAAGACCGTCACCCCGGCCGACATCCAGGCGGTCGCCGGCTGGAACCCGCAGAAGCGGGTCGAGCACGAGGTCCAGCTCCGCCCCGCGCGCGTGCTGATGCAGGACTTCACGGGCGTGCCGTGCGTCGTCGACCTCGCCGCGATGCGCGACGCGTTCGAGGTGCTCGGCCAGCCGGGCAAGTCGATCAACCCGCTGCGCGCCGTCGATCTCGTGATCGATCACTCGGTCCAGGTCGACGAGTTCGGCACGAACGTGGCGTTCAAGCACAACGTCGCACGCGAGTACCAGCGCAACCGCGAGCGCTACCTGTTCCTGCGCTGGGGCCAACAGGCGTTCGCGAACATGAAGGTCGTGCCGCCCGGCACCGGCATCTGCCACCAGGTCAACCTCGAGTACCTGGCCAAGGTGGTGTGGACCCAGGACGGCGTCGCCTTCCCCGATTCGCTCGTCGGCACCGACTCGCATACGACGATGATCAACGGCCTTGGCGTATTCGGCTGGGGCGTGGGTGGCATCGAGGCAGAGGCCGTCATGCTCGGCCAGCCGATGGCGATGTTGATCCCCGAGGTCGTCGGCTTCGAGATGAACGGCAAGCTGCCGGCCGGCGCGACCGCGACCGATCTCGTGCTGACCGTGACCGAGATGCTGCGCAAGAAGGGCGTCGTCGACAAGTTCGTCGAGTTCTACGGTCACGGCGTCGCCGCGCTATCGCTGCCCGACCGCGCGACGATCGCGAACATGGCGCCGGAGTACGGCGCGACGATGGGGTTCTTCCCGGTCGACGACGAGACGCTCGCGTACCTGCGCTTCACCGGCCGCACCGACGATCACGTCCAGCTCGTCGAGCGCTACGCGAAGGAGAACCTGCTGTGGCACGTGCCGGGCGCGAAGCTGCGGTTCTCCGACACGCTGTCGCTCGATCTCGGCACGGTCGAGCCCTCGATCGCCGGGCCCGCGCGCCCGCAGGATCGCGTCCCGCTCAAGGACTCGCGCCGGAGCTGGCGCCGCACGCTGCCCGCGATCCTCGGTGACAAGTCCACCGCCGATCGGGACTCGGTCGATCGCTGGTTGAACGAGGGCGGTCAGCCCGCGCCCGGTAACCTCGGCCACACCCGCGCGGTCACGACCGACAAGGGCAGCTTCGATCTCGGCCACGGCGCGGTCGTGATCGCCGCGATCACGAGCTGCACGAACACCTCGAATCCATCGGTGCTGCTCGCCGCCGGCCTGCTCGCGAAGAAGGCCGTCGCGAAGGGCCTGACCAGCAAATCCTGGGTCAAGACCTCGCTCGCGCCGGGATCGCAGGTCGTCACCGACTACCTGACCCAGGCCGGCCTGATGACCGAGCTCGAGAAGCTCGGCTTCTACCTGGCCGGCTACGGCTGCACGACCTGCATCGGCAACTCCGGGCCGGTCCACGACGACATCGCCGCCGCGGTCAAGGACGGCAACCTGGTCGTCGCGGCCGTGCTGTCGGGCAACCGTAACTTCGAGGGCCGCGTCAACCCGGTCGTGCGCGCGAACTACCTCGCATCGCCGCCGCTGGTCGTCGCGTACGCGCTCGCGGGCACGATGAACATCGATCTCGACACCGAGCCGCTCGGCATCGGCAGCGATGGCAAGCCGGTGTATCTCAAGGACGTGTGGCCCTCGCCCGCCGAGGTCGCCGAGGCGATGCGCACCGCGATCAAGAAGGATCAGTACCGCCAGCGCTACGCGCACGTGCTCGACGGCGACGCCGAGTGGAGGTCCCTCGAGGTCCCGGCCGGTGACACGTTCGCGTGGGACGACCGCTCGACCTACATCCGCAAGCCGACGTTCTTCGATAACCTCGGCCCGACCCCGCCACCGCTGACCAACATCGCGGGCGCGCGCGTGCTCGCGGTGCTCGGCGATTCGGTGACGACCGATCATATCTCGCCGGCCGGCAACATCGCGAAGGGCTCGCCCGCCGCGAAGTACCTCGAGAGCCACGGCGTCAAGCCTGCCGACTTCAACCAGTATGGCTCGCGCCGCGGCAACCACGAGGTCATGGTGCGCGGCACGTTCGCGAACATCCGGCTCAAGAACCTCATGCTGGCCGGGGTCGAGGGTGGCTTCACGAAGCACCTGCCCGATGGCACCGAGATGCCGATCTACGACGCGGCCGTACAGTACGAGAAGGATCGCATCCCGCTGATCGTGATCGCGGGCGAGCAGTACGGCACCGGCAGCTCGCGCGACTGGGCCGCGAAGGGCACGCTCTTGCTCGGCGTGCGCGCCGTGATCGCGAAGAGCTTCGAGCGGATCCACCGCTCGAACCTGATCGGCATGGGCGTGCTGCCGCTGATGTTCGAGCCCGGCACCGATGCGAAGTCGCTCGGGCTGACCGGCGACGAGGTGTTCTCGATCGAGGGCATCGCGGGTGGCGTGTCGCCGAAGAAGAAGCTGACCGTCACGGCCAGCACGTCGGGCGCAACCGACAAGACGTTCACCGTGATCGCGCGGATCGATACGCCGCAGGAGGCCGAGTACATCGTGCACGGCGGGATCCTGCAGTACGTGTTGCGCACGCGCGCCGCCGCCGCGGCCGCGAAGTAGTCAGCGGCGGAGCTCGGCCTCGAAGTCGCGCAGCGCCTGCGGCTGGTTCGGCTGCGCGGCGTAGTGCGCGATCCGCGCCAGGTCAACCTCGGGAAACACCTCGCTGGCGCCGATCGTGACGTAACGGTCGGCGCGCAGGCGGTGGATCGTGAAGCGACCGGCTTCGAACACCCACACCTCGAGAATCCCGAGGCCGCGATAGACCTCGAGCTTGTCGAGCAGCGGCGAGGTGACGATCACTTCGAGCGCGACGTCCGGGTACTTCTTGACTCGATCGCGCGCGTAGCACCGGTCGGGTTCGAGCCCGCGTGCGCGAGGTTTCTCGCGGTAGGTCGCCCCGCCAAATCCGTACAAGTCGATGCCGCGCACGTGGCAAAACAGCTCGAGCAACCGAGCGATCTGCACCGCAAACACCTCGTGCCGCATCCCCGGGCTCATGATCTCGAGCTCTCCCTGCAGATACGTCATCCGCAGATGCATGTCGGCCGGCTCATCGCGGAGCACCACGTAGGTGCTCCACGCCACGCCGCGCAACAGGATCCGCGAGTCGTCGGTGATCGCGACCGAACGCGAGGGAGGCGCGGACGCTTCGTCCATCGCCTCCATGTTAGCGCTTTGCCGCGCTGCGGTGGATCCGGACTTTGCGGCGGACCTCGAGCTTCCACGCCTTCGCCTTGTCCGCGAACGTCGACTTCGGCATGCCGATCGCGGTCGCCGCGGCGCGGATCGTGCCGTAGCGCGCGAGCGCTTGCTCCATCGAGACCCGCAAGGTCGCGTGGTACGGCGCGAGCTTCGGCACCTCCTGGGTGTCGAGCCGCACCGCGGTGCGCCCGCGCCCGTGGGTCGGCGGGAAGAAGTCCTTCGCGCCGAGCTGGTCCTGACCGAACATCGCGGCGCGGCTGACCGAGGCGCGCAGCTCGCGGATGTTGCCCGGCCAGTCGTGCGCGAGCAGCGCGTCCCAGCCCTCCGGTGTGACCTCCTTGTGCCCGTGCTCGGCCTCGTGCTCGCCCAGGAACACGTGAACCAGCTCGCCGAGGTCCGCCATCCGATCGCGCAACGGCTGCAGGCACAGCTCGACCACCGCGAGCCGGTGATAGAGATCGCTGCGCAGCCGCGCACCGTCGCCGCCGAGCCCCGCGGTCTGGTTCGTCGCCGCGACGATCCGCACGTCGACCGGCTTCTCGCCGCCGCCACTCAACCGGCGCACGCGCTTGGTCTCGAGCACGCGCAACAGATGCGGCTGGAGCTCGACCGGCAGCTCGCCGATCTCGTCGAGGAACAACGTGCCGCCGCTCGCCTCGACGAAGTAGCCATCGCGCTGCTCGACCGCGCCCGTGAACGCGCCCTTCTCGTGCCCGAACAGGTGCGAGGCGATCAGCTCGCGCGGCAGCGCGCCGCAGTTGACCGCCACGAACGGCCCGGACGCGCGCCGCGAGCTCTCGTGGATCAGCCGCGCCAGCAGATCTTTGCCGGTCCCCGTCTCGCCGAGGATCAGCACGTTGCAATCCGCGACCGCCGCGCGCTTGGCCTGATCGATCGTCGTGCGCAGCGTCGGATCTTGTCCGCGCAGCAACTCCGCCGCGCGCCGGTGCTCGTGCTCGTCCTCGATCGAAGCGACCGCGACGAACGTCGTGTGGCCGACCGCGAGGAACGAGCCGACCCGGAGCTCGGCCGACTCGACCCGATTGCCCTCGATGAACGTCCCGTTGCGCGACTCGAGATCGCGCACGACGAGCGCGCCCTGCCCGCGCCGCTCGATCGCACAATGCTTGCCCGATACGAACGGGTCGGTCACGACGATCTCGCACCCCGGATGCGTGCCGACCGCCCACCGTTTGCCATCGAGCCGGACCACCTCGCCGCTCGAAACCCGCCGAAGCCCGACGACGATCGCGCTCCGCCGCGGCTCTTCCACCAATGATTGCGTCTCGCGTGGATCAAAATTCATTCGCTGCTCCTTGTCCAACCGAGCTCTCTATCGGCCGATGCGTGGGGCAGTTGCGTACTTCGTGCCGTGCCTAACTCACTGACATCACTTGCCGGAGTGTCCGAGCCGTCCGGAGTGCCCCGGACACCCTCGGACAAACCGCGGACAGCCGACCCTGGCGGCGATGATGTCCGCGGTGGTCGGCGTGTGTCCGTACGCTGCGCGAGCACCCCATCACACCGGACCCGTAATAACGGTAATTACCGGTCGGCATCGGCTCCGCGATCGCGCCGAGGACGACCCCGATCGCGTCCGCAGCCGACGGAACTCGGCCCTTCGCGACTGCTCGCAAGCGCAGTGTGAACCTCACCTGCTATGAGCTCGCCCGAGCGTCGTAGGCTCGACATTTTAGGCGGCAGACGTCGACGGCTCGACCGCGGCAGGCGGCATCGGAGGGAGCGTGATGTGGGACAGCGGGCGTTCGAGCTCGTCGTGTTCGAGCCGTGCTCGGGTTGCGAGCCAGCGCTGCGGCTCGAACTCGAGGCAGCGATGCTGCGGCGAGTACGGCTCGCTGAGCGATCGTGGAGTCAGTCCGTCGCTTCCCAGCAGCACATGTTCAGCGAGCGGATCGTCTCGGGATGGGGGTACGTGAGCTGGCTTGCCCCCCAGCGCACGAGGCCGTGGCCAACAGGCGCACTTTTCGGCGAGCAATGATCGTCGTCGGCGCCGCGGAGCATCTCGCCAGCGAGCTTCAGCCCCCAATGCGCGTCGACGAGCCTACGTGCGCGGTCGACCTCGTGGTCGACGCTCTCGCTGAACGAACCCTGGGATCTCATGTACGGTCTCGTATCGTCGTCAACGCAAAGCCCGAGGACCTGATCCTTATCGTCGACGTAGATCGACCAGCCCGGAGGTGCGCAGCGGTAGCGCCGCGCGGCACGCTCGAACGCCGGGCCCCCATCGCGCGTGATCGGACCCGGCGTGCTCGGATCGTGCGGGTTCTCCGCGACGATCGGGACGTCGCAGTCCTTCGCCCACGCTCGTGCGTCGGCCTGAGAGAACGTCCCGAGCGGCGACTTGTGCTCGCAGCCGGCCAGCCCGGCAATCCCGACGAGTAGTAGGCACGCTCGGATTCGATTCATTTGATGGCCTGCGGGGAGATGCCGGCGACCATCTCTCGGATCAGGTCGGCCCCGGTCATACAGTGCACGAGCGCGGCTCCACGAGCCAGCAAGGCCGTTGGATCTTGGCGCTCCTCGTCCGTAATTCGACCGCTCGTCCCGCCAGCTTCGCCGACGTGCATGGACTGATTGCCGACGCCAAGTGCATCGAGCGCGAGGTTACCTGTCTTGACCGGCTTGGTCGCGCCGATCGCCTCGAGCACGGTATTCCCAACATCCGCCTCGATCTGCCCATCGGGGCTGATCACGAACGCAGGCGACTCGTCGAGCTTGCTCTCGCCCGTCTTCAGCCAGATCCGTCGGTACACTGGGATTGTCGCCAGGTTGTATGCGCGGCCGTCCGGGCCGACGCCATTGAGGCGTTGGAGGATCTGCGCGGCGCCGTAGCTCGACGGGATCGACGCCCGGTGTAGCTTGACTCCGGCCAAACCTCGCACCGTCTCTGGGACGTCGAGCATGATCTCGATCATGCCGTCCGCACCAGACCACTGCCGCTGTGCCTCGATCCCACCATCGCCGATTCCGCCGATCGTGTTCGCCCCGCGCAGATCCGTGGACTCCCCCTCGGCGCGCGGGCCAAGCGAAACGCGCGCGACGAAGTTGAGCCACTCCATCGCGACCTTGGTGCGAAACCATGCGGTGAGTGAAGGGGAGCCGATCAAGTCGCGGAGCTTGTTGCCGAACTCAACCGTATCCGCCTTCGCCTGACCGCCCGCATGCTCGTGCATGATCATGAGCCTCGCCATGATGTCGCTCTTTTTCGCGAGCAGCATGTGGCGCTCGCGTACGACGAACTCGTCCAGGAGGCCGCCGGTCGTCAGCGCTGGCTGCTGCTGCTGCTCGACCTCGGTAGGGCCTGATGTCGGGCGATCCAATACTTTCTCTCTGAGCAGGTCCCCGCCCTTGTGGCCGGCCATCTCGCCCGCCTTCGCCACCGCCATCTCCTTCGGGTTCGGCGGGGGCGACGGCTGCGACTTGGCCACCATCGACGCCGGCTCTGCCTCCGTGCCACCGACCGACACCTCCGTTTCCGTCGCCTCGTTCGATCCCTCGTGCCCGAACAGCTCCTTGCCGAGGAAACCGCTGATGTATCCGATCGCGTGCGAGGCGACGGTCTCGACGACCCATGCCAGCAGCTTCATCGCGAACGGAGTCGGCGGGACCGGCGCCGTCTTCGCGAGGTCCGTCTTTAGTGTGGCGAGCTGTCCGAGCAGAACCTCCTGGTAGAGGTCGTTGACGTTCTGCTGGATGATCGCGAGCACCGTGTTTTGGCTTGCGCCGTCAAGCGCGGGGCGCTCTGGATCGAACACGTCGTCGACGGTCGGCGCGTGGTCGATCGCAACGGGCTTGCCCTTGCCTTCCTTCCCCTCGGGGACCGGCGCCGTCACCGCCCGCGCGGCGGCGTCCATTTGGGCGGTTTGGTCGGCCGCCTTGAACGTGGGTGTCGCGTTCCCGGCATTCGACGCGCGTCGGAATGGTTTCGGCAGCGGCGCCGTGTCGCTCTCCTCGGCTTGCGACGGTGCGACCTTCGCCGCCTTCTTGGTCTCGTATGCTCCAGACATTGACGACCTCCCTAGATGTTTGCTGCGAGCTTGCCCATCGCCTCGTATTCGAGACGGGCCGCGCTCGACAGATGACCGGCGGTGATCGGCGTGCGCTCAGCCGCCGCGAGGAATGCAGCTCGCAGAACTGCATTGCGGATATAACCACCGCTCATTTCGTAATGCTCTGCGAGTTGCTCGATGCCGAGCCGTCCCTGGGTAGGAGCCGTCTTCGGGATCATCGCGCGCCAGAGCATCAAGCGCTCGTCGACCTCTGGCATCGCAAATTGGATCCGCGCCGCGAGCCGACGACGAAATGCTTCGTCGATCGAGGTCTCGTGGTTCGTCGTGAGGACCACGATGCCGGCGTAGGTTTCGAGGCGTTGCAACAGGAAGTTAACCTCCTGGTTCGCGTACCGGTCGTTACTCGACTTCACATCCGTACGTTTGCCGAACAACGCGTCCGCCTCGTCGAACAAGAGGATCGCGTGCCCCGCTTCCGCTGCGTCGAACAACGCCGCGAGGTTCTTCTCGGTCTCGCCGATCCACTTCGAGCCACTTCGAGACGATTTTACTCAGGTCTACCTGGTGGATTTCGACACCGAGATCGCGAGCGATGAGACCCGCTGCCATCGTCTTGCCTGTACCCGGCGGCCCCGAGAACAGCGCCGCAACGCCGAGCCCCTTCCCCAGCTTCTTTGCAAATCCCCACCGCTCGTACACAGTCCGGCGCTCGCGGATACGCGCCATCAGCTCGACGATCGCAGCGAGCTGGTCTTCGGGCAACACCATGTCATCCCAGGTTTGGGTAACGGTCACGCGCGTCGCGAGGCCGGCAACGCGATCGTCGAGGATCGACCGCAATCCCTCGGCGATCTGTTCGGACGTAGGGACGTGACCGCAGCTGTGCTCGCGGACCACGACGCTCGTGGCCTGGATCAAGCCCGGAGCGAGCGGATAGAGCGTGGCGAGGTTGTCGGCACTTGTCGGTGACAGCGCTGGTAGTGCGGAGAGCCACGCGCGGGCTCGCTCATCGCCGGACAGTGGCTCGAGCTCGACCTGCGTGACTGCGCGTCGCCATCGCCGACTGATCGCACGCGCCGCGGTCGCGACGACGAGGCCGGGCAACTCGGTCTCGACGAGGTCAAGGCGCTCCGCGACGTCGCCGCTCGCCACGAGCGCGTCGAGATCGCGGATCAGTGGCACGAGCCCGAGCAAGGCACACTCGCGGGCAAGACCACGCAGCTGACTGTGTGCCAGGTCGCGATCCTTCGCGATCGAGTGTCCGTCGATCTGGAGGATGCGTTGCTCTCGGGCGTGGATCACAGCTCCAAGGAGGGAGCGACGGCCGGTCCCGGCACCGCCGTACGCCACCACGATGCCGTTGCCGTCGCACGCCGACGAGAGCCGCTCGCGCGCGTTACCTGCGATGACCAGTTCGTGCTCCGAGCCCGGATCAAACATCTCCGCCAGTTTCGCGAGTTTTGCATCGAGTCCGACTTCGCCGTGGACCAGCGCGAGGACTCGATCCGCGATCTTCCAGGTCTGGCGGTGAATCGGTACCGCAGTCCCGGCATCCGTGCGTTCGATCAGCCCGAGCCGACGCAACGTTCCGGCTTCCGCCAGCTCGATCCAGGCGGAATGGCTTCCCGGCTCGCGATAGACGATGCGCCGCAACGTGTCGGTCGTAGCGTCGGAGAGCTGTTCGGTATTCAGCTCACGCACCCGCGCGCGAGCCTCGGGACACAACTCGTGCGCGACCAACACCCACAGCACTCGTCGCTCTGATTCGGTCAGCCGAAAGCTCGCGTAGAGACGAGCGATCGGGACGTTTGCGGGGTCGGACACGCCGAGCCGACGAGCGATCAACGACTCGATCGCATCTACATCGAGGCCGCAGGCCGAGTGCATCTCGCGCTCGCATAACTCGTCGAGTCGTGCGCGCACGAATCGGAGCTGATCGTTCAGCAACTCGATTGGCGCACGGTACGGAGTAGAGGCACTACGAAAGTCGACGATCTGTGCGGCGTCGTGCGTTACCACCGGCGCGCACCTTTCAGAGCTTCGCGCCGGCGCACGTCCGCGAGAAACCGAACGATTCTTTGGCGCCGTTCGGGGACCATTCGGCCAAATCCGACGGCGACCGTATCGTCCGCGCGGCACACGGACAGCCGATGCGCGAGAGCGAGACACTCGTCGGCGGTGAGTCGCTCGAATAGTTCGAGTAACTCGCGTTCCCGACGTAAATAGCTCATCGCGATCGTACCCGTCGGCTCCACGCGGTCGAGCACCATGAGGATGTCAGAATCGAGAGAATCCTCTCGCGTGGTGGGCGGCAAGCTCGACTTCGTGTCGCCCGCGCGCGCGAGGTTCAACCCAAGATGAATCACGAGACCACCTCCATGTCGATCGGAACGTTCAGACCAAGCGGTTGTGCCCTGCCCTCAGGCATGGGCGGTCCGCACCGGTGCTGGGGGGTTGGATAGTATTTCTCCGCGGTTCCCATGACGACGGTATCGGGTACTCCGCCGTCCGGTTGCCTAGTTTTAAAGGCGAGGTGATTCGGAAGGTTGCAGGATTCCGCAACGGCTTGGCCGTGTGCCGATAGGTTTATCTCCTGCTGCCGTTCGAGCACCTCCCTTGTGAAATCGCTCAGAGGACCTCCTGCCTGCCTGCCTGCCTGCCAACACAATCCGCTCCTCTTCGCTGCGCATCAGCACGGCCGCCTCTTTCCTTCCGGCCTCCTGTTCAAGACGTAGTCGCCTAGCGCTCACGCACGCTCGGCGCCGATGATCTGGTTCAATTCGCGGAGGTGGCTCACCACTTCTTCGCTCGCGAGCTCGCTCCCGTTCGCGGCGTCGAGCCGGGCGATGCGCTCGCGGAGCTCTACCAACGCCGCGGTACCGAGGTCGCGCTCAGCGACTTGTCGCTGACTCCCGCGCTCAAGCGCGTCCTGCAGCTCTACTTCGAGGGTGCCGAACATGCGAGGCGCGTCGCGGGGGTGCCGTCTCCTGCAGACCTCCGGCGCGAACGCAAGCAGGTGGAACGACATGAAGCACGCGAGCGCAAGCGTGCGCCGAAGCGGCCCCACAGCCGCTGAGGCGCGCATGCGAGATCAGTCGAAAGGGTAGCTCTCGCTCCCGCTCGATGGGCGTATCGGCAGGGAGACCATGTTTGCATCGAGGATGCTCGAGCGCTTTAACCGAACGTGACGCTAGAGATCGCGCACAGCCGACACGATCGTCCTGGTCAGGTCCCATGCCGGCGCCCTTCGCTCGAAGTTGCGGGATTCGCTATGTGCTCATGGGGCCTCGACTTCCTGATGGCACTCGTGGCGCGGGCACGCGAGGCGCAACCACACCGTCGACGTGCCGATACCTGCGCCATGTCCAGCAATCCCGCCCGGAACCTTGAACCGAACCCCGACCCACAAAGAGCCACACTCGCGAACCGCGGGGTCGTCCACGACGGCTCCGAATCATCCTCGCAGATCTGCAGCTCTCCGCCGATCGCCGCCGACGCCACCACCACCGATCAACTGGTACACCAGCCGGCTGGCACACTGTCCACCGAGCTCAAGAAGAAGCTACTCGTGACATTGTCATGGGCTGAGGGGTGCGAATATCACGCGACCTGCGGCACGAACCGCGAGCACAAGCCGAACGTGCAGCTCCTCGCACTTGATCTGCCGCAGTCGTTTCACCGCAGGCGGGGTTTGGAGGCCGGTCGCGCCGCCGGCGATCCGCGCTGCGCCGGGTTCCAGCGGGTCGTCCCCGATCGTCGGCAGCGCCTACACGGACTGCTCGCTGACGCTCGCCGCCCGCTCGCGATGAAGGGGCGGTGAACGTGATGGCCGTCA
>JBDTEH010000088.1:0-18752 GCA_039922635.1 Kofleriaceae bacterium | reverse complement strand
ATCGAGATCACCGCGGCGGAGCGCGGCTTCCTGGTGTTGCGCCAGGACGACGGCGAGCTACGGCCGGTGGTGTCGCGCAACTTCGCCGCGGCGGATCTCGAGGCTGGAGAACGCTCGGTCAGCCGCTCGATCGCCGAGCGTGCGGCGCAGAGCGGAGAACCCGTGATCACCGTCGACGCCGGAGTCGACGAGCGGTTCGCGGTCGCCGCCTCGGTCGCGGCGCTGCGCCTGCGGTCGGTCCTCGCGGTGCCGCTGCGGCAGCGCGGCGTGGTGACCGGCTGCATCTATGTCGATCACCGCCTGCGCGGCGGCGCGTTCGACGAACGGGCCGCGACCGTGCTCGGCGAGCTCGCCGAGATCGCCGCGATCGCGATCGAGAACGCGCGGCTCACCGAGCGACTGCGGCGTACGACCGTGGAGGTCGACGAGCTCAACCGCAAGCTCGCCGCGGAGCTCGAGGAGCGTGACGCCGAGCTCGTGCGGGTCAAGGCGGCGCTCCCCGATCGCGGTCGCCTGCGCCACCGCTACGAGCGCATCGTCGGGAGCTCGCCGGCGATCGTGAAGATGCTCGACCTCGTCGATCGTGCGGCGGTCGCCGCTCTACCCGTCGTGATCGTCGGCGAGAGCGGGACGGGCAAGGAGCTCGTCGCGCGTGCGTTGCACGACCACGGGCCCCGCAAGGACAGCGCGTTCGTCGCGATCAACTGCAGCGCGGTGCCCGAGCCGCTGCTCGAGAGCGAGCTGTTCGGGCACGTGCGCGGCGCGTTCACCGGCGCCGATCGCGATCGCCGCGGCATGTTCGAGGTCGCCGACGGTGGCACCTTGTTCCTCGACGAGATCGCGGACACCAGTGCGGGCATGCAAGCCAAGCTGCTGCGCGTGCTCCAGGACGGCGTGATCCGGCGCGTCGGCGAAGCCAGCACGCGCAAGGTCGATGTCCGCGTGATCGCGGCGGCGCAGCGGCCGCTCGCGGAGCTCGCGGCGGCCGGCGTGTTCCGCGAGGATCTCCGGTTCCGCCTCGAGGTGATCGCGATCGTCGTGCCCCCGCTGCGCGAGCGCGACGGCGACATCCCGCTGCTCGTCGAGCGGCTGCTCGAGCGACTGTCGCCCGGCAAGCCCCCACCGCGGTTGACCCGCGCGGCGGCGCGCGCGTTGGCCCAGCACCGCTGGCCCGGGAACGTGCGCGAGCTCGAGAACGCGCTCGCGCGCGGGGTCGCGCTGGGCGGCGACGTGCTCGATCTCGAGGATCTCCCCGAGTCGATCGCGGCCGCCGCGGCGCGTCCCGAGCCCGCGAAGCCGGCGCTCGGCGATGACCTCCGCCTCAAGCCCGCGCTGGTCGCGACCGAACAGGCGTACATCACTGCCGCGATGACGCGCGCCAAGCACAACCAGACCGTCGCCGCCCGCTTGCTCGGACTTTCGCGGTTCGGGCTGCAGAAGAAGCTGCGCAGGCTCGCGGGCGGCGAGCCCGACGACGAGCGCTGAGCGGGTTACCGCCCCCGTTGCAGCGCGATCCGTGCGATCTCGGTGACGAGTTGCGGATAGCTCATGCCCGCGGCCGCGGCCGCACGCGTGACGCCCGCGTCGGGCGAGATGTCGGGGTTCGGATTGACGTCGATCACCCATGGCTGACCGGCAGCGTCGATACGGAGATCGACCCGGCCGTAGTCGCGGAGCTGGACCGCGTGGTACGCGGCGAGCGCGATCCGCTCGATGGCGGTGACGAGCGCGGGCGTTGCATCGCGGAGCGGCACCGGCTTGGTGCCGGCGTAGTCGACGTGATCCGCTTCCCACTTCGCGGCGTACGACACGATGTGCGGCCGCTCCGGCGGCATCGCCGCGAAGTCGATCTCGTGGAGCGGCAGCGTGCGCGCCTCGGCGCCGTTGCCCAGGACGGTCACGTTGATCTCGCGACCCTCGACGTAGCGCTCCGCGATCACCGCCTGATCGAACTCGCGCATCAGGTCCCGGCTGCGCGCGCGCAACCCGGCCGCATCCACGACGAGGTTCGCCTCGGTGATGCCGAGCGACGCGTCCTCGTGCGCGAGCTTGACGAACCACGGGTAGTCGAGCTCGTCGAGCGCCGGGTCGGCGAGCGCGTGCTCGTCGACCAGGTAGCGATACGGCGGCGTGGGGACGCCGTGCGCGATCAGGATGTCCTTCGTGCGTTGCTTGTGCAGGCACGACGCGAGCGCGAGCAGATCCGCGCCGGTGTAGAGGATGCCGAACAGGTCCAGCAGCCCCGCGAACGTCGGCTCGTTGAGCGACTCGTTGTCCATCGACTCGCACAGGTTGAACAACAGGTCGTAGTTGGCCGCGCGGAGCTGCGCGAGCACGCTGTAGACCTCGACGCCGTGCACGCCGGAGAGCTCGACCGTGTGGCCGCTCTCGGCGAGCGCGCGCGTGATCGCCTTCGCGGACTCGCGCACCGAGGTCACATCCGGACCGGTCAGCGTGGCCTGCTCGGCGTCGTAGTCGGTGTTGTAGAGGACGACGATCCGAGCCATGCCGCTCAGCCCGCCAGCAGCTCGTCGAGGAGCTGGTCGTCGAGATAGTGCACCGGCGCGGCCGCGCTCACCACGCCGACGCCGGTCGCGATCAGCGCCGCGACCAGGAGGTCGCCGCACATCACCGAGATCGACCGGCCCGACCGTTCGAGCTCTTGCTCGGCATCTGCCGACAGCTCGCGCGGCGCGAACAGGATGCCGGCGACGAGATCCTTCGCTTCGACGCCGACGCGGAGCTCGCCGATGCCGCGGCGATCGATCGCCTGGTCGCCCGAGCGCGCGCTGATCAACACCGTACGGGCGAGGCCCGGCGCGGTCGCGGTCGCGTAGCTGATCCCCGTGACGCGCTTGATCCAGTCGATGTCGCGATAACCGGCCGCGACGAGGTAGGCGTGGATCAGGCGCTCGAACCCTGCCGAGCTGGCGCGCGAGATCCGCTGCGACAGGGCGCGATGGGTCGCGCCGGCGAGCCTGGACAAGGCGCTCGCCATCCCAGCCTCGACCTCGGCCGTCGTCGACATCGCGACGGGGCCGGGCGCGAACAGATCGCGCCCGCGATACACGATGCGCGGGCGCAGGCCGAGCGTGCGATAGCTGCGCTCGTCGCCGAGGAGCTCGGCCTTGAGCTGCGGCCACAGCTGCTCCGGATCCTGGTTGACGAGGTTGCGCTTGCGCATCATCTGCGCGAGCTGGCGCACCGGCAGCGGCTGGCCGTTGCGCAGCTGGTTGAACACCGCCGCCGCCGCGTCGCCGAGCGGGGTGCCGACGCGCGCGAGCACGTCGTGATCGACGGGCGCGAGCGGCATCTGGAGGTTCGGCCTCGATTCGCGCGGCGCACTACCCTGGGGTGCTTGGCCGTTGCCGCCCGGCTGTCCGCCCTGGGGGTTGTGGAACATCCGCTGCTGCTCGTGCGGGCGCGGACCCGCGCTCTGCCCCCCCTGGGCGCCCTGGGCTCCCTGCGCGCCCTGGGCTCCCTGCGCGCCCTGGGCTCCCTGGGGCGAACCACCGCGGTCGTCGCGGCGATGCTGACGGTCGTCGCGGCGCTGCTTGCGGCGATCGCGGCGATCTTGCCACTGTGCCTTGCGCTCCTCGCGCGCGTTGATCTCGGGCATCATCGGGCGGTCTTCGTCGTGGGTCTTGTGGTCGGAGAACTCGCCATGCGCGGTCCCGGCCGCGCCGGTGACCTCTTCGCCATAGATCGCGGAGAGCTGTTGCTCTTCCTCGGTGAGGACCCGCGGTGGCTCGGCCGGTGTCTCGGCCACGATCTCGGCCTCGATCACGTCGTTGAGCGACTCGCCCTCGCCGAGCACCTCGATCGCCTCGGGGGCCACGATCTCGATCGCAGCCTCCTGCTTCGCGCGCGGCTTCTTGGCGGCGGGCTTGGCCGCGGGCTTGGCGGCGGGCTTGGCCGCGGGCTTCTTGGCGGCTGCAGCCCTTTTCGGCGGCGCCGGCTTCTTGGCCTTCTTGGACGCGGCCACCGCCGACTCGCCCGATGCGTCGCTCTTCTTCTTGCTCATCGACAGGGTTCGTACCCCGCGCCACCGAGAACCGTCAACCCATCCAACCCATCTGGGGGGCGCCGGAAATTTGCCCGGCCCTGCGGCTGCCCCTAGGGTCGATCCAGGACGGAACAGGCTGTGCTCGTGCAGCGTTCTCTCCGCGAAGGAGTCAAGCGATGCAGTCCCGCAAGATCGGTGTGTTGCTCGGGGGTCTATCGAGCGAGCGCGAGGTGTCGCTGCGCACCGGCGAGGCCGTCCTCGCCGCGTTGCGCGAGCGCGGCCACGATGCCGTGCCGATCTACGTCGACCGCGACATCGACGTCGCGCTCCGCCAGGAGGCCCCCGACGTCGCGTTCATCGCGTTGCACGGACGACTGGGCGAGGACGGCTGCATCCAGGGCCTGCTCGAGCTGCTCGGGATCCCGTACACCGGCTCGGACGTGATGGCGTCCGCGCTCGCGATGCACAAGGGCAAGGCCAAGGAGCTGTTTCGACTCCACAACCTGCCGACGCCCGCCTATTACGTGCTGACCGCCGCCGACCTCGCCGACCTCGCGAACGTCCACGGCGATTTTGGCTTCCCCTGCGTCGTCAAGCCGATCCGCGAGGGCAGCTCCGTCGGCGTCACGATCTGCCGCTTCGAGGAGGAGCTCGCGCACGCCGTCGAGAAAGCGCTGCGCTTCGACGACGAGGTCCTCGTCGAGCGGTTCATCGCCGGCATGGAGGTGTCGGTCGCGATCCTGGACGATCACGCGCTGGGAGCCGTCGAGATCGCGCCGCGCGACGGCTTCTACGATTACCAGAACAAGTACACCAAGGGCGCCACCGACTATCACGTGCCGCCGCGGCTGTCGCCGGAGCGCTATCGCGGCTGCCTCGCGCAGGCCCTGCGCGCGCACCTCGCGCTGGGGTGCAAGGGTGCGACGCGTGTCGACATGATGGTGTCGGAGTCGGGCAACGAGTTCGTGCTCGAGGTCAATACGCTCCCCGGGCTCACGCCGACGAGCCTGCTCCCGAAGGTCGCGGAGGCTGCCGGCATCGGGTTCGGCGAGCTGTGCGAGCGCATGCTCGCGAGCGCGAGCCTCGGCACCCGGCGCGGCCGGGGCGAGCGCCGGATCGTGCAACGCCCGTTCGTCGGCGATGATCGCCGTGACGAGCTCGTCGCCGTCGAGGCCGCGCATCACTAGGCGCAGCTACAGGATCGTCGGCGCGACCGCCGTGATCGCGCTCGGGGTTCCCGCGACCGCCGCGCACTACGTGGCCGCGACCACCGCCGCGCTCGCGGAGCACCTCGGCGCCGCGGCCGGTGTGCCGGTGCGGATCGGCGGTGTCGATGCCGATCTCACCGCGCGGATCCGCCTGTCCGATGTCGCGCTCGGCAGCCTGTTCGCGGCCGACGCGGTCGAAGCTTCGGTCGGGCTGGATTCGCTGCTGTCGGGACAGCTCGGCGCGGACGAGATCCGCGTCGCGAGTCCGCGCGTCGCGCTCGAGGTCGATCGCAGCGGCGATAGCGACCTCGCACGCGTGGTGCGCCGCCTCGCGAAGTCCGGTGTCGCGCACGCCGGCACGACCCGGTTGCGCCGGATCGTCGTCAGCTCGGGGTTGCTGGTCGCGCACGTGCCCGGGCTCGGCGAGGTCTCGGCCGATGACGTCGAGCTGGTCCCCGATGCGGGCGGCGTCCGGGTGATCACCGGCAAGTTGCGGCTGCGCGGCGCGCTCGGCCGCGTGCAAGCCGAGCTCGTGCTCGCGCGCGCCTCCGCCGAGGTGGCCCTGCCCCACGTCAAGTTCGGACGCGTGCTCGCCGTCGCCGGCGGCGGCGAGCTCACGGTGCCGGGCGCCCGCGGTGGCGCGAGCCAGACCATCCCGCTGCGCGATGTCTCGATCGGCCGGCTCGTCGCCGGTGGCTCGCTCGAGCTACGCGCCGCGCTCGACGACGGCGGCGTGCCTCGCCACCTCGCCGCCGAGATCACGCCGCCGGGCGCCGACGGCTCCCTGGCGATCACGTTGCGGGGCGAACACCTCCCGCTCCGCGCGTTCGCGGCATTCGCGCCGCATGGGGTCGTCGTCGCCGATGCGCACGCCTCGGGTTCGCTCGCGATCGAGCGCACCGGTGCGGGGCTCGTGCTCGGGATCGACGGAACGGTCGAAGGGGTCCGGGTCGATCACGACCTCGCGGGCACAGCGCCGATCGCGCTCGCCGTGGACGTCCGCGGTACGCTGGGCGTGGCTCCGGATGCGATCACCGCCGAACACCTGACCGTCTCGCTCGGCGCCGCGCACGCGACCGCGACCGGTACGTTCCACCGCGGCCAACCGATCCACGCCGACCTCGACGTCGCGCTCGAGACCGCGCCCTGTGCGGCCCTGCTCGCTTCGCTGCCGGCCGAGATCCGCGGGCCGCTCGACGGCATGGCGGTGACCGGCAGCTTCGGCGGTCGAGCCCACCTCGGGATCGACCTCGACAAGCCTGCCGGCGAGGGCGTCGACCTCGGGCTCGACATCGACAACCGCTGCGTCGTCACCGCCGAGCCGCCCGCCGCCGATGCGTCGACGCTGGCGACCGTCAGCGAGCAGACCTTCGCCGACGGCAGTCGCGCGAAGATCGGCCGGGGCGTCCCCGGGTATGCGGAGCTCCGCGTGTTGCCGAGCTACGTGCCGGCCGCGTTCGTGTCGGCCGAGGACGCCCGGTTCTGGGATCATCACGGCTTCGATCCGATCCAGATCGGCCGGTCGCTCGAGATCGATCTGCGCGATCACCGGCTCGCGCGCGGCGGGTCGACGATCAGCCAGCAGCTCGTCAAGAACGCGTTCCTCGCGCAGCACCGCACGCTCGATCGCAAGCTCCAGGAGGCGATCTTGACCTGGCGGCTCGAGGCACGGCTCGACAAGAAGCAGATCCTCGAGCGCTACCTCAACATCATCGAGCTCGGACCGCACGTGTTCGGCGTCGCGGCGGCGGCGCACTACTGGTTCGGAGAGCCGGCCTCGGGGCTCGAGCTTCACCAGGCCGCGTTCCTCGCGGCGCTGACCTCCGAGCCGCGCTCGATGGGGCGCCGCGTTCGCCACGCCGGAGGGCTCGACGGTGACAGCGCCGCCCGCGTCGAGGTCATCCTGCACGCGATGCATCGCGACGGCGTGATCGACAAGGCCACGTTCGATCACGCGCGCGAGGCGCCGCTGCACTTCGCCGCGTCCGCACTCAAGGGCGATTGATCGCCGGGCGCGGGCCCCCGTGATCGTGGCGCTAGACGCCGAGGAACAGGCGGTTGCCGAAGTTGCGCTCGAGCTCGGCCGCGAAGATCTTCTGCGCCGCCGCATCGATGTCGTACGCGACGCGCTTGAACTCGAACGTCTTCTCGTCGCTGTCGTAGATCGTGTAGCTCGCGCGGTTGTCGTAGTCGCGCGGCTGGCCGACCGAACCGACCGAGATGATGTAGCGATGTTCCGGCCGGATCACGAACTTGGTCGCGACCACCTCGAACACCTCGTCGCGGGTCAGCGCGAACGACTTGCAGAGGTGCGAGTGACCGATGAACGTGACGAGGCCGAGGTCGTCCCAGATATCGAGGCAGCGCGACGCCTGCTCGACGGAGAAGATGTACTCGAACTCCTCGAGGTTGATCGGAGAGCCGTGACAGAACGTGATGTCGCCATCGCGGACCTCGTAGGGCAAACCCTCGAGCCACGCCTTGTTCTCCGGACGGAGCTGGCGCGAGTGGAGATCGAGCGCCTGACGGGCCGCGTCGTAGTAGTACGAGTAGTCCATCCGGCCCGCGACCGCCGCGTCGTGGTTGCCGAGGATCGTGAACGCGGCGGTGCTGCGCACGAGGTCGCAACACTCGTTCGGCGAGGCGCCGTAGCCGACGACATCGCCGATACAGACGTACTTGTCGATCGCCGGCCGCTCGGCCTTGAACGCGTCCAGCACCGCGGTCATCGCCTCGATGTTCGCGTGGACGTCGGAGAAAATCCCGATGCGCATCCGATGCTCGATACTACCTGAAATACCTACGTCTGGATCAGATCCGACTCGTCGAGGACCGCTTCGTCCTCGTCCTCGACGATGAGATCGCTGTCGTCGAGCATTTCCATCGGCCCGGAGACGTCCAGGTCGTGCAGCGCAGCTTGTGCGATATCCGGCGCGGCGTCGAGCGCCTCGAAGAACCGCCGCGAAAAGGCGCGGTTGACGGTGACATCGCGGCTGGCCTGGGCTCCAGGACGGACCCGAACCTCGTCGCGGGCCGCCGTATCGAGGAGGGCGAGCGCCTGCCGCGCGATCGGCGCCATCACGCTCTGGCCGGCCGCCATTTGCTCGAGAGGGCCTTTGCCGCCGCGCACGCCGACATGGGACATCGCCCACGCGACCCGCTCCTGGAGCTGCGGGGTCATCCGATCGCCGAGCCGCCCGGCGTAACTCGCGAGCGGCATCAACGCCGCCGGTCCGACCTGGCCGAGCGCACGGGCGATCTCACGCCAGATCTCGGTCGGTTCGGTGACCAGCGCATCGATCACCGCCTGCGTGCCTTCCTCGGTCCGCAACAGCGCGAGGGCGAGCGCGCTGCCGTGGCGCAGGAACGCCTTGGACGAGCCGAGCCCGTCGATCAGGGGCGCCGCCGCGACCGCTCCGAACTTCACGCACTTACCGAGGATGCGGACGGCTTCCGCGCGCGACATCTTCTTGACGGCGGCGATCACCGGCCCCGCCGCGGCCGCGGCGCTCGAGGGCCCACGATCGCAGAGCTCGGCGGCGGCGGCCACGCGCTGCGCCTTGTCCTCGAGCAGCGTGATCAGCTGGTCGAGCGTCATCGAGCCCAGCGCGTTCGCGCTCGACCCGCCCTCGATCGAGCCCGAGACGGTCGGGACGTCCTCGCTCTTGATCGCCGTGCCGTTGTTCTTGCGGAGCTCGACGCCGAGCGCGCGCGCCTCCTCCGCGATCGCCTTCGCGTTGTCGTCGGCCGCGTCGTCGTCGATATCGAACGCGGTGGGGTGGCGGCGGAGCTCGTCGAAGCCTTCGTCGAGCTTCATGATCAGGTCGCGCCGCGAGCGCGCGAGGCCCTCCGACACCGCGACTTGCGCGAGCTCGGGCCCCATCCAGATCCCCCACGCGACCGCGCTCTCGAGGACATGGCGACGCAGCTCGCGCCAGCGCGTGAGCGGGAAGCCCCGCGCGCAGATCAGATAGTCCTCGCGCGAGGGCCGAGCGAACCGGCGTGCGATCGCGATCGCGCGCCGCAGCTGCTGCGCGGTCTGGAGCTGCGCGAGCTTGTCATCGCGGAACTCGCTCGCCTCGGCGTGGGTCGCGCCGATCAGGTCGTAGTCGAGCGCGGCGACCAGGTCGCGCGCGTGCTCGAACGAGGGCTGGTGCTCGGCGTCGGTCTGGATGCCTCGCAGGTGATCGTCCGCCGCGCGCAGGATGTAGGCGGCGTTGTCGGCCAGCGGTGCCTGCAGCCGCACGCCGCGGAACGGCGCGCCACCGTGAATCACGACCACGTCGAGCGTGAACCTGCGTGCCAGCGTCCCGAGCACCTGGCGATCGAGCTCCGCGCCGATATCGAGCGTCACCGTCGCGAGCTGGGTCGGACTCGGCACGCGCAGCGCCGCCGGGGGGCCCACGACGAGCGTGATGATCGGGTAGGTCGTGACGCGATGGAGCAACAGCCGGACGTCGAGCACGCCGTGAAACCCGCGTGCCTGGTGGTCGTCGACCAGCAGCGCGAGACGGACGATCCCGTCATTGATCTCGAACACCGAGGTCGTGCCGGTGGCCGCGAAGTCGAGCCAGTTATCGTGGGCGACCTCGCCGAGGTCCTGCGTATCGGTGGTCAGCGGATCGGAGCCCGGCGGCACGATCGCCGTACCGGTGGTCTCCTCGTCGGTCGGCCACGCATGTGCGCCGTTCGGCGCCGCCGCGCCGTTGGCCTTCTTGGTCGACGCGCCCGAGGTCGCCACATCGAACGCGACGTGGATCTCGGTCGAGATCTCGGTCAGGTGCGGTAGCTCCCCCGTGTGATCGATGAACGGCGGCGGTAACGGCGTGTGATCGAGCGCCTCGATCGGATCGAGTGGCTCGGCCTCGCGGAGCTCGATCGGCGAGGTCACGTTGTCGCCCTCCTCCGGTCCCTGCGGGCGGTGGCCGACCGTCGTCGCATCGGTGGGGCCTGGGAGGCCTGGGGGGCCTGGGAGCCCCGGGAGGACGCCATCGAGCCCGGATGGCGGCGCGACGCCGGCGAGGGTCTGCGCGGCCGGTGCGGCCGGCACCGCCGGCACCTGCACCGAAGCGATCACGCGCGCGCGCTGTTCGGCGCGCAGGCGATCGATCTCCTGCTGCTGGCGTTGCTGGTCCGCACGATCGTGCGCGAGCTGGCTGCGTTCGCGATCGAGCGCGACCCGCGCTTGTTCGAGCTGCACGCGGGTCTGTTCGAGCTGGGCCTTGACCCCCTCGACCTGCGCCTTGGCCCGGTGGATCTCCTCCTCGCGCGACGATAGCTCGAGCCGCTTCTTGTCGACGTCCTTGGCGGAGTCCAGCGAGCGCGCCTGGCTCAGCGCCTCGTGCGCGCGATCTTCGAGATAGGCGCGTAGCCCGGCGCTGCCGAACACGACCGCGAAGTTCTTCGCGTACGCCGGGATGGCCGAGCCGTCGCCGCGCAGGCGCTCGAGCAACTTGATGCGCTCGTCGATCTCGCGGTGACGATGCGCCTCGCCGAGCACGAGCACCATCACCTCCGCGGCGGGGTCGTGATAGACGACGGGGACCGCGACCTGCTGGTTCCCCACCGGCCCGGGGACGGCATTCAACAGCCGCGCGGGATCCTGCGAGTGCAGGCGCTCGACGAGCTCGGGATCGCTGACCGCGTCGACCGTGGTGTAGACGGTCGCGACGACGAGATCACCACTAGGTCCCGTGACGTGGACCGCCGCGGTCTGCGTGCGGCCGATCGAGCCGCGATAGGCATTTTGCGATGGCGCACGCGCGTTACCCCTAGCCATGCGACCAGGCATATCACGAAAGGTGGTCAGTTCACGGGGCCCGAGGGCTCGTCGGAGACAGGGTCGACGGCGGGGTCGACGGCGGGGTCGTCGGCATCCGGGTCGGTCGCGTTCCCCAGCATCTGCGCCGCGACCGCGACCAGGACCTCGTGGACGTGCTCGAGCGTATCGAGCCGGTTGCACAACGAGTAGTAGTCCTCGAGCGGGACTTCGCCCATCCGTCCCAGCGTTTGCTGGACGTACGGTCTCATTCGCGCCGGCGCTTCGAACTCGGAGTCGAACTCCTCGACGTCGCTCTGCGCGATCGCGGAGGCCACGAAGCCCAGTGGCGAGAAGTTCAACCCGGTGGGGAGAACGACGCGCCATTCCGCCTCGTCGCGGCCCGCCTCCGACGGTCGGTGGTTCCCCTCGGCGTCCACGCGCGGCACGATCTCCCAGCGTCCGCCGAGCGTCCGGCGCACCACCTCGCCGAAGTAGCAGCCCGCGGTCGTGATCACGAGCTCGATCGCTTCGGTCTTCGCGCCGGCGACCGTGCGCAGGTAATGATCGAGCACCGGCAGCGTATTGCTGTCGTACTCGAGCGTCATGGTGAGGGCGCGCCGCACGTACTCGACCGCCTGGCCGGCGTATTCCTGTACGCGCGCGAGTGTCGAGGCTTCCACGGCCCGAGCACGATAGCTCACTTTATCGTGGCTGGCTCGCTTGGCCCGACCGAATGGCCTACCGAATCGCTACTGGATCACCGCGAGCGAGACGGCGCCGTACTTCGACATCAGCTCGATCGACGCCAGCGGATCGCTCGAGCGTCCGAGCGTCGCGACGGTCCAGCCGGCGGCGTGCTCGATCAGATTCGAGGGCTGGCCGAGATCGACCCGGCCACCCCGCGCACGCACGCTGATCGCGCCGTGGCGGCGCAGCCGCACCTCGATATCGCCGTGCAGGCTCGACACCACGAGGTGGCCGTGCAGCGCGGCTTCGCCCTCGAGCACGATCTTGCCCTCGGTCGTGGTCAGCTCGATATCACGCGACATCACGCGGCGCCCCGCGATCCGCCCCTTGACGACCGTCGCGACCAGCTTCTCGCCGTTGATCGAATCGAGATCGACATCCGACGAGATCGTGGCCGCGTCGACCGACCCGAACACCTGGACCAGCGAGGTCGGCCCCGACACGCTATGCGTGAGCAGCTCGCCCGAGACGTTCTTCACCGAGATCGAGCCCGACGCGCTGTCGAGCTCGCCGCCTGCATCGAGGTTCTCGATCGACAGCGTGCCCGCCGAGGTCGCCGCGTCGATGCGTGCCTTACGGGGTGCGCGGATCACGAGGTCGATGCGCACCGCGGAGCGCGCGACCGGCTTGACCTCCTTGCCGCTGTCGACCAGCGTGGAGATCCGCACGCTGCCATCGGCCGAGGGCACGAGCGCGACGCGCAGGCGGTCCAGCGTGTCGTCGTCCGGCGCGTGCTTGTGGGTCTCGATCTGGACCGCGTTGCCGTCGTAGCCCTCGACGCGGACGTCGCCGAGCGGGTTGTCGATGGTCAGGTTCGTGAACGCGTGACCGGCCGGCTGGATCTCGACGCGCGAACGCTCGACCACCTCCCCCTTGGGCGAGGGCTCGGCGAACACCGGCGCGGCCCACAGGCCGAGCGCGAGCAGAGCAAGCTTCATGGGGTGCCTCGCGTATCGGCGAAGGCGACCTCGTCGCGCGTCGTCGCGCGCTCGAGATAACGAATCAGGACGCGATACGCGCGCTGGCGCGGCCGTCCCTCGCCGGAGGTCGTGATGTCGTGCTGCAGCTCCGCGACCTTCGCATCGAACTGCTTTTGCTGCAGCGCGGACCACGACGTGCGCGCCTGGGTTGCCAGCTGTTCGAGCTCCGCGGCGGCCGCGGCGTACGAATCGCTCGTGGCCTTCGGCAGCGCCGCGATCTCGGTCGCGACGTCGCCGGTGGTCAGCGTCGGCGTCGGCGCCGGGACCGGGACCTGCGGCAGCTGCGGTAGTACCAGCGCGGACCGCGGCACGAGGTCGTGATCGCGACGCGCGGCGCGCCAGGCCCACGCACAGAAGATCACCGCGACCGCACCGCTCGCGAGCGCGAGCCGAGGTGTCACCCAGTGCTGAGGCGACCACCGCGCGAGCACGCGGCGCCAGCGCGGCTGCTCGCTATCGGCGATCTCGGCGTTGGCGAGCTGGGTCTGGATCTTCGCCCACATCCCCGAGGGAGCGTCGAGCGTCGGGAGCGCACGCAGGCCGTCGCGCAGCGCGGCCTCGTCGTTCGCGGTGGTGCGGCACGCCTCGCAGCCACGCAGGTGGCCGCGCACGGCACTGCCGCGATCGCCCTCGAGCTCGCCGTCGAGGTACGCGGTCAGCTGTGGGCGAACGTCGTCACACGTCACTGCGACGTGCCCCCGATCGGTCCGAGCAGCTCGCGCATCCGGCCGCGAGCCTTGTGGAGTTGCGATTTGCACGTGCCGACACGGCAGTCGAGGATCGTGGCGCACTCCTCGTGCGACAGGCCCTCGATGTCGTGGAGCACGAGGATCGAGCGGTAGCCCGGCGGCAGCGCCGCGAGCGCGCGCTCGATCCGAGCGGCGAGCCCAGGATCGCGCGATACCTCGGGGGCGGCGGGCACGTCGGCGAGCGTCTCGTCGCCGACTTCCTGGCGGCGGCCGCGCCGCGCGAGGTGCGAGAGCGACGCGTTCACCGTGAGCCGGTAGATCCAGGTCGACAGCGCGGAGTCGCCACGGAACGCCGCGAGCCCACGGAACACCCGCACGAACACTTCCTGCGCGACCTCTTCCGCGTCATTCGGACCGACGATGCGATGCGCCATGCCGAACACGCGGCGCTTGAACTGGTGATACAGCATCTCCATCGCGCGGGCCTCGCCACGGCGGCAGGCGGCAATCAGCTGGGCATCGTCGGAGAGCGTCGCGGACACGCGGGTGCGCGGTTCGGCAAGTACAGGTGTTGGCACGTCGAGGGCTGTTTCAAGCACGGGTTCCCCAGCCGGTTCGCCAGTCTGACCGGCCTCGGACCCAAGCCGTTGCCCGGATTTCGCTCCACTCACGACGGCGGGCACCCTGCTCTACAAACGCCCGTTAACGCAATGACTTTCACCACGCGCGCTGGGGTATGCTGGGTGGCGTGAAAGCGCCGCTCGTCGTGGGCCTTGGCCGGGTGGGCGTGGCGATCTCGGGGCTTGCACCGAACTTGCCACATCGGGACGCCCCGGCGGCCGAGCTCGCGGCGCTGGCCCCTGCCCCGGCGCCCGGCGTCGCCGTCGCGTTGCGGGCGACGCTCCGGCTCGGCTGTCGTGCGCGCGCGGTCGGCACGCACGGCGCGGATCTGCTCGGCCAGCTCGCGCGCACCGCCCTGCGCGATGCGGGCATCGAGACCGAGCTACTACGCGCGGTCGGGACCTCGGCGTGCGAGATCGTGACGACCGCCGCGGATGGCGTGCTGCGGGCCCGCCACGCCGGTGAGCTCGGCGAGCCCGTCGGCTTCGACATGGACGCTGCGCTCGCCGGTGCGGCCGCGTTGTTGATCGACGGCACCGCGCCGATCGATCAGCTGCGCACCGCGGAGCGCGCCCGCGCCGCGAAGGTGCCGGTGATCCTCGACGTCGCGGAGCTCCGCGACGGTACCTCCGAGCTGATCGCGGCGAGTGACATCCTGATCGCCTCCGAGCGCGCGGCCTCGGAGCTCGCACCGCGCGGCGAGCTGACCGACGCCCTCGAAGAGATCATCGCACTCGGTCCACGCGCGGTCGTGATCACGCTCGGCGCGAAGGGCGCGATCGGCCGCCACCTCGATCAGGTCATCCAGTGCCCGGCGTTCCCGACCGACGTGCTCGACGCGTATGGCGCCGGCTCCGTGTTTCACGGTGGCTTCGCGGCGGCGCTGCTGTCGGAGCTGCCGTTCGCGCGCTGTATCGAGCTCGCGGCGGCGACCGCCGCGCTCTCGCTCCAGGGGCTCGGGCCGTGGGGCGCGATGCCGAGCCGCGACGACGTCCTCGCGCTGGTCCGGACCCGGCGCTAACGCTTCGGGCGAATCCCGACGTCGCTGCCTTCGAGCCGGAAGTGCGCCTCCGCCGCGGCCATCTGCTCGGCCTCCTTCTTCGACTTGCCAACCGCGCGCGCCCACTCGTCGCTGCCGATCTTGACCGCGACGACGAACCGCTTGTCGTGGTCGGGGCCGAGCTCCTGGACGACCTCGTACGTCGGCGTCGCGCGCATCCGTGCCTGCAGGGTCTCCTGCAGCCGGGTCTTGAAGTCGTAGAACCCCTTGAACTCGACGGTCTCGATCCGCTGCGCCAGCAGGCGATTGACCATCGCGCTCGCCGCCTCGAAGCCGCTGTCGAGATAGACCGCGGCGATCAACGCCTCGAACGCGTCGGCGAGGATCGAGGGCTTGCTGCGGCCTCCAGACTTCTCCTCGCCCTTGCCGAGCAGTAACCACCGTCCGATCTCGAACTGGCTCGCGACGTCCGACAGTCCGGCTTCGCTCACGACCTGCGCGCGCGTCATGCTGAGCTCGCCCTCGCGGAGCTGCGGATAGCGGCGCATCAGCCGATCGCCGACGACCAGATCGAGCACCGCGTCGCCCAGGAACTCGAGCCGCTCGTTGTCCTCGCCGCTCTCGCCTGCGGGCTGTTCGTTGCACCAGCTCGCGTGGCGCAGCGCACGTTCGAGCAGTTGCCGATCGTGAAACTCGTAGCCGAGCACGGCCTCGAGCTCGGCGTAATCGTGGTCGGGCCCGGGCGGCGGCACACGGCCATGATACCCTCGACGCGGTGGAAGCGCTGCGCGAGCGTTTCGGGAAGTATCACGTCCTCGAGAAGCTCGCGCAGGGCGGTATGGCCGAGGTCTACAAGGTCAAGGCCATCGGGATCGCCGGGTTCGAGAAGATCCAGGCCCTCAAGCGGATCCTGCCGCACTGCGCGCGCGAGGGCCGGTTCATCCGCAGCTTCATCGACGAGGCGCGGATCGCGGTCGAGCTCACCCACCGCAACATCGTCCAGGTCTTCGACTTCGGGAAGGCCGACGGCGAGCTGTTCCTCGCGATGGAGCTGATCGAGGGGCTCGACCTGCGCACGGCGACCTCGCAGGCGGTGGCGCGCGACCTCCCCGCGCCGATCTCGGTCGCGGCGCACATCATCTCCGAGGTCGCGAGCGGGCTCGATTACGCGCACCGCAAGACCGACCTCTACGGCGGCGCGCTCAACATCGTGCACTGCGATGTCTCGCCGTCCAACGTGATGCTGTCGCTCGACGGCTACGTCAAGATCCTCGATTTCGGCATCGCGCGCGCGACGTTCGCGAGCGCGCTCGAGCGCCGGCGCCTGCGCGGCAAGCCGCGGTACATGGCGCCGGAGCAGACGCTCGGCGAACCACCCACCGCCGCGGCCGACGTGTTCGCCCTCGGCATCATCGCGTGGGAGCTGTTCACCGGCCTGCCGCTGTATCGCGGACCCGATCTCAAGTCGATCCTCGAGGCCGTACGCCGCACCGTGCCGCCGCGGTTAGATCGCCTGAACCCGAGGGTGCCGACGGAGATCGTCGATGCGATCGCGAAGGCGCTGTCCCGCGAGCCGCCGGATCGCGGCACGGCGGCCGACGTGCTCGCGGCGTGCGCGCGGGCGTCGTTGCAGGGCGGCGCGAGCGCACTGTCGCGGTGGCTCTCCGAGCTCGACGATGCGGGCGGCGCGGAGCCGGATGCCGCGGAGCCGGGTGCCGCGGAGCCGGGTATCGCGATCGCCTCGCCGAGCCTGCAGCGCGCGAGCACCTCGGTGCCGGCGCAGCTCCCGATCCGCGAGGCGACCCAATCGCTCGTGGCAGCGGTGGTGCCCGGCCCGCGGATCGATCTCGGCGACGGCACGCCCGGGTTCCGGCCATCGAGCGCGGCGAGCGGGCCGGCGCGCACGACGACGGGGGCGCCGTTCGCCGGGTTCGAGCACGAAGGCAACACGACGACGTCGGCGCAGGAGCGACCCTGGGGCCCCACGCCGGCCACCGCGCCGGTCGCGCACCGGTTCGGCGATCGCGACCCGACGCAGGCCACCGCGGCGAGCGCAGCGACCACGCCGGCCGTGGCGGCCGCGCCGGCCACGCGCTGGGACGCGCACGAAGCCACCGCGACCGGCGTCGGCAAGCTGGCCGATCTGTTCGCCCCTCCGGTGCGGGAACAGACCCTGGCACTCGATCGCTCCAGCCACTCCGGCGCGGCCCCACCGATCGAGCGGCCGTCGTACGCGACGCTGGTGATGGCCGTGGGGGTCAGCCCGGCCAACCTGAAGTTCGACGACGAGGCGACCCAGCACGCGGCACCGCCGCTGCCGCCGCCCGCGGCGCACGACGCAACCAGCTTCGACGAGCTGATCGTCGAAGCCGAGCGCGAGCTCGGCGAGCTCGACGCCGGGGTCGTGGCCGACGAGCCGATCGACGACGACCTCGCCGTGGCCGCGACCGGAGCCGCGGTCGAGCACCGGCGCACGGTCGTGGTGGTCGGCGTGCTGAGCGGCGCGGCGACCGCGACGCTGCGGCCGATCACCCGCGCGCTCGGCGAGCTGGCGTACCAGCGCGGCGGGGTCGTGCTCGCGCTCGAGCCGGAGGCGCTGGTCGTCGCGTTCGGTCTCGAGGTGGCGGGTGAAGACGACGTCGCGGTCGCGATGGGCTGGGCGCTCGACGCGGCCGCGCTCGCGAAGGAGCGCCACACCGGCGCTACCGGCGAAGCCGGCGCGGCGGCGCTGCAGATCGGCGCGCGCACGAACGTCGCGAGCGTGGCGGCGCCCGGTGGCACCGCGAGGATCCCGCCCGAAGCGATCGACGAGACCCGGGCGCTCGCGAAGCGTGCGCCCCCCGAGCGGCCGTGGTTCGTGGGCGGCGCGGGCCGGGTGACCAGCGATCTCTACACGCTGCGCGACGTGCCGCCGCAGCCCGGCTCGCGACGCGTGATCGAGGTCGTCGGGCCGCGCCGGTTCGAGGAGCGTGACCGCGCTCGACTCGAGCGCCGCGGCAAGTTCGTCGGGCGCCGCGCGCAGCTCGACGAGCTGGTCCGGCTGTTCGATCGCGCGCTCGCCGACAACCGTCGCTACGCCGTGCTGGTCGCCGGTGCCGCTGGTACGGGCAAGAGTCGGCTGATCGCGGAGCTGTTCGCGCGGGTCGTGGAACACCGCGAAGGCACCGTGACCGTGCTGACCGCCGCGAGCCCGGCGACGCGCTACACGCCGTTCGCGCTGTTGCTCGATCACTATCAAGCCTCGCTCGGGATCGCGCCGGTGCGCGGGCGCGCGGCGCGCGCTCGGTTTCTGCAACGCATGCAGCACCTGTTGCGCGACAACGGCGTCCCCGACGAGCGCGCCCGCGACGTCGTCACCGATCTCGACCGCGCGATCGAGCTGCGCGATGGGCTCGGCGTCGGCACGCTCGAGGTCGCCGACCTGCGGCCGCGCGCGGCGGCCGGGCTCGCCGTGGTCCGCGCCGCGCTGACGGTTCACCGGCGTCCGCTGCTCACCGTGATCGAGGATCTCCACCTCGCCGATGGCCCTTCGCTCGAGGTGCTGCGCCACGCCCTCGCGCTACCGACCGCGGGGCCCGAGTTGCTGGTGATGACCGCGCGCCCCGAGGGGCCTGCCCCGCCCGCGGTCGACGCCCTGCTCGAGGTCGGCGATCTGGTCGGGGCCGAGCTCCGCGCGTTGATCGCCGACCGGCTCGGGGACGCGGCGACGCCGCTCAACATCGCGACCGTGATCGCGCGCG
>JBDTEH010000087.1:0-15349 GCA_039922635.1 Kofleriaceae bacterium | reverse complement strand
GACTTGCCGCAGCCCAGCGCCAACATCGCCATGAACACAGCCGATCTCATCGCGGCCGAGTATACGCGACCCACGCGAGTGCATGACCCGGTCAAGCCGGACGACGAAGCAGCTTCGAGCGCCTGATCTGAATGGTGAAAGGATTCCGCAGTTGGGCCGGGCGCGTTCCGTTCGAGCTGTTATGGTGCCGGGCGAAGCGCGGGCATTCGACCTTCGCGGGAGGCGGGTATGTCGACATTCGAGTTCGATAGTGAGCAGGACGAACCGATCGCGGTGCTCGGCACCGCGATGCAGAACCTGGGGTTGCTGACATTGTTCGCGGGGATGCTCGCGCTCGTGGCCCAGCTAATAGGCCTCGCCGCGGTCGCGCTCTACTCCGGAACCGTGGCGCTGCTCGGCGCGGTGTCTGTCATCGTCAACATCGTCATCTCGTGGAAGCTGGTCAGCGCCGGTCGGACGCTGATCGCGATCCCGCGGACCGACGGCAACGACCTGCCACTCCTGATGACCGCGTTGCGGCGGATGGCCGTGATCAACGCGCTCCAGGCACTCGGCATCGCCGCCGGGCTGCTGGCCGTGATCGTCTTCACCGTGAAGGTGCTCGCGTGAGCGACAACGCCTACGTGTTCTCGGCCGCAGAAGCGCAAACGATCGCGCGCCTCGCCGCGACGGTCCGGATCAACGCCATCGGTCAACTGACGGGCGCGGCGGTCCTTGCGGTTGCCGGCGGCGTGGTGCTCGTGAAGCTCGGAGTGTCGGTGCTCCCCTTGGCGGTCTGGTTGTGCGTGCTCGCCGGATGCCTGCTGTTCGCGGTCTGCGGCGTCTGGCTGCGCCGCGCCGCACACACGCTCCGTCGCATCGCGACGTCGCGCGAGGACCACACGGCGGTCGTATTGCGGGCGTTCGCGCTGCTGGCGAAGGTGTACCGAACACAGCTGCGTTTGATGTTGCTCGTGACCGCTGCGGGAATCGCGATCGAGCTCATCGCCGGTCATCTTTGATGCCTTTGAAGCTGCGATGCACCGATAGCGAATTCTGGTCGGCCTACGCCACGTTTCGTGACCACGGCGGCACGACGATCGTGGCGTGGCGTGGCGCGCCGCGCCGCGCCGACGACTGGTTCCTCGACGACGCGTACTACGGCAACTGACTACGCTTGGCCAGATGGGCGAGCGGCGCGGGGAGCGAGTCGAGCGTGAATGGGGTCGGCTCGGAGTCGGGTGGCCAGTACCACAGTGAAGTACCAATCCACTCGGAGGCCGCGACCTTCACCCCCTCGCCGATCTGGTGGACGAGGTTCTGCAGCGCTTCGAGCGTCGCGCGATCTGCCGTAGGCTCGAGCTCGGCGATCAGCCAGTGGTGCCACGTGATCGCACACTTGATGTCGGCGGCGATCGATCCGGGCGCGTGCGGCGAGAGCATCAGCGCCGACAAGAAAAAGCCGTTCGCGATGATCAACTCGACCTTGGCGCCGGAGACCTCGACCTTTGCGATCTGGACCTCCGCCACGCGCGCTAGGCCCTGCGCGATTCCGAGATCGAATGCGGCGCCGAGATCGAGCCCGAGCCTCAAAAGCTGTTCGTGCGTGACCGTCGATTCGCTACCGGAATACTCCTGGACCATCACGAGCCACGCGGTGCCGAGCTTTCGGCACGCGATCTTCGTGTGGTCGACCATGGAAAAGTACGCTTCGCCGAAGATCTGCGCCCGGAGCGTCGCCAGCTCGACTGGAGTGTCACCCGGGCGCGTCGCCACGGCGTTCGCATCGCGCGTATCGTGTGGCACGGCTTCGTCGATCAGCTCGACCGTCGGCCGCGTCGCGGGATGACCGAACATCTCGAGCAGGTCCGCGCGAATCGCGTCTTCGCGCTGGTAGGGCTCGAGGTCACGACACCGACCCGCGAGCGCTTTCAGGTCCCAGTAGTCATACGCCGCATGGTCGGGCAGATCGATGCGACCGTCCTTGATCACCGCCGGCGTCACCGCGAGCTCCCACCCACTCAGCTGCGATCGCGACGAGACTGCCGACAAACTGATCCCACTCGTCGGTGAAGCCCCAGCGCGGCGGCTTCGCCGGATCCGCGGACCGAGAGAACCAACCCATTGCGTGTTGGTTTTACCGCAGCGCTCCAGATCAATGATCGCACTGGTTTCGACTTCCAGCGCCCGACGCGATGATCTGCGCCTCGCGCCCCCTGGCTGGTCGTCGAAGGATCTCGTTGCCATGGCGGTCCCACGCTTGAACACGGACGTGGACGTTGCGCGGCGCACGCAATGCGGTTCAGATCTCCGGTCGAGGCTGCGGTTCACATCCGGGGTGGACGCGGCGAGGACCACCAACATCGCCGGACACCCAAATCGCGCTGGGATCTTCCGAAGGGACCGAGGTAGGGTCAGCCGTGATCGCACGCAACCTGTTCTGTCTGTGCTCGCTCCTGGTCGTGAGCTGTCATGGCGCATCGGACGCCCCGAATGATGGGTCGAACGATCTGGTCGACGCGACGCCCGATGGGCCATCGGACCCGGGCTTCGGATGCGCGGACGGCGTTCGCGACGGCTTCGTCGACATGGCGACGTTTCCCGCGATCGCGGCATGTGGCGGTGCCTGGATCATCCCGGGCCTCGATGCGGCTCCCTGCCGGATCCGGGCTGCCAGACCTCGGGCAACAATGCACCGACCTCCGGCGTCGCGTGTACCGCGGCGAACCTGTGTGCTCCGAGCTGGCACATCTGCACCGACGCTGCGGAGGTGGCCGCGCGCTTGCCGATGGGCCAGACCTGCGCGAGCGGGATCACGACCGACGACTTCTTCGCGACCGATCAATCCAGCGTCGGATCCGGACTCTGCGGCGACACCGGCGCGAACGATCTGTTCGGCTGCGGCGGCCTCGGCAAGGCCGCCACGGCATCGTGCGCACCGCTCGACGTCAGCTCGGGCAACAACTGCGGAAGCATCGGTACAGCCTGGTCGTGCGGCGGCTCCGATACGGGAGAGCGCACGGGCGTGATCAAGCCGCAGCTCGGCGGCGGCGGCGTACTCTGCTGCAAGACGATGTGAAGCGCTCGCGCGCCAGGTCCGATCAGCGCGCAGCCTGAGGCGCGGTGGGTGCGACGCACATCATGTCATGGGGCCCCGGCTGGGCGCAGAACCAGTTCCGCACGGTGCGCGCACGGTCGGGGATCGGCTCGGGAAACAGGTGCTCCGCATAGGCTCGGAGCAGCGCCTCGCAGGCATTCTCCTGGTGCGCGCGGCTGTACTGGCAATCGCGCTCGAACACGTCGCGCGCGGCGGTCGGCGTCGCGTACAGAAGATCGAGGCCGTACTCCATGCAGTGCACGCCTTGCAGCTCGCAACGAAAGCGATCGCGCAGCGTGCGATCGTCGCCGCCCTCGCCTAGGTCGCCGAGCAGCAGGCACGCCGGCGCGATGTCTGCGCGACAGCCCGCCCGCGCCAGCGCGAGGGCCCGCGCGACCACGGCGTCGATGTCGGAGACATCGTGGTTGGCCAGCACGTGGCAACTGACCGCGAAGCCGTCCTGGCACTCGTGCCGCAGCTCGTCGTCGCAGCCGCGCTCCTGGCACGCCGGCGCGCGCCCCGCCCAGCCGCGCAGCGCGTGGTCCTCGGGCGTGGTGTCCGGAAGTGCGCGGCACATGTCGAGCTGACCGTTGCGGCAGCGATCGACCAGCGCACGCAGCCCGGCGCCGCCATCGCCGCCCGCCTGTTGATCGAATGCGACCGCGCGCCGGCACGAGCGGCCGTCGCCGGCATCACAGGCCGCGAGGTACGCCGCGATCACCGGCGCGAGCTCGCGCGGCTTACCCCGAACCGGCCGCTCGTAGTCGAGCGTGAGGCTGTGGGTGAGCACCTCGTCCGCGTGCCGAGCTAGACCTGCCGGATCGCGCGCGGGCTGCTGCACGTCGCGCACGGCCACCGCGCCGCCCGAAGGTGTGCTGCACGCGCTGGCCACCCACCCGACCACCACGCCCAGCCGGGAGACGCGCCCCCGGCTCATCGTCCGCCGGCGGCCTGGTACGCCGCGCGGATCTTCGTGATGCGATATGGCATCGAGCCAGAGCTTCCGAACAGCCGGTTCTTTAGCTCGGGTTGGCCCTCGAGCGCAGGCTCCAGCGCGTGGAGCTCCTCGATCAGCCCCTTCAGGATGCCTTTGTAGTCCTTGAGGTGTTTCGGATCGACTTGATCGAGCACGCGCACGACCTCGCCGACGTGAAGCGCGAGGTGTCCGGTGTCGGCCTGGCGATCGGCGTCGGCGCCGGTCTTTGCCTCGGTCCGCAGCGCGTGCGCCGCCGTGCGCGCCGCTTCCACGTTCGAGACCAGGTCGTCGTGGGTCGCGGCGACGGCATCCTTGGCTTCGACCGCCTCGCTCCTCGAGTCGGCCAGGGTCATGCCGAACGCCTTGAACATCCCGCCGACCGTGTCGGGGAACGGTGCGCCGTCGATGTCGGCCGCCTGCCAGGCGCCCTTGTTCGAATTCACGAACGCGCGCGCGCGGAAGAACGCCTCGCGATAGCTGCCCCAGGCGAACTTGAACTGACGCATCTTGTCGGCAAACACCTGATGCGTCCCGTTGATGTGATCGTCCTTGTCGGCATCGCCGGAGTTGCGGGTCTTGAAGCCGCTCAGCAGCAGGGCGAGGGACTCGACATCGGAGTTACAGCCGCTCGCCTCGGTCGCGACCTCCTGCGTGATCGGCGCGAAGCCTGCCTCACCCTTTGGCTGGTCGTACTTGTGCTTGTTGTACAGCGCGACAAATCCCATCAGCCGGCTCGCCACCCGCACGATCGTCGCGCCCATCGCGTTCGCGCTGGCGATGTCGGCGGTGCTGTGCGCCTCTTTGCGCTCGGCATCGGTCGATCCTGCGAGCTTGGCGTTCTCTTTCTTGATCTTCGCCGAGCCGGTGTCGAGCTGGACCGCGCCGCCCGATCCGCCGCCGGCGCTGGGCGCACCGAGCAGATCGCCCGCCGACTTCCCCGCGACCACGCGATCGGCCACCGCGTCCGCCTGCTGCTCGTGCGCGTCGCCGGCCGCGCCGACGCCGCCGTAGAGGTTGACGCCCTTCGCCTGCTGGACCACGTGCGCCGCTTCGTGCGCCGCCGTGTGCAGATCGGGCTGCTGATCGAACACCACGTGATTGCCAGCGGCGTAGGCGTTCGCGCCCATCTCTCCGGCGGTGTTGCCGCCGACGTGCGCCTGGATGTTCGAGACGTCGTGACCGCCGAACGATGCCTGGATCTTGTCGGCGTGCGGCAACCCGGTGGTCGGCGATTCGACGCCACGCGCGGCCGCCGCATGCACGTCGCCGCCCACGGCACCGTTGGACTTCTGCTGGATCTGCCGGAGCCCCGCGAGCGAGACTCGGCGAGCTGCGCCGGAATCGTGCTCGGCCTCGGCCTCGTGGGCGGGCTGCTGGGTGGCGCCCTGAAGCTCGGCACGGTGGTCTGGAGCTCTCGTCATCTACCGACCCCTTCGCTGCGGGCTCCGTGGAGCCATCGTCTCGGTGACCATGTAGCCCATACTACGGTATTCGGCTCGGGCCGCGCGGGTCATGTGATCGTGGTTGATCTCCGCGGTCCCCTCGGCGGCCGCGAGGAACGCGGCCGAGATCGCCGCGTTGCGGATGTTCGCGCCGGTCATCTGGGGGAACGCGCGTGCGAGATCCGCATGGTCGACATCGCGCGCGACCGGCGCGTTCCCCGTCGTGGTCTGGCGTTGCCACAGCTGGGCGCGCTCGTCCTCCTCGGGAGTCGCGAACACGATGTGCGAGGCCAGCCGGCGTTTGAGCGCCGGATCGAGCGCGCTGTCGAGGTTCGTCGTCAGGATCGTGATTCCGGAGAATGCCTCGACCCGCTGCAGCAGGTAGTTGACCTCGAGGTTGGCGTAGCGATCGTTGGAGCTCTTCATCTCGGTCGAGCGCTGGGCGAACAGCGAGTCCGCCTCGTCGAACAGCAGCAGCGCGTGGCCTTCCTCGGCGCCATCGAACACGCGCGACAGGTTCTTCTCGGTCTCGCCGATCCACTTCGAGGTCACCTTGCTGAGATCTACCTGATACAGCTCGAGATCGAGCTCGCGTGCGACGAGGCCGGCGACCATCGTCTTGCCGGTTCCGGGCGGTCCCGAGAACAACGCGGCGACGCCCGCCCCGCGCGCGATCTTCCTTCGGTAGCCCCAGCGATCGAGCACCTGATGCGAGTGCCGGATCCGGGCGACCAGGGCGGTGATGAGGTCGACGATGTCCTCGGCGATCACCAGGTCGTCCCAGGTCTGCGTGACCTCGACCCGGCGCGCCAGCCCGCTCAGCCGCTCCGCGATGTTGTGGCGCAGGCCGGCCGCCAGCGCGACCTCGTCGAACGCGGTCCGCTCGGGATGGAGCAGCTGCATGGTCGCGACCGCGTGCCGGATCGCGGCCGGTCCGGCGTGATAGCGGTGCGCGAGCGGCGTGAGATCGCCGGCCGCGCTGGCGCCCGCATCGGCGAGCGCTTTCGCCCACAGCTGGGTCCGGACGTCGGTGTCCGAGACATCCCACGCGAACCTCACGAGCGGCCGCGCGGCGCCGAGGTCCGTGCCGTGGCCGACCGTGGTGATCACCAGGCCGCCCTCGAAGCCGTCGATCAGATCGCCGACCAGCCGGCGCTCGTCGCGCGCCTCTTCGCCGAGCAGGCGATCGACGTTCGCGAGCACCGCCAGCGAGGGCCGCAGCAAGCACTCGCGGCGCAGCATGGTCAGCGCCTCGCCGAGCTCGGCCGGTGCGAGCCGCGCGCAATCGAGCACGACCAGCGCGCGGTCGCCCGCGCAGGCCGCGGCGGTGGTGCGCCCCGAACCGCTCGGGCCCTCGATGACGATCACCGCATCGCGGCTCGACGCGAGCGCCGCGCCGATCTCGGCGAGCGTGGCGCGCTGCCGCGCATCGTGGATCAGCCCGCCCGGCGCCGGTGCGCGCACGATCCGCAGCGGCGCGATGTCGTGCTCGGTCCCGGCGAGGAAGCTGACCAGCCGAGGCGCGGCCACGTACGCGCGCGCCGCCGGCGAGGTCGGATCGCTGACCGCGAGCAGGCCATAGCGCACCAGCGGGTTCGGCGAGGCCAGCCAGTGCGCGAGCCGCGCCACCGAGCCGTCATCGAGCTGGGCGAGGATCGCGAACACGCTGGGGCTGAGGCCCCGCCGCGCGTGCGCGCCGCCGAGCGCTTCGAGGTGCGGCACGAGCCGGCCGTCGACCGAGCACGCCACCACGCACCACACCAGCTCGACCTGGTCGGGCGTCAGCGCGAGCGCGTGGGCGAGCTGCGCCATCGCCGGGTGCGCGCTCGCGGCCGGGAGCTCGGCCAGCGCCTTTCGCGCGGTCGCCTCGACGTCGAGCATCTTCTCGACCTCCGCGCGCGCCCGGACCGCCTGCTGGAACGTGCGCGCGAGGTGACGCTCGAACGCAGCACCGAAGGAGATCATGAAGTCGACGAGCATACGCGCGTGCCGCGCCAAAGGGCAGACCAGCGCTGCGTCAACCTCCCGGCAGCCTCACGCACCCCGATCGCCAATCGCCCGCACGACGTGGTTAGAGCGCCGATCGTGGCACGCGGTTGCGTTTGGTACGGTCCATAAACGGGTCTATAAAAGAGCTGTGTCCAAGGTCATATATGGCTCGCGCGCCGGCGAACCGAAAGGCTCGAGCTACACGGCTACCAGCCGCGAGGTTCAGGTCTCGGAAGACATCATCCCGATCGCCGAATTGAAGGCGCGCCTGTCAGAGGTCATCCGTAGCCTCGAGACCCGCAGGCCGCTGATCGTGACGTTGAACGGCAAGGCCGCCGCCGTGGTGATGTCGCCGCGGGCGTACGACCGCATGTCGAACACCGCTCGCGTGGCCACAGCGATCCGCGAAGGACTCGAGGATGCCGAGGCCGGTCGAGTGATCAGTGACGACGAGCTCGGTCGGCGGGTGCGACGGCGCTATCGTACAAAGGCCAAGTGAAGCTGGCCTGGTCCGCGCGTGCGGAACGCGACCTGATCGAGATCGCGGATTACATCGCGCTCGCTGATCCCGCTGCTGCGGCCCGCTGGGTGGATCGCTTGCGCGAACGGGTCCACCGAGCTGCCGCGATGCCGCGCGCCGGTCGAGCCGTACCCGAAGCTCGGCGCGATGATCTGCGCGAGGTATTTCTGCAAACGTATCGCGTCATCTACCGGATCGAACCCAGGCGGGTCCTGGTGCTCACCGTCGTCGAAGGGCATCGACCGATCGACGACGAGCTCGACGCGTGATCACATGCCGGCGACGGTGTTCGTGATCGGCGCGTCGGCCAGCGTCTTCGGCGCGAGGTAGTAGTAGCCGGTCGTCGCCTGGAACGGCACGTCGAACACGAGGATGCCGCCGATCGTGCCCGTCAGCGTCGAGGTCGCCGCGGGCTCCTGGTCGGTGAACTTCATCGCACAGCGGCAATCGCTCGACACGGTGAAGCCCTTGAAGAAGTCGGTGCCGATCAACACCTCGGCCGCGTTCGGCGTCGTGACGCCGGTCGGTTGCGTCGTGCCGGTCGTGCACGCGGCGCCCGGGGTCGCGCCGGAGGTCCCCATCGGGATCATGCCGAACCCGAACTGATACGGGCACGCGGTCGCGGTCGTGTTCGCGAACTCGGCGGGCGTCCAGTCGTACATCGTGAGCGGGCTCGCGAGCGTGACGGTCACGTGCTGGAAGCGGAGGTTCGCGGCGGTGCTGCCGCGCTCGATCTGCGCGAGCGTCGCGGTCGCCGGCGCGGGCGCGGTGCCAGCACCGTTGTCGGTGAGGCTATCGATGAAGAACTCCTCGAACGTGGTCGAGGCCGTCTTGATGTACGTGCCCTTGATCGTGACCGAATGGCCATCGGGGATCGCCGCGACCATCGCCGCGATGCTGCACGGATGCGAGGTGCTGGTCGACGAGCACCTGGTCGGCATCGCCGAGAAGTCACCACCACCGGCGTCTTGCACGTAGACGGTCGGCGACTTCGTCGACGGCGTCGTGGCGATCGAGATCACGTTGTCGAACTCGTAGCAGCCCGTGTGCGTCTGCTGGCGCATCGCCGCGATCGACGTCGGCGTGTACGTCACGCACGCGTTCGAGCCACTGCCGGCACCGTCGACGAGCTTGCTGTCGTGGACGGCCGCCGCGTCGGTGGAGTTGGAGCTGTCGCTGCGGCAAGCGGCGAACACAGCGGTGGACAACGCGAGCACGACGAGCAACGAGGTCTTCATCGGGCGCGAACCTACGAGATCGTCGGTGAGGTGAGCATTAAGAACCAATTGTCGTCCGGCTCATGAGAATCCCAGGATGGAGGTGACTGACTGCCGTTCGGTCCCCGAGAACGATGGGAGGCAGCTCCGACATCCGTGTCACGGTGCCCTCTCCAAACCTTGCAGTGCGGCACGGCAAATCGTGAAGATCGCGACCACGCGATGGCCTCGGACTTGCTGAGGCACGCGAGCATGAGGGACTCCGTCGTCACCGCACTCCTCCTCGCGCTCGTCGCCTGCAGCAGCAACGGGACGACCGGCGACACCTGCAGCCGGAGCTCGGACTGCGCCGCCGATCTCGACTGCGCCGGCCCGAACGACTTCACCGGTTGCGGCATCGCCCCCCAGCACCAGTGCTCGGCCAGCACGGACTGTGCCGCCGGTGAAATGTGTCACGCGATCTACGACGCTTGCAGTTCCAGTGGCGTCGGCTCGCACTGCGGGCCGGCGTGCACGGCGACGAGCTGCGACGCCGGCTTCCGCTGTAACGCGAGCGGCGCGTGCGAGCCCGTGCCCTGCGACGCGGCGAATCCGTGCGCGGCGCCGCGAGTCTGCGATGCCTCGACGGCAGCGGGCACCGGCCCCGTGTTCACCGAGACCGACGGCTGCGTCGTGATCGCGTGCACCGGCGATGGCGATTGCACCGCGAACGAGGCGTGCGTCAACGGAACCTGTCAGACCGGCCCGGGCAGCTGCAAGCGCGCCGTCGCGATCCCGTGAGGGCTCAACGACGGCGGCGGCGGACCAAGAACATCGCGCCGAGGCCGAGCAGGAACAACGGCGCCGCGCCATTGCCGGTCGTGTTGCAACCGCCGGAACCACCGCCGTTGCTCGCGCCAGGCCAGCAGACGCCCTGATCGCCTGTCGTAGCGAGGCAGCTGAATCCGGTCGGGCACGTATCGGCCATCGGGTTGCAGCCGGACACGCAGTACTTGTTGCCCGCACCGTCATCGCCACAGCTCCCCGAGGCGCAGTCGCTGTTGCCGGTGCAGGGGGAGCCGAGACCACCCTGTGCGCCCGGTCCAGCAACACAGACGCCCGCATTGCAGACCTCGTTTGCACCGGTGCAGTCGGCGTCGTGCTGGCAGACACTGCCGTAGGTAACGTCGAGCGTCGCCATCGTCATGTTACCCGCGAGGTCCTTCGCGGTGGCAACGAGGTGATGCGGCCCCTGCGGTAGCGTCGCAGGCGCCGTCCACTTGAAGGGCTCTCCGGTGAGCAGACCGAGCGAGGTGCCATCCAGTGTCATGTCGACACTCGCGATCGCCTGATCGTCGGCGGCGTTCGCGGTGATCGCGAAGCTCGGCATTACGGACGCGTTCTCGGTCGGTGACGTGAACGAAACCGTCGGCGGCGTCGTATCGGGCGCGGACGCACCGAACAGCGACGTGATCAGCTGGACCTCGTTCTGCGTCGCCGTGCCCGCCATGCAGGTGTGCGTCGAGGTCTTGTCGTTGCTTCCGGTACAGGTCAGGTTTAGCGGCGACTGACCGCTCTGACAATCACTGCCGCACTTCTGCGCGTCCTTGTACTGACGGATGCCGTCGTAGGAGTTGTAGGTCAGTGGATCGGTGTTATCGACGACGTGGTCGAGGGCCCACGTGTGAGCGATCTCTTGAGCCGCGGTCGCGCAGATATCGTTCGCGCCAAAGAGCCCGTACTGGCTCTCGTAGTAGGCGGGGTCGTTCGCAAAGTCGAATACGAGCGCGTTCGCATGGAACGTGCTGCAACCCTGTCCGACCTGCTCGCACGCGTAGTCGGCGACGCCGAGCACACCGTCTTGCTGGCCGAGCTCACTTCCCAGGCCTGCCACCATGATCTCGAGGTGCGCCGCGGTGCCCGGATCTTGATCGGTGATGGTCACGTTGAAGCGCGCAAACGTGTTGCGCATGCACGACATGACTTTGGCCCATTCAGCCGGGCCCTTGCTGAACGCCGACAACGTCCCGTTGCCGATATCGGACTTGTCGGTCTGGTTGTTTGTCGTGCCGGGCGCCACCGTGCAGCCACCCGTGCACGGGTTCATGAAGATGATGTGCGTATTCGCGGCGGGCCCTGCGATCGGAGCGACCCGCTCGGCCGCGGTCGGAATGTGGAGCGCATACTTGTGGCCCCGTACCGTGTAGACCACGTTCGAGCCTGGCGTCAGCGTCGACGGTAGGCCATCGGCCACGGCGAGCGACGAGGTTACGACCAAGCCAAGAAGGATCGCGAAGGACTTGAACATCGCGGTCGTTGTAGCCGCTCGACTGCCCGAGCCACGTGCTCGGTCACTAGCTTCCTGTGGCTGAACTGAGGTCGCAAAGCTGCAGAGATCGCGGTTCTAGCGCGACGGTGGGTCAGATCGCCGCGGACTACAGGCGACGGCGACGTGCCAAGAGCATCGCGCCGAGGCCGAGCAGGAAGATCGGGGCACTATGGTTGCCTGCGGTGTTGCAGCCGCCAGTACCGCCGCCGCTGTCTGCACCAGGCCAACACACGCCTTGACCACCACCGGTGTCGAGGCAACTGAAACCGCTCGGGCAGGTGCTCGCCGTGAGATCGCAGCTCGAGACGCAGTACTTGTTGCCCGCACCGTCATCGCCACAGCTCCCCGATGCACAGTCGCTGTTGCCGGTGCACGGGGAACCCAAACCTCCTTGGGCTCCAGGACCGGCGACGCAGATGTTGTTGTCGCAGACTTCGTTCGCGCCGGTGCAATCGGAGTCTTGCTGGCAACCGCTACCGTAGACGACGGTCTCGGTCGCCATCGCGGTATTGCCTTTGAGATCGGTTCCGATCACGACCAGCGTGTGAGCGCCCTGACTCAGGGTCGACGACGTTGTCCAGCTAAAGGGCGCTCCACTCTTCACACCAACCGAGGTGCCATCGAGCTTGAGCTCTGCGCTCGCCACCGCTTGATCGTCCGTGATGGTGGCGGTCACGGTGAACCCCGGCATCACGGACGCGTTGTTCGCGGGCGCGGTAATCGCCACCGCCGGCGGAGTCGTATCGGGTGCACTTCCACCGAACAAGCTCGTGATCAACGAGACCTCGTTCTGAGTCGCTTGTCCGCTCGCACATGCGTGCGTTGCTTGGCCACCGCTGCCCGCACAGGTCAGCCCGAAGGGTGACTGGCCCCCCTGGCAGTCGCTTCCGCACTTCTGGCTGTCCTTGTACTGTCGAATGTTGATGACGCCGCCCACGTTGTAGCTGTTGTACGTGAGTGGATCGCTCGCATCGATCACGTGATCCAGCGACCACGTGTGAGCGATCTCTTGAGCGGCGGTCGCACAGATCTCGTTCGCGTTGTTCGAGACACTTCCCTGCTGCGCGTAATAGGGATCGTTGGCGAAGGCGAACACCAACGAATTCGGAATGAAGGTGGGGCACTGGGCATCGGGCGGCTGGCACGGAAAATCAGCGATCCCGAGCACGCCCGACGGCTCTCCTAGTTGGGCGCCTGTCCCAGCAACCATGACCTCCATGTGCGGTGTCGTTCCGGGATCGACGTCGGTCACGGTGACATTGAACCGAGAGAACGTGTTCTGCATGCATGACATCACAGCAGTCCACGTCGCCGCGCTGCCGCTGAACGCCGAGAGCGTGCCGTGGCCGATATCCGACTTATCGGTCCTATTGTCCGCGTTGCCACTCGCGACCGCACAACCACCGGTGCACTTGTTCATGAACAGGATGTGCGTGTCCGCGGCCGGCGCCAACCCGTTCGGCGTCGTCACCCGCTGCGAGGGCAGGTGAACGCCGAAACGACCGCCGTTCGAATAGACGATCTGTCCGTCGGCAGACGCGACCGTGGCGGACCCTGCGAAACCGAGAAGGACTGCGACGGCGGTGCGTATCATCGAGGTCCGTTGTAGCGGTCAACCCCGCGAAACGCGTCACTTCACCCCTATCTTCGAGTCGCTGACGTGAGACCCACTGGTCGTAGCGTCCGGACAGCACCCTGAATGCGGCGCGTCATGCGCGCTGGCTCATGGCGTGCCGCAGCCCGTCGACAGGCGCGCGCGTTGTACCGATTGAGGCCACCGCTCATCGAATTCGCCTAGTTGGTCACTGACAGGCATGTGGTTGCGGCACCGCGCCTGGATCTCGAGCGCGGCGGCGTCTTCGGCGAGCTGCCCATGCCCGGCGGTCTCGCGGTCGTAGACCATCAGCGTCGTGAGCGCGTTCGCGGGATCGTCCGCACGCAGCGATGACATCGCGGTGTCGACGAGCTCGACTTCGCGCGCGAGCGTGAACGCTTCCGGCGCGACCTGTGGCGCCGGCCCCACGTGGGGCGACTTCGCGAAGCGGGAATGGGCGCCGGGCGGCAGCGGCACGACCACGCGATCGGCGTGCGTCGCCGGCGGCTCCGGGCTGACGCGATCGGCATGTGCTGACGCCGTCACATGGACCTCGATCGGGGCGTCTCCATCACTCACCAGTGGCACAACGATCGCGGGTGCCATGTCGGCGGCCGGCGCGCGCCATGCGAACCACGCGACCGTGACGAGCGCGCCGACCAGCGCGGCGATCGCGGCGGCCTTGCCGGCGCCGATCGCGGCGGCTTTCGGCGCGACCGAGGCGGCGCGCGGGGTCGTCGTCGCGATGGTGGCGCCGGCGCCGGCGGCGAGCGCGACCTTCGCGCGGACGCGCGCGGCGACCTCGGCGGAGGGATCGAGGCCGCGGCGGGCGGCGGCGACGAGGTTGCGAGAGGTGGGGCCGAGCGCGGTCATGGCTCGCTTCCGATCTTGGCGCGGACGCGCGCCTCGAAGTGCTGGCGCGCGATGCGCAGGCGCGAGTAGGCGGTGTTGAGGTTGAGCTCGAGGAGCTTGGCGACCTCGGGCACGGAGAGCTGCTCGAGCTCGACGAGCGCGAACACGGTGCGCTTGTCGTCGTCCATGGTGTCGAGGATCGCGAGCACGGTGGCGACGGCCTGCGCGCGCGACAGCGCGGCGAACGTGTCGATCGGCGCGACCAGCTCGCGGTCCTCGAGCGGCTCGGTGCGGGTGTCGCGGCCGGCGCGGCGGCGGTGGGTGCCGGCGACGCGGCGGGCGATCGCGAACAACCAGGTGGTGACGGCCGCGCGGCCCTCGAACTCGGCGAGCCGGCGGTGCACGACGACGAACACGTCTTGCGCGGCATCCTCGAGCGCGGACTCGGGGACGCCGAACGTGCGCAGCACGCGCCACACGAACGCGAAGTGAGCCTCGTAGACATCGTCGAACGAGGGCACCTCGAAGGCCGGCTTCATCACGTGCGCCACCGCGGGCAGCTGCGCCATCTGGGCCATCTGGGCCATCTGGCGGGTTGGTGCCGCGAGCCCGGCCGATCCGTCACGCTGGAGGGACCACCTCATTCCCACCCGACCTCGATGCCGAGCGTGGCGCGCGCGGAGACCGGCGACGGCGCGTAGATCACGGCGCCGCTGCTCTGGGTGAACCGCACGCGCTCGATCGCGATCAGGGCCTCGGTCGTACCGACGAGCCGGAGCCACGGCGTCATCGGCCAGCCGACGCCGAAGCCGGCACCGGCGGCGAACCAGCGACCGGAGTTGGGCTGCGTCGTCGAGAGGTTGGTGCCGGTGCCGTCCATCGAGCCGACCTCGGCGCCGACCCACGCGCGCAGCGGCAGCTCCTCGGGGCGCCAGCCCACGCGCGCGGCGGTGACGCCGAGCCCGACGTCGACGTGCGAGGTCGAGCGATCGGCGCCGGAGGCGAGCCACTTGGTGGCGGCGAGCTCGCCGAGCATCGAGTTGTGGCGCGCGCTGATCGCGACCTCGGCGCCGAGTCCGACCTCGGGGACGATGCCGATGCCGCTCACGCCGGACAGCCGCACGCCGAGGCTCCACGTATGCGCCGAGGCCGCGACGTCGAGCTGGCGATGAACGAGCACGGGCTCGACGCGCGGCACGTACGCTGCGGCCGCGGCGGCGACCGAGACGGCGGTGACGGTGGTGACGGTGGTGACGGTGGTGACGGTGGTTCGGTGGTGACGGTGGTTCGGTGGTGACGGCGGGTCGGTGGTGACGGCGGGTCGACAGCTGCGGTCCGGTGGGCCAATCGGCTCAGCGGCGTGCGGGGCGCGGCG
>JBDTEH010000086.1:0-3972 GCA_039922635.1 Kofleriaceae bacterium | reverse complement strand
ACCGCCTTCGACGCGAGGTCGGCCTTGCAGTACTTCGCGGCGGTCGCGGCGACCCCGGGGCCGAGCGCCGCCTGCGCGATCGTTTCGATCCGGCGGATCTTGTCGCCGATCGTCTTGGCGCCATCGCCGAGCTTGGCCTGAAACACGACGCTCTCGAGCGTGTGGTTCCAGTCGTCCATCTAGTGCTTCTTGTCCTCGGCGAAGAAGAACTGCGCGTCCTTGAGCCGCGAGGCCAGCACCTTCTCGTTGCCGGCCGCGACGATCCGCGGGTCCTTGACGTGGGTCGCGGCGAGCGTCGCGAAGCTGTTCGCGAGCGTGCCCTGCGCGTCCTCGAACGCGAAGTAGCGCTGGTGCAGCCGCATCGACGTGATCACCATCTCCTCGGGCACCTCGAGGAACGCGCGGTCGAAGTGGCCGGTCACGCCGACCGGCCACTCGCCGAGATGGATCACCTCGGCGACCAGCGCCTCGTCGGGGCGCATGTTCAGGTTGTTCTCGCGCGCGAGCCGGGCGAGCTCCTCGCGCACGCGCTGGGCGCGCTCGTCGGGATCGACCAGCACGTGCGCCGCGCGCAGCACCGGGATATACGCGCCGGCGTTCGCCAGGTCGTGCACGCCCGTCGCGAGGAACCGGTGGCCTCGGGTCTGCCGGCCCGCGGTCTGGCCCGCCCACTCGAGCGGCACGACCTCGCCACCGTGGAGCGCGACCAGCCACTGGACGGGGCGCACGAACGTGGTCTCGGTCCAGCCCCACTTCATCGACTTGGGCCAGGTCAGGCCCGCGGCGAGCTCCTTCAAGATCGCGGGCAACAGCGCGCGGGTCGCCTCGCCGGCGACGTGCTTCTGGGCGACCGCGTAGAGGCCCTTCTTGCCGGCGACCTCTTGCTTGGCGATCGCCTCGGGCGCGACGCCGTTCTTCTTCGCGAAGCCCTCGCCGGCCTTGCTGAGCGAGCCATCGGGCGCGAACGCCGCACCGACCGGCGGGCCGACGACGAGCTCGTCGAGATCGGGTTGGCGGTCCGCGACGCTCTGGACGATCACCGCGATCCGCCGTGGCGTGCCGAGCGCCTTGATCGCGCCGTGCGAGAGCCGCGCGGCCGCGAGCTTCGCCGCGACCTGCCCGGGCAGCGCGGCGAGCGCGGCCGCGAGCATCTTGGCGGGGATCTCCTCGCAGCCGATCTCGAACAGGACGTCAGCGGACATGCGGCAGCTCCTGCGCGTGCGGCGCGACGAGACGCGCGGCGGCGAGGCCCGCGGCGTTGACGGCGCGCGCCGGCTGCTCGGGATCCTTGGCCATCTCGGCCTCGAACGCGGCCTGCGCCTGCGCCCCGAGCGGCCGCGGTAACAGCGGGAAGCCGAGCCGCGCGCGCGATTGCACGTAGGTCACCGCGCACGCCTTCGCCATGTTGCGCACGCGCTGGATGTACGCCGCCCGCTCGGTCACGCTGATCGCGCCGCGCGCGTCGAGCGAGTTGAACTGGTGGCTCGACTTCATGCAGAACTCGTAGGCCGGCAGGACGAGCGGTCCCGCCGCGCGCTTCAACAGCCGCATGCACTCGCCCTCGTACTGGGCGAACAACGCGAAGGCGTGCTGCGCGTCGAGCTCCTCGAACTGATAGGTCGAGTATTCGACCTCCCACGGCTGGCGGATCTGGCCGTACGTCGTGTGCTTGTCCCACTTCACGTCGAACATGCTCGGGACGTCCTGGATGTACATCGCCAGCCGCTCGACGCCGTACGTGAGCTCGGCCGTGACCGGCATGAGATCGATGCCACCGGCTTGCTGGAAGTAGGTGAACTGCGTCACCTCCATGCCATCGCACCAGACCTCCCAGCCCAGCCCCCACGCGCCGAGCGTCGGCGATTCCCAATCGTCCTCGACGAAGCGAATGTCGTGCACCGCCGGATCGAGGCCGATCGCGCGCAGCGAATCGAGATAGAGCTCCTGGACGTGCAGCGGCGAAGGCTTGAGCCCGACCTGGAACTGGTAGTACGCGCCGGCCCGGTTCGGGTTCTCGCCATACCTGCCATCGCTCGGCCGGCGGCAGAACTGCGCGAACGCGGCGTTCCATGGCTCGGGGCCCAGGACGCGAAGGAAGGTCGCGGGATGAAACGTGCCGGCACCGACCTCGACATCGACGGGCTGCTCGATCACGCAGCCTCGGTCCGCCCAGAACTTCTGGAGCGTGAAGATGAGGTCCTGCAGGTACATGACGCGCCGGGACCCTACCGTTGGCGGTCCTGCTCGTCAAGCCGGTCCCATGAGCTAAGTGCGCCAGAATACTTGACGATCTTCGCGATCGAACGCTAGCGTGGTGATCATGGTCCGGGACAGTCTGTTGCTCGCGCTCGTCGCGACCCTCGCAGCTCCGGGCTGCTCGTACATCCTCGACTTCTCCGACAAGGCCGGCGTGCACGACGCCTCGCTCGACGGCCCGTACACGCAGGGCGAGTGCGACTACAAGGAGCCGAACGATTCGCTCGACACCGCCGCGGTGATCGATCCCGCGACCGACATGGGACCGGCGGCGATCTGCAAGGTCGCGACCGGCGAGGACGACGACTACTACAAGTTCACCGTGCCCGACATGACCGCGAAGGTGACGATCACGCTGGCCAACGGCGCGGGCGGCGGCGACCTCGATCTCAAGCTGTTCGATGCGACCGGCGACGTGATCGGCCAGTCGCGCAGCTTCGGCCCGGGCGAGACGCTGGTGTGCCCCGCGGTGTCGCCATCGTGCCCGACCCTGGCCGCCGGCGACTACGTGTTCGAGGTCTTGCCCGGCTCGCCGGTCAACCTCAACAACTATACGTTCAACGTCACGCTCCAGTAGCCTGGAACACGAGCTCACCGTGACCGCTTCGACCGGAGGGTTCGGTTACTCGTCCATTACTCCTCCACGGCGACCGTGTCGCCGACCAGCGCCGCCGCCTCGCGCGGCTCGGCACGGCCCGACAACACCGCGGCGACGCCGTTCAACACTGGCATGCGGACCCGCAACTTCGCGGCGAGCTCGGCGCCCGCGATCGCGGCGCGTGCGCCCTCGGTGCGCGATGCCTCGGCACCACCTCGCTGCGCGATCGTGCCCTCGGCGAGCGCCCGGCCCAGCTCGTAGTCGACGCTGCGTGACGTCGCGCGCACGAGCAGGTTGCCGAGCCCGGCGAGGCCCGCGAACGTGCGCGCCTCCGCACCACTCGCCTGGCCGAGCCGCGACGCCTCCGCGACCGCGCGCGTGATCAACACCGCGCGTGGGCCGGCGCCCATGCCGAGCCCGTCGCACAGCCCGAGCGCGACGGTGTACGCACCGGAGAGCGCGGAGGCGAGCTCGACCCCGGCGAGGTCCTTCGACGCGTACAGCCGGAGCTGAGGCGGCACGTTGAGCAGGCGACGGCCCTCCGCGAGGACCTCGTCGAACGCGGACGCGATCACCATCGAGGCGTACTCCCCGGCGACGAGATCCGCGGGCAGCGCGGGCCCCGCGAGCGCGCCGAGCTTGAGGGTCGGCAGGCCGAGCGCCATCACCTCCGACACGCGTTCCCAGCCGGCGCCGGCGCCGGGTTCGGGCGTCGCGAGCGCGCCGATCGCGTGGACGACGATGTGGCTGCCGTCGAGGTAGCTGCCGAGCTCGCGCGCGCGATCGCGCACGTTCGTCGAGCTGATCGCCATCACGACGAAGCGCGCCTCCGCGGCGAGCACGCGTGGATCCGTGGTCGCGGTGAGCGGTTCGGGGAGCGGCGCTTCCGGCAACCGCGGGCAGCGCCCGGTGGTCTCGATCGCATCGACGATCGCGGGGTCACGCGACCACAGGACGACGCGGCGGTGCGCGCGCGCGAGCACGGAGCCGAGCGCGGTCCCGAACCGCCCGGCGCCGACGATGCCGACGGTGTCGGCGCGGCTCACGACAAGAGAGCCGAACCGATCGCGGGCCGACAACGCGCGAGCCTGCAGCACTTGGCATGAGTTCCGCGCGCG
>JBDTEH010000085.1:0-3851 GCA_039922635.1 Kofleriaceae bacterium | reverse complement strand
CGAGGTCGCCCCGGCGAGGTACTCGCGCACGAGCGGGAACGTCGACCACTGCGCGAAGCCCTTGAGCGCGAGCAAGATCGTGCAACCGCTCTGCTCCATCACCGAGCGCAACAGCTTCAAGTTCGCTTCGAGCGCACCGAGATCCGTGACGTAGCACGGGGTCTCGAGCTGCGAGATATCGATCCCGCGCGCGACCGCCTCGCCGAGCGCCGCGCCCTTAGACATCGCTCATCGCTCTTCCACGAACCAGGGCAGGCCACGCCTGGCGACGTCCTCGAGGAACGGATCGGGATCGAGCTGCTCCATGTTGAACACACCGTGGCCCGCCCACTTCTTGGTCACCATCATCACGGCGCCGGTCACCGCCGGCACGCCGGTGGTGTACGAGATCGCCTGCGCGCGGACCTCCTTGTAGGTCTCGGCGTGGTCGCAGATGTTGTAGATGAAGTAGCGCTTGTTCTCGCCGTTCTTGACGCCCTCGCAGAGGCAGCCGATCGACGTCTTGCCCGTGTAGTTCTTGGCCAGCGACGCCGGATCCGGCAACAGCGCGCGCAGGAACTGGATCGGCACGATCTTCATGCCGTTGAACTCGACCTCGTCGATCCGGGTCATGCCGACGTTGCCGAGCACCTCGAGGTGCTTGAGGTACGACTCGCCGAACGTCATCCAGAATCGGATCCGCTTGAGGCCCTTCAAGTTCTTCGCGAGCGACTCGAGCTCCTCGTGATAGAGCAGGAAGCTGGTCTTCTCGCCGACGCCGGGATAATCGAAGATCCGCGACACGCTCAGCGGATCGGTCTCGCGCCACTCGCCGGCCTCCCAGTAGCGGCCTCGCGCCGTGATCTCGCGGATGTTGATCTCGGGGTTGAAGTTGGTCGCGAACGCCTTGCCGTGGTCGCCGGCGTTGCAGTCGAGGATGTCGACGTAGTGGATCTCGTCGAGCAGGTGCTTCTGGACGTACGCGCAGAACACGTTCGTCATGCCGGGGTCGAAGCCGGAGCCGAGCAGCGCCATCCGGCCGGCCTTCGCGAACCGATCCTGGTAGGCCCACTGCCACTTGTATTCGAACTTCGCGACGTCGAGCGGCTCGTAGTTCGCGGTGTCGAGGTAGTCGACGCCGGCCTCGAGGCACGCATCCATGATGTGGAGGTCCTGGTACGGCAGCGCGACGTTGATCACGACCGCGGGCTTCTCCTCGCGCAACAGCCGCGCGAGCTGCGGCACGTCGTCGGCGTCGACCTGGGCGGTGCGGATCTTGCGGCCGTGCAGCTCCTGGATCTGCGCGGCGATCGCATCGCACTTGGACTTCGTGCGGCTCGCGAGCAGCACGTCGGAGAACACCTGTTTCTCCATCGCGGCCTTGTGCGCGACCACGCCGCCGACACCGCCGGCACCGATGATGAGGACCTTGCTCATGAGGCCCTCTTCTAGCAGAAATTCAGTCGGTAACGACGCCGTCCGCCGCTGGGGGCGTCAGATCTTTGCGCACCGCTTTCGCGAGTCGACGGGCGAACTTGCGCGGCTTGCCGCGGAACGCCTTGCGGCCGGCGCTGCGCGAATCGCGGATCAGGTCGTCGAGCTGCGCCTCGATCGAGTGGACGAGCTGGTCGTAGGCCTCGGCGGCGATGCCCTGGCCATACGTCCGCACGAAGTCGTGCACCATCACGAGGTCGACCGCGGGGCTCTGCGTATCGGCGACGCCCTCGAGCTCGTGCGCGAGCTCCACGACGCGTTCGCCCGCGAAGCTCGCGATCACGTCGAGTTGATAGCTCAGCTCCTTCGAGCGGCGGCGCCAGCTGTGGAACTGGCGCTTGCTGTGCTTGGCGGCGCGGCGCGCGCGGCGTGCGGCGTCGTAGGTGGCGCGGACGCCGCGCTCGATCGTCTCCCACTCGAGGTTCGGAGGCAGCGCGGCCTCGAGCGCCTCGACCTGCGCGGCAGCGCGCGCGGCGCCCTCGGCGAGCAACTGCTTGATCTCGGCGTTCGGCGGCAGCGCGGCCTGTGCGTTCGCGACGATCGCGTTCGCGGCCTCGCGCGAGACCTCGTCGAGCGCGAGGCCGTGGATCACCTCTGGCGCCACCGCGTGATCGCGGGTCGGCGAGACTCCGCGCCGCGCTTCCTGCAACGCGCGGCGCACCGCCCGGCGCTCGCTCTTCGGCAGCGCGCCGGCGACCAGCGCGAGCACGGCGCGCGCTCGGCGCAGCGCCTTGCGATAGTCGTGAACCGCGGTGTTGAGGTCCGAACCCACCTTGCCCGCGGCCTCGCGTGCGGATTCGGCGGTCGCGGCGAACTCCGCGACCAGCAGGCGTCGCAACTCGTGCTCGTTGTCGAGCACCGATGCCTTGGTCCCGAGCGGGCCGAGCTTGTCCTCCTCCGTGAACGTCGTCGCCATTTAATCTCTATACAACGCGGCTTCCGGATTGCGCGCGTTCCTGCCAGCTCCGGGCCGAAACTTTGTTGGCTGCTCGCAAGATCGTCACGGTGTGCGTGCCCGCTCGGGGGTGATCTCGATGAATCAGTTAGCCGGCGACCAGGTTTCTAGCTCACTTGTGGTTGGCCGGCGGCGCAGGCGGTTCGTCGCGATAGATCGGACCTTCATGCGCATCGGAGTCGGCGTCGTCGAGCTGGTCGAGTGGACCGGAGTCGTCGAGCTCGTCGAGCGGCGTCTGTGGTGCCGCGCTGGTTACCGGCCTCGCCGGATCGGACGTCCGCGCGACCAGCAGCTCGGCGACGACCGCGCCGCCGATCACCGCGGTCATGATCCAGGGCAGACCCTCGTCGTGGTTGAGGCTCTGCACCGAGATCACGAGCGCGATCGAGAACCCCGACAGCGGGGTGACCAGCGAGCGCTGATCCGCGAACGCGCTGGGCAGCAGCGCCCCGACCGCGGTCTTCGACGCGATGATGCCGGTCCACTTGCCGATGATCCGGCCGGCGACGAACAGCGGGACGAGCGCCCAGCCGCGCCAGTCGGTGATCGTCCACACCGCGCCGGCGATCATCAGGAACAGCAGGTAGACCGGGCGCTCGAGGTGATTGAGGATCCGGAACACGCTCTCGCGCTGGTCGTTCGGGAAGTTCGTGACCAGCACGCCCGCGATGAAGCAGATCACGATCGGGGACAACCTGAGGTTTCCGGCGAGCCCCGAGGCGAACGCGATCGCGCCGAGCACGACGGCGAGGAACTCGACGTTCGAGACCGGCACGCGGATCATCGCGAAGATCAACACGCCGATCGCGACGCCGAGCCCGAGCGAGACGAACACCCACGCGGTATCGGGCAGCTGCCAGGTCGTCGTGCCGCTGCTGTCGCGGAAGTACGCGGTGATGAACAACAGGCCGATCACGCCGACGAGCTCGTCGAGCTGGCCGAGCAGGATGTCGACGCCACGGCCCTCGTGCCAGGTCCGGTTCGCGAAGCCGCGGAACTTACGTGGCGCGGTCATCGCCGCCGCGGTGCCGAGCAAGATCATGTCGCGCCACGTCGCCGGGTCGTCGATCGACATACCGAACGAGACCATCACGATGCCGCAACCGGCGGCGGTGATGCCGAACGGCCCGAGCGCCTCGACGAGGATCAAGTATGCCGTGCCTTTCGGCACGCGATCGAGCACGCGGATGTCGAGCTGCGCTCCGATGATGAAGCCGACCCAGCCGAGGCCGAAGTGCAGGATCGGGCGCAGCTTCGCGAGCACGTCGGTGTTGAGGATGCCGACCTGCGGCAGGCTCGCGAGCGCGCCGAGCGCGACGAACGGGAAGCCCGCGGTGATCACGCCGCTGATCCCCAGCCGCTCCTGGAAGCGGACGACCCGGCGATTGCCGCCGAGGTAGGCGAGCACGAGCAGCGCGACGAG
>JBDTEH010000084.1:0-11931 GCA_039922635.1 Kofleriaceae bacterium | reverse complement strand
GGCGCGACCGTATCGATCAGCGCGATCCCATCGGGGCTGCCGTTTTGAATCATGTTGGTCGTCCAACCCGGGTCGAGCTTGATCGCCGAGGTCGGGACCGCGACGTTCGGACCGGCGACCACGAGGTAGCCGTGGCTCGGCAGCGTGCCCGCCGGCGCCAGATCCACCGTCCGGTAGACGCGGTTGTTCTTGCCGTTGACGAAGATCAGCTGCTTGGTCGCGAGCGAGATCGGCGCCGAGGTCGGGTTAAAGATCTCGACGAGCTCGCCGCTATCGGTGCCGACCTGGTCGTAGTCGACCTCGTTGATCACGAGGTGCCCCGTGGTCGAGACCGTGAGTTGCGCGGTGCTCGCGGCGGTCGTCGCGTAGATCGTCGCGGTGCTCGCCGTGCCGAGATCGGTATAGGTGAACGTCGCGCTGGTCGCGTGCGCGGGGATGGTGACGACGCTCGGCAGCGTTCCCGCCGTCGCCGGGTTCGCGGTCAACCCGATCTCGGTGTCGACATCGACCGCCAGATCGAGCGTGACCGTGAGCTCGACCGCTCCATGCGGTGCGACCACCGGGTTGGGTGGAGACAGCGACAGCGCGGGCGAGACGCCGCACGCGACGCCGACATCCGCCCATGACTGCCGGATCGCCTCGCGCTCGTCGGTGGTGTAGTTGAGCGCCGCCGCCGCATCGAGGACGCCCTCGCACGCCTGCACGAACGTCGTGCTCGACGTCCAGTACGACGCGTTCGCGAGGTACCACGCCTTACTCGCGCGCAGCACGCTGTCGGGGGTCGCGGTGCCCGCATCCGGGTCGCTTCCCGCCAGCCGCTTCGCGGTCCGGCAGAACGCCTTGTTCATCACGCCACTGGTGTAGTGAACGTCGAGGAAGTCGGTATAGGCCGCGGCGTTGTCGATCGAGTAGCCATCCTGCGTCGGGTTGCACATGAACCTCAGCGCTGCATCGGCGCGGAAGATGTCGCGGCCGATATCCCAGGTCGCGGCCGCACCCTTGAAGTAGAACTCGGTCGTCTTGCCCGCGATATCGGAGAACGCCTCGTTGAGGCCGCCCGACATCCCGGTATAGGTCAGGTTCGAGTGAAAGCTCGTGAAGCCGTGATCGATCTCGTGACCGACCACGTCGACGGCGCCAGACAGCGGGTAGAACGTCGAGCCGCCGTCGCCGTACGTCATCTCGGTCCCATCCCAGAACGCGTTCTCGTAGTTCGTGTCGTAGTGGACGCGGCTGCTGATCACGAAGCCGTTGTTGTCGATCGAGTTGTAGCCCTGCCAGTCGCGCAACATGTCGAGCGTGACCTGCGCGTACCCGTGGGCGTCGTCGATCACCGCGTCGCTGATGTTGTCGAGCGGCCCGACGACGACCGTGCCTCCGCTCGTGCCGTTCTTCAGATCGAGCGTGACGACCCGCGAGGTCGCCATCTGATACTGGCCAACGGTCGCGGTCGGCTCGACGTCGAGGTCCGAGGTCCACGCGTGCGCGAACTTCGCGTTGCCGCCAGGTCCCGAGGCTTCGGCCAGCGTGTCGAGCGCATTGAACGACTCGATCGATTCGCCGGTCGCCGCGTCGATGAAGTAGTTCCACGAGCCCGGCGTCATGCCGGCCTGGAGCTCGGTGAAGAACGTGACGTGCCACGCGAGTCGCGGATCGGCCGGGGGCTGCGGCAGGATCACGAGCTCGGAGGCCTCGCGCGAGAACGCCAACGCCGCCAGCGGCGCCGCCGCGGTCGCGGCGTACGCTTGCTCGGCTCGCGCGAGAGCGTGCCGCCCATCGATGGTCGCGGCGACGTCGAAGCCCTCCAGATCGGTGACGGCCGTGCCCTGAACCATGCCGAACGTGGTCTGGTTCGCGTGGACGACGATGTCAGCGCCCCACACCGGCACGTTCGCGTAGGTCTCGTCCATCCGCACGTGGCGCTGGCTATCGATATCCGTGGTCACTCCGCGCACGACCCAGTTCGTACCCGGGCTCGAGAGTTGAGCGATGCTCTTCACGTACGCGACCGCGGACGTCGAGACGTCGGCGCCCACGTGAACATTCCGGCTATTCAAGACCCGGATCTGATGCACCTCGGGGGCGCTCGTGGTTGTGGATGTGGAAGGTGCAACGCCGCACGCACCAAGACCGAGTGCAACGGCCAGGAAAGTTCGCATGGGCGGCCGCCAGTACAACTCCCATGCCGCGTGTGGCGATGTGGGTATTCGCGCAGATAGCCGTACGGGCTCGTATCCATTCGTTCACGGTGTGGGCCACTTCGAGGGTGATGCGGTTCTTGCAAAACTCGAGATCTGTACCCGAAATCTCGATGACCTCCCGCCAGGCGTCAGGCGGCCGCGGCGGCCACGGATGGCAGCCACGGGATGCGCACGATGAAGGTCGTGCCGCGTCCGAGCTCGGTCTCGAACGAGAGGCTGCCACGGTGCTTGTCCACCACGATCGATCGCGAGATCGCGAGCCCCTGTCCTGTCCCACGGCCGATCTCCTTGGTCGTGAAGAACGGCTCGAAGATGCGCGCTTGCACCTCCTCGGCGATCCCTTCCCCGGTGTCACCGATCTCGACGACCGCGTCGTCACCGTCGATCCGGCTCTTGATCAGGATCTGACCCCGGGCCCCCGCCGTCCCCGCCGTCACGTTACTGATGGTGTGGGCGGCGTTGACGATCAGGTTGAGGAATACCTGATTGAGCTCACCGATGACGCAGGTCACCTCGGGCAGGTCTCCGAGCTCGAGCACCACGTCGGCGACGTACTTGTGCTCGCTGGTCGAGACCATCACCGCGTTGCGGATCGCGGTATTGAGATCGGCCGGCTGCTTCGAGCTCGAGTCGGGATGTCCGAACTCCTTCATCGCCCGGACCAGCGAGCCGACCCGGCGAGTGCCCTCGCGGATCGACACGAACGCAAGCGGCAGGTGCTTGGTGAGCTGGTCGAGGTCGGCATCCGCCTCCGCCGCGCGTGCCGCCTCTGCGTCCGCTCGCGTCGCGGTGCCGGCTTCGACCTTGCCGACCAGCGTCCGGTAGTGTGCGACGAGCCCGAGTAGCTCGGTCGTCGCTTCCTGGGCAAACGTTGCCTGATCGCCGATGAACTGGATCGGCGTGTTGATCTCGTGGGCCACGCCAGCGGCGAGACGTCCGATCGACTCGAGCTTCTGCGCCTGGCGCAGCTCCAGCTCGAGATGCCGGCGCTCGGTGGTGTCGCGGATCACGGCGACCGTCATCGCCACCCCTCCGGAGGCGTCGAAGATCGGCGACTTCACGGTGTGCACGGTCCGGACCCTGCCGTCGGCGAGCTTCATCAGCTCCTCGGGGATGTCCAGCGGGCGCCCGGTCGCGAACACCCGAGCATCATCCTTGACGTACTCCGCGGTGATGTCCGGCTCGACGAAGGCGGCGTCGATCAGCCCCTGCAGGTCCTCGTTGCTCATGCCGTAGCCGTCGAGGAAGGCCTTGTTCGCCCAGCGCAGCTTGGAGCGCGGGCCCTTGACGAGGATCATGTCGGTGATGGCATCGAGGATCTGGCGAAACGTCGAGGCATCCCAGTTCGCCGGCGAGAAGTGGGTGATGTCGATCCCGAGGCCCCCGATGAAGTGGTCGTCCGCCAGCTCGACCGGAAACTTCACGATGCAGAACTGCGCGCGACTCGCGGACGTACCGGTGACCCAGATCGGCAGGATCACCGGCGCTCCGGCGGCGACGACGCGTTGATCGGCCAGCTCCAGCTCCAGCGCGGTCTCGGGCGTGAAGAGCTGATGCGCGGTGACCCCGACGGCGTCGACGCCGAACAGCTTCGCCGCGTGCGCGTTGAGGTAGACGTACTTGCCGCGGCGATCCTTGAGCCAGGCGCTCACCGGCAGCGCGCGCATGATGCCCAAGGAATATTCGTCCATCGCCACCTACATATCGACCACTCCCGCGCGGTTTCGAGAGGGAGATGGCAGACCACCGGACACCTGCCGCTGACTGCGATGTTCGCTTATCTCGACTCCGAAGATCGGCCGTGCGCATGGTCGCGAGCGCGCCTGGCTCGGCCGCGAGAACGACCGAACCACGCACTCGACGGCCGTCCCACCGTTCGCAATGGTTCCAGAGATTCCCGCGATGACGGATACTACGCGCGGTTCGCATGACCACCTTGAAAGTCGACCTCGATCTCATCACCAAGTACAACGTCGCCGGCCCGCGCTACACGTCGTACCCACCGGCCACGCGCTTCACGGAGGAGATCAAGCTCGACAAGCTGCGTCCGCTGATCGCGGCGAACAACGCCGACGAGCGCGACCTGTCGCTCTATTTCCATCTGCCGTTCTGCTATTCGCTGTGCTGGTTCTGCGGGTGCACCACCGTCATCACGACGGCGCAGAGCCAGAGCACGACCTATCTCGACTACATCGCGAAGGAGCTGGCGCTGATGAAGCGGCTGCTCAACCCGGGCCGCAAGGTGGTGCAATTCCATTTTGGCGGCGGATCGCCCACGTTCCTGACGCCTGACGAGATTCGTCGGCTGGGTCAGCTGATCCACTCGAACTTCACGGTGTCCGCCGACGTGGAAGCCTCGGTCGAAGTGGATCCGCGCCGGCTCACCCGCGAGCACGTGGCGGCGCTCGTCGAGATCGGCGCCAACCGTGGCTCGCTCGGTGTGCAAGACAACAACCCCAAGGTGCAGGAGGCCATCCATCGCATTCAACCGTTCGCGATGACCCAGCAAGCCGTCGGGTGGATGCGCGAGGTCGGCTTTCGCTCCGTCAACATCGACCTCATCTACGGCTTGCCATTTCAGACCGCCGCCACCTTCGAGAACACGCTCACCGAGATCCTCACCCTCGACCCGGACCGCCTCGCGGTGTTCAGCTACGCGCACGTGCCCTGGATCAAGCCGCACCAGAAGCTCCTCAAGGCGGACGCCCGGCCGTCGCCGGAGGTGAAGATGGAGCTGCTGAAGATGACCATCGAACGGCTCACCTCCGTCGGCTACGACTACATCGGCATGGATCACTTCGCCCGATCCACCGACGAGCTCGCCGTCGCGCAACGGCAAAAGACGTTGCAACGCAACTTCCAGGGCTACAGCACGCACGGCGGCGCCGACATCTACGCGTTTGGTATGTCGTCGATCTCGCAAGCCGACGGCATCTACTGGCAGAACGTGAAAGAGCTGCCGGACTATTACCGGATGCTCGATGCCGGTGAGCTGCCGGTGGACAAGGGCTACATCATGAGCGCGGACGACAAGCTTCGTCGCGAGACCATCATGCGGCTGATGTGCGACCTCGGCCTCGATTACGCGGCCATGTCACAGAAGCTCGGCGTGGCCTTCACGGACTACTTCTCGCACGAGCTGGCATCGCTCGACGACCTCGAAGCCGACGGCCTGCTCCAGCGCAGCGCAACCGACCTGACCGTCACCGATCTGGGCCGGTTGTTGATCCGCAACATCGCCATGCGCTTCGACGCCACCCTCGCGCAGGACAACGACAGGCGCTATTCGCGCACGATCTGATTTCAGATCCTGCGAGGCATAGCCGAAACTGATTCAGCATCGGGTCAATTCCCACCGAACAGCCAGAGCGCGAGCGCGAAGCCGGCGATCAGCGCGACGATGATCACGAGGAGGATGAAGAACCGGCGGTCAGAGATCCGCGTAGTCGGCGCGACTCGGCCCTCGTTCGTCCACTTCCGGGTGTCCGATGCCGAGCGCCCGGGTCCGGGTGGTTCCGGCAAGGTCATGCAGAGAATCATGACACCAGCGCGGCGAGACCGGGGGATGGATCGGCGCGCGGCGTGCACTGGTGGTCGTCATGGCGGCTGCAAACCTCGACGAGCTTCGCTTCTTCCTCGACGACCGTGACGACGTGCGTGCGGACAGGATCAGCGGGACGACTTGGTGAATCAGGCTGAATGAACGAACGTCTCGGCTGCGCCGGAGTGCTGTAAGAGCGACCGCGCCTGGTCGACCATCGCGGCGGTGCCGTGAATCGCGACGATAAAGTGGTCCGCCTTGAGCGCTTCTTCGTACTTGATGACGCTGTCCTTCGGAATACCGAGGTTGAACAGCGCGGCGCCGAGCGCGCTCAGGCCGCCGACCACGATCGCGCCTTCGAGACCGCCGACCAGCCAACTCACGATCGGTCCGGCGAGCACGAGCGGCCCGATGCCGGGAATGAAGAAGAACGCGCTTCCGAAGATCGCGCCCCATAGCCCACCCCAGAACGCACCGCGCTTGCCCCACGCTTTCATCCGATCACCCTGGTTGTAGTAGCCGACGACCTGCTCCTCGGTGTGATAGTCGCGCCCGACGATCGACAGCGACTTCATGTCGACGCCAGCTTGTTGGAGCTGCTTCACTGCACGCTCGGCAGACTCGTGGGTGGAATAGATGGCTACGGCGATGTTGGTCTTCGTCATGTGCTTGCTCCGGTCGTACTGATCGGCATGCACGATGTGCTCCAACCCACGACACCGAGCTCTATCTCCACGAGTGCACGCTGCGTCGTTTTGCCCGCGTCGTGATCGCACACGCGCACAGTCGTTGGCGCGAATTTTCGGATCACCATCAGCGAACGCCTCGGGGCCGCTCGCCTCGTGGATCCGGTGAGGGCGTCAGCTACCGGCATCGCAAACGCCACCGCAGCGCCAGCGAGGAGGTTTAGTGCGTGTGCAGCCTCTCGATGAACGTCGCCATCTCCGACGAGAGCACCACCCAGCGCCCAGCATGATGCTGCTCGGTCAGGTAAAGGTGGCTGCAATCGTCGACGACTTCGATCGACAAGCCCCCGCGCGCCACTCCAACTCCGACCGGATCGCCGACGCATCCGACGTCACCGTCGGTGTACGACGTGGCCCGTGCAAGGCGTGCGACGAGCTCGTCAGCGAGCGGCTGCGCCACGACTCGGACATGGCTGAGCTGGTAACCAAGAAATCGCCGGCCCCCGGGACGGTCGGCCAGCTCGTTGATCGTGACTCGCCACGGCTCGGTGGTGTGCGCGGCCTCCGCCAAGAATGATGTGATCTCGATCGGTGGAGGCACGGGTCCAGCAACAGGCGGTGACGGCGATGGCGGCGGTGGGTCCAAGGGGCGAGCCCACGCGAAGCGAGAAGCGGGCTCGCTGGGCCGCTCGAGCTGTTCGATCGGCTCATCGCCGCGACACGCGAGCAGCGCCACCAGCGCAACGCAGCAGGACCGCATCGCGAGATCGTATGCGTTACGCCTTCGATCACGACCACGAAACGCCGGTTCAGCCACCCGACACACCAAGCATCCACGCGGTGTGGCAGCGTTGTCCACGATGCTCCAAAGAGCTGGGATACGCGCGCGGCAGCTGCGGTGCTGTGGCACCTGCGGAACACGGACGACCACAACGGCACGATCTGGCAAGCCGGCGGACCGTCGGTCGTTCAGTCCGGCGGTCCACTGGACCGTGCAGACCGGCACACGTGCGGTCCCCGATATCACCAAGATCGCGCACGGCATGCTCGCGGCCGGCTTGCTCGGAGCGCTGGCGTACGGCAACTATGAATGCTTCGGGCCGGGCTGCGGGACTGGAGCCAAGGTCGCGGTCGGGGTCGCAGACGGCGCGATCGTCATCGGCGCGGTCGCCTTCGTGGTCGCGATGTTCGTCATCGCGGGCCACGCGGACTAGCGCACACCAGCCGGCTACCGATGATGTGCGATCGCGAGTCACCGCCGGCACACCTGCCCGGGGCCATCCGCGATCGTGACGCAGCGCTGCGGCTTGGTGCACGGCTTGTCGGCGCGGCACCGGATCTCGCACGACGTGAACTTCGGACCGCGCGGTCCGGCGATCCCGTAGTACTCGATGCACTCGAGCCCGGCGCCGCACGTGCCGTCGGGGCACGCCTTGCCCTGAGCGGGCTCGGGGACCGGCACCGGCAGCGGCGCCCCGGTCGCGACGCACACCTGACCGGGACCGTCGCGTACCGTCGTGCAGCCCTGTCCCGTCGGGCAGATGGCGCCACCACCGCATGGGATCTCGCACGAGTGCAGCTCGGCGCCGGTCACGCTGCGATAATCGACACACGTCAGGCCGGTCGCGCAGGTCGTGCCCTTGCTGCAGCTCTCACCCTGCTTGGCGGCGCGCGTGCCGGCGTCACGTGGCGCCGATGCCGCGTTCGGGAGGCACACCTGGCCCGGCCCGTCGGCCACGACGCCGCAGCCCTGTCCCGATGGACACCCCACCTTGCCGCCACATGGGATCTCGCACGACGACAGCTCCTGGCCGCCGAGACCGCGAAACTTCACGCACGTCAGGCCGGGGTCGCACGCTCCGTTGACGCAGGCCATGCGCTGATGTCCGGTCACCGGACCCGCATCTGTGGACGTGGGCGCGGCGTCCTTCGTCGCCGTGCCGCCGGTCGAGATGCACACCCGACCCGGACCATCCTTCACCGTGGCGCAGCTCTGGCCCGCGGGACACGGGAGCGCGCCGTCCTCGCACGGAATCTCGCACGAGTGGAGCTCGTTACCGCCGATGCCGCGATACGTGACGCACGTCAGGCCGTGATCGCACGTCGTGCCGCTCGGGCACGCCTCGCCCTGATGGGCGACCGGCGCCGACGCAGACCCGGCCTCTGACGGCGCGTGATGATCCTGCGCGGGCTTTCGACAACCTACCAACCCGATCACGAGGGCAAAGCACACGCGAAGTCTCATCACGCGACCGTAACCCGTGCGGTCTACATTCGCCGAACCGAGGGCTTCGAGATCGACGGCCACGGCCTTCGGGACAGCGACGCACACTGGTGATCGCTCTCGAACCCGGCGAGCAAGCTTCACGAGACGCTCACGTGGGCGTATCTCGCGCTGGTCGCGCGCTGCATGGCCCGCGCGACGATCCGAGCTCGCTCGCGCTGCTCGATGCGCGGCCAGATCTGCTCGACCATCAGCACGGCCTGCTCGCGCGCTACTACGACGTCGCGGCGATCACCTCGTCGCCACTCGCACGGCGCGTCTTCGTCCTGCAGGAGCCCGCGCGATGACCGCCAAGAAGCGACGCACGGTCGAGCGCGTCCAGACCGGCGTGCGAATGGAGAAGCGCCTCGTGCTCGTGCTGAAGGCGCTCGCCGGCGCGCACGACCTCACGTTCGGCGACCTGCTCGAGGGCATCATGCTCCGCTCGTTCGAAGGCAAAGCCCCGTTCGGGCCGCAGCCGGCGAAAGGCGAGTATTCAGCGGGGTACGCGGCGCCAAAAAACGCAAACCCGGTCAAGCAGGCCCGAGGTGGCTTGGTTAGCGTGTGGAGGTGAAGCCAGAAACCCGGTCGTTTTACGAAGATGCCGTACGCCGGGCGGTCGCCCGGATCACGAGCGGGCTCGACGAGGCACTCGAGCTGGACGCCCTCGCCCGGAGGGCGGCGCTGTCGCCGCTCCACTTCCACCACGTGTTCCGGGGCATGGTGGGCGAGACCCCGCTCGAGCTGCATCGCCGGCTCCGGCTCGAGCGCGCCGCGGCTCAGCTCGCATCCACCGACGCGGCGGTGACCACCGTTGCATTCGACGCGGGCTACGAAACCCATGAATCGTTCACGCGTGTGTTTCGCCGCGCCTATGCGATGGCGCCGAGCGAGTTTCGCGCGCGCGCGAACGAGGCGCGCGCGGGATGCGCCCGTCCACCTCAGATCGAGCTGGCTGCTCGCTGCGGCCTCCATCATGCAATCCCTCACTTCGACCTCTTCGCAGGAGAAACCACCATGAACGCGACGATCGAGAACATGCCCGAGATGAAGGTGGCCAGCGTCCACCACGTCGGCCCGTACACCCAGATCGGCGAGGCGTTCGCGAAGCTCCATCCGCTCGCCGAGAGAGCCGGCCTGACCAAGCTCCCCGGCTGCATGATGGTCGGCATCTTTCACGACGATCCGGAAGCGAAGCCGGCGACGGAGCTTCGCTCGGACGCCGGCCTCGTGGTCCCCGTCGACACCGAGCTGCCCGCCGGGCTCGCGCCGGTGACGATTCCCGCGGGCACGTACGCGAAGGCGATCTATCGCGGCCCGTACGAGAAGCTCGGCGACGCGTGGGCGCAGCTGATGGGCCAGTGGGTGCCGCAGCATGGCCATCGGATCGTCGACGGCGGCGTGTCTTTCGAGGTCTACCGCAACACGCCGATGGACACCGCGCAGCAGGATCTGATCACCGAGCTCTACGTGCCGATCGCGGCGTGACGCGTCAGGTGAACAGCTTGGTCATCCAGCTGCCCTGCCCACTCGCACCCACGCCGCCGAATGGCAAATTGCTCGTCATTACCGAACATGTAGAGCGCGAGCGGCTTGTCGCGCAGTCCACGACTTGTTGCCGAGCTCGATAGCCGTGAGCCCGTCGCGCAGCTCGTCGATCACGCGGCGCGGCCGCCGATATTGCACGACCGACACGTGACGCCGTGTCTCCGGGGTCGTCATCGTCGCGCGCCAGCTTGGCAGCGATCGATCCGACGCTCTAACGATTCAGCGCCCATACCCGCGGATCGCGCGTTGCAAAGGCGCAAGCATGGTCAAACACGTCGCCTGGATCGCGATTGCGCTATTTGCTCACTCGGCGCACGCGGACTCGCTCGAGTCCGATGCAACCCCGCTGCAGCCCGTGTGGCCGCGCGCTGCGATCGATCGCCCACTCACGCTCGCACACGGGCTCGGCGAGCTCTCGCTCGATTCGATGACGGCCACACCCGATGGCTCCGGTGCGCAGCCGACCACGTTCAGCGCCGATGTCGCCTATGGCGTCTCCGATCGCTTCACCCTTCGCGCCGTCCATGTCGTCGGGTTTTGCACGAGCGATGCGTCATCGTGCATGACCACGCCGCGCGATGTCGGGCTGCGCGGGCTGTACTCCGCGTATCGCGGCGACCACACCGAGCTCGCGCTCCTCGGCGGGATCGAAACGGTCTCGGGCTACCCGGATTGGGGCGTGCGGCTCGGAACCGCGCTGCACTATCGCTCCGGTTCGATCGGGATCCTCGTCGAGCCGAGTGTCAGGATCGGGTTCACCCCCGAGTCGAGCTCGTATCCGACGAGCCTGACCCTACCGATCGCCCTCCAATATCAGACGACGCGTACAGCGATGCTCTATCTGCGCAGCGGCATCTCGGGATACAGCGAAGATGGCGGCGTTCCGGCCACGCGATACATCGGCGATCAGTACTTCGTACCAGTCGCGGCGGGCGTGTCATTCAGCGTCGACAAGCACCTCGATGTCGCCGCCGAGTTGCTCTATCAGGACGTTGCCGGCCCGCTCGGCCTCGGCTTTACCGCACCGATGTTCGGCGTGAAGTTGACGTTGTATCTCTAGCCCGTCGCTGATGCGGCGATGCAACGCGTCGCTGTCACACCCGTCCCTCGCGTCGGCGGTGCTCGTCGGGTTCGTGCGCAACATATTCTCCGACCTTCGCAGGCGCGCTCGCGACCACGACCTTGCGCGGGACATCCCGGGTGCGGTGACGTCGATCGAATTCGGCGGATCGTTCGCGACGCCGACCCGGCCTCCGGTCAACGACGCTAGCACCCGCGCGCCGAAACCCGCATAGACTCTATCCGCACCGCGCCCATGGCGCCCGTCAGGGTCCTGCAGATTTCCTGTCAGGTTTGTCGGCGCCCGAAGTACATAGGCCCGACATGGGAACGATCGCGAGCGACGGCGAGCTGGTGGAAGCCAGCCGGCGAGGCGAGCAGCAGGCATTCGGCCAGCTGGTCGCGCGCTACCAGGATCTCGTGTGCGCGGTGTCGTACAGCTCGACCGGGGATCACGTGCTCAGCGAGGACGTGGCCCAGGAGACCTTCATCGCGGCATGGCGGCAGCTCGCCGGGCTGCGCGAACCCGGACGGCTGCGGCCGTGGCTGTGCGGGATCGCGCGGAACCTCGCGCGCAAGGCACGCAAGGCACGCCGGCGCGACGAGCTCGTCGACAGTCCGGACAGCGAGCCG
>JBDTEH010000083.1:0-7654 GCA_039922635.1 Kofleriaceae bacterium | reverse complement strand
TCGCGGTGCGCTCCACGCCACCGAGCCGCTCGGGGTCGCCGCGGCGACCGCGACCCTCGGCCTGGGCGAGCGCCCGCTACGCGTGATCGCGACCACCCGTGCCGGGCTCGCCGCCGCCGCCGAGCTGGCCGGTCCGCGCGCGACGCTGACGGTGCTCGCACCGGCCGGCGAGCTCCCGGGCGGGTTGCTCGCCCGCGAGGTCACGATCGTCGGCGTCGCCGGAGCGCACCCCGATCTGGTGACCGAGGCCGCGGCGATGTGCGCCAAGGGCGAGATCGATCTGGCCGGCGGCGTGACCCACGATCCGGCCGATCCGACCCGCGCGCTCGTGATCGTTCGCGGCTAGAGCCCGTTCGGTCCTCGGCGAGCTAGCGAGCGACGAGCACGATCAGCACCACGATCGCGATGACCGCGAGCGCGATCGCGATCAAGACCTTGCTGCGCCCGCCCTTCATCTCGCCGATCAGCGCGTCCTCGGACACCTTCATGCTGGTGCCCGCGCCTTCTGGCCGGAGCGCCGCCATCATCTGCGTCGCGCCGGTGCGCAGCGAGTACTTCTCCTTATCGCCGCGCGAGATCGAGCCGTCGTCCTTGTAGCGCTCGTCCATCGGCAGCGAATCGGCCTTGTCGCCCCCGGCCTCCTTGCCGGTGCGAGCGCGCTCCTCGGCGGCGGCGACCGCGGCCTGCGCGTCGAGGTAGCCCTTCTTGAACCACATGGTCTCGCGGAACTTGCCCTTTTTATCGGCGGGCTCCGCCGCCTTCTGCTTGCCGGCCGGCTGCGCATTCACGCTCGGCGCGGCGACCACCGGCGCGGCGACCACCGGCGCGGCGACCACCGCTGCTTGCGCGGGTGGCGCCCATGGCGAGCCGGCCATCGGCGCTTGCAAGGGCGATGCGACCGCGGCAGCTTGCATCAGCGGCGCCTGGATCGCCGGCGCGGGCGCGGGCAGAGCCGGCGCGACCGGAGCCGGCGCGACCGGAGCCGGCGCGGCTCCCGATGCGAGGCCGACCATGGTCCCGCGAAGCTCGACCGAGGGCACCCCGGTCCCGACCGTCGGCGCGGATGCAATGTTCGGCGGTGGAGCTACGGCTGCGGCGACCGGCGGCGCGACAATCGGCGCCGCGACGATCGGCGGCGCACCACCGCGCACGCCCATCAACGTGGACACCAGCTCGGCCTTCGGCCTGTGCCGCAAAACCGGCGCCGCCTTGAGCTCGATCACTTCGCCATGCCCGATGCGGGCGACCTCGTCGACGAGCTGGCGCACCGTCAAGAACCGCTTGGTCGGGCTCCGATCGAGCGCCCGGAGGATCAGCGCCTCGACCGGCGAGCCCGCCGCGATGGTGGCGATCAGCTGCGACGGCGGCCGGATCACGCCGCCCTGGTGCTGGCGATGCACGTCCTCGGCGGTCCCCGCGAACACCGGGTGGCCGGTCAGCACGTAGTAGTACAGCGCGCCGAGGCTGTAGAGATTCGAGCGTTGATCGACCGGCCGACCATCGACCTGCTCGGGCGCGACGAACTCGGGGACGCCGGGCACCTTGTCGGTCGTGGGGACCGGTAACGAGAAGTTGATCAGCTTGACGTCCTGGCCGGCGAACAACACGTTCTTCGGGGCGAGATCGCGATGGACGACGCCGACCTGCGCGGCTTCGATCAGCGCCTCGCCGACGACCTCGATCAGATCCGCGGCCTGATCGGGCGCGATCGGCCCACGCGCGGTGATCGCGTCGGCGAGCGTATGGGCGCCCTCCAGCAGCTCCACCGCGACCCAGGTCTCGTCCTGGTTGCGCTTGCCGCTCGCGAGCACCTGCGCGACGCCCGGGCTATGGACCCGCTCGAGCTGGCGCAGCTCGCGCTCGAGGCGCTGCGCGACCCCGGGTAGCGCCACCACGGCGGGCGCCACGAGCTTGACGACCACGGCCTGGCCGGTGGTCTTGTCGGTCGCGCGATGGACCGCCCCGGTCCGGCCACCCCCGAGCCGAGGGCCTAGGTCGAACCGGACCGCGAGCGTATCCCCGCCCCCAGCCTGCACATCGATCGGCGCGAGCCGGGCGGCGTCGACGGGACAGAAGTTCGCGTCATCACTGAACTGCTTCTGGCACTTCGGGCAAAGCTTCATCTTCCAGACGCCCCCGAGGACGAGATCGACGGATTGCAACGTAGCACGCGGATTGACACAGGAGGCGCGTGGGCGCTAGAAACTGGCCGTCATGGCCTCGAACACCAAAGCGACCACGGTCAAGCGCAAGAACAAGCACGAGAAGGCGGGGCGTCGCCGCAAGAACAAGCTCGCCAAGAAGTCGACGAAGTCGCGAACCGAGCTGTTCGCCGGCCTCGGCGAGCCCGGCAAGCCGACGCCGAAGAAGTGATCACGCTGCTTCGGCGGCGACCCGGTCGACCGAAAACACGCCCTTGATCCGCGATAGCGCGCGGGTCACCTGCTTGAGCTGATCGAGATCGCGCACGAGCGCGTGAAACGTGTTGACCGCGCGGCCGTCGTCCGTCGCCCGGCAATGCGCCTGGCTGATGTTGACGCCCTGATCGGTGAAGCACTGCGAGATGTGCGCGAGCAGGCCCGGCTTGTTGGTGCAGAGCACCTGGATCGCGACCTCGTGCTGCGCCTTGCTCGCGCCGTCCCACTCGACCTCGACCCGGCGATCGGGATCGAGATCGAGCCCCTTGTCGCAATCACGGCGATGCACGGTGACGCCGCGGCCGCGCGTGATGAAGCCGGTGATCGGATCGCCCGGTAGCGGCGAGCAGCACTTCGCGAACCGCACCAGGATGTCCTGCTCGCCCGCGACCTTGATCCCGGAGCCCGCGGTCCGCCGGGTCGTGACCTTGCGGATCAGGCTCTTCAGCATGCTCTCGGGCTTCGGGGCGGCCTCGCCCTCGGCCTTCTTCACCATGCCGGGCAGCACGTCGATCATCTGCTGCGTGGTGATCTTGCCGTAGCCGACCTGCACGATCATCTCGTCGACGGTCTGACACTTGAGCGCCTTCGCCGCCACCTCGAGGCCTTTCGCGGCGCGCGACATGGTCGTGTCGTGCTTGCGCAGCGCCTTGTCGACGAGATCGGTGCCGAGCGAGACCGCCTTGTCGCGCTGCTCCTGGCGCAGCAGCCAGCGGATCTTGGTGCGCGCGCGCGCCGTCTTGACCAGCTTGAGCCAGTCCTTGTTCGGCTTCTGGTTCGGGTTCGTGATGATCTCGATCGTGTCGCCGTTACGCAGCTGGTAGCGCAGCGGGACGATCATCCCGTTGACGCGTGCGCCCGAGCAGTGGTCGCCGATCGAGCTATGCACGGCGTAGGCGAAGTCGATCGGGCACGACCCCTTCGGCAGCGCCTTGACGTCACCCCCGGGGGTGAACACGTAGACCTCGTCCCCGAACAGGTCGATCTTGACCGACTCGAGGAACTCCGTGGGATCGCGGAGCTCCTTGTGGCTCTCCATCAGCTGGCGCAGCCACGCGAACTTCTTGTCGTCCTCGGGGCGCGTGCGCTCGCGCCCGTCGCCGCCCTCCTTGTACTTCCAGTGCGCCGCGACGCCGTGCTCGGCCACGAGGTTCATGTCGCCCGTGCGGATCTGGATCTCGATGCGCTCGCCGCGCGGCCCGATCACCGCGGTGTGCAGCGACTGGTACAGGTTCGGCTTGGGCAGCGCGATGTAGTCCTTGAACCGGCCCGGGATCGGCGTCCACGTCGAGTGCGCGACGCCGAGGGCCTGATAGCAGTGCATCTGGTTGTCGGTGATCACGCGGAACCCGATCGCGTCGTGGATCTCGTCGAACGGGCGCTGCGTGCGCTTCATCTTTTGATAGATCGACCACAGGTGCTTCGCGCGGCCCATGACCTCGCACGGCACGCCGTTGTCGGCCATCTCCTTCTGGATCAGCTTCTCGACGTGGTGGATGTACTCGAGCCGCTCGGCACGGGTCTTCGCGATCTCGGCCGCGAGCTGGTCGTACTCGCCGGCGTAGAGGTACTTGAACGCGAGATCCTCGAGCTCGACCTTCACCCACTGGATGCCGAGGCGGTTCGCGAGCGGTGCATAGATCTGCATCGTCTCGGCCGCGATCCGCTCCTGCTTCTCCGGCGGCAGGTGGTTGAGCGACCGCATGTTGTCGAGCCGGTCGCACAGCTTCACCAGGATGACGCGGATGTCGCGCGCCATCGCGAGCAACATCTTGCGGAAGTTCTCGGCCTGCTGCTCCTCGCGCGTGGAGTACGGCAGCTTGCCGAGCTTGGTGACGCCATCGACGAGATACGCGATCTCCTTGCCGAAGGTCTCCGACAGCTGCTCGACGGTCGCGGAGGTGTCCTCGACGCAATCGTGGAGCAGGCCGGCGCAGATCGACGACACGTCGAGCTTGAGCTCGGCGATGATCCGCGCGACCGAGATCGGGTGCGTGACGTACGGATCTCCCGACTTGCGGGTCTGCCCCGCGTGGGCCTGCGCCGCGAACTCGTACGCACGGCGGACCAATCCCAGGTCAGCGTTCGGATCGTATCCCGCGACTTCTGAAACGATCTGGTCGAGTTCGTGCATCACGGTGCGCGATCTACGCCAGGATACCACGCGGCACCGCGTTGTACCGCGCCGCGGTTGGCCCTAGTCGTCTGGCCTAGTCGTCTGGCGAGCTAGCAACCGAGGCGACGTCGTCCTGGAACCGCCACACGAACTCGAAGGCTTCGCCCGAGCGCCTCACGGTCAGCTTCATCCACCGGATGTGCGGACGGAACAGGTCGCGCTGGTAGAACACGAAGTCGCCGTTGCCGCGGAACACCGACAGCGAGCCCAGCGGCATGCGGCGGCGCCAGCCATCGTTCGCGAAGCCGATCGTGTTGAAGCAGTCGCCCCGCGCGTTGCGGCCAGAGTTGTCGCAGATCTGCGAGCGCTCCTCGCGATCCCACATCCGCGTGATCAGGCGATGGCGGACGTGCTCGACCGATTCGGGTGACCAGTGATGGCCTTGATCGTCCACGAGATCGACGGCCCACGTGTTGAGATCCGCGTACTCCTCCCACTTGTGATCGATCTGGACATGGAAGCGCAGCCGATCGCGCGACACCATCGTGAAGCTCGCCTGGTTGAGCAGCGGGTAGTGGTGGGTGTGCTGGACCGAGGCCGTCATCGAGTCCGGGTTGTTGACCGCTGGCCCGGGCTGATCGAGATCCATGTCGCTGGTGACGATCGTGATCTTCTCCGACGTGCGCAGCGTGTCCATGGGATGGAGCAGCGGATTCGGCTGCACCGCCTCTCGCTCGAACGTGCGCGAGCAACCCGACGACCACACCACCACGAGCAAGCCCACGATCGAGAGCCGCATGTGGCTAGCGTGGCGGAGTCGCGCGGTCCTCGTCAAACCCTTTCGTGCTACCGGCCCTCACCGATACACCGATACGCGATCAGGGATTCTCGACGCTGTCGCACCCTCGGGTTCGCAGCGATCAGACGGTCTCGATCAGCGCGCGAGCATGTGCGACCGCGGCTTCGGGATCGCCGGTCCGCGCCGCGAGCTCCGAGAGCGGATGTGCGACATCTGCGCGATCGACCGAGCCGAACCGGCGGGTCAGATAGATCGCGCGCAAGGCCTGGTAAGCACGCTCGAGATCGTCGTTGACGATCAGGTGCTGGTACTCCGGATAATGCGCGAGCTCGTCCTTGGCCTTGCGGATCCGCCGCTCGATGACCTCGAGGCTATCGGTCGCGCGCGCGCGCAGCCGGTTCTCGAGCGTCGCCATATCGGGCGGGAGGATGAAGATCTTGAGAGAATCCCTGGGCCAGCGCTCCGACAGGTGCCGCCCGCCCTGCCAGTCGACGTCGAAGATCACGTCGCGACCTGCGCCAAGTGCGTGATCGATCGGAGCTTGTGCGGTGCCGTAGCGGTTGTTGAACACGAACGCGTGCTCGGCGAACTCGCCGGCCTGCACCATGGTCTCGAACGTCTCCGGCGATACGAACCAGTAGTCCCGGCCGTCGACCTCGCCGGGCCGGATCGGCCGGGTGGTGTAAGACACCGAAAACTCGAGCCCCGGCCCGAACTCCTGGATCAGCCGGCGCGTGAGCGTGGTCTTGCCCGCGCCCGAGGGCGACGACACGATCACGAGGACTCCACGGTCGCTCACCCTCGGATGAGTAACATGGGCCCCTGACGAACGGGGCACTGACCGGGCGATGATCACTCGACGTTCTGGACCTGCTCGCGCAGCTTCTCGAGCACGGACTTGGCCTCGACGATCGCCGCGCTGATCTCGGTGCGCTGTGACTTCGATCCGATCGTGTTGAGCTCGCGGCCGATCTCCTGGACCAAAAAGTCGAGCTTGCGGCCGCTCGCCGCGGTGCCGGTCGCGATCGCGCGTGCCTGCTCGAGGTGCGAGTCGAGCCGGACGAGCTCCTCGGTGATGTCGGCGCGCTCCGCGAGCAACGCGACCTCTTGCGCGAGCCGGCTGGGATCGACGACTCCGATACCGCCGGGTGCTGGCCCGCCCGCCACGGTCGTGGTCGCGAACGCGGCGTCCCCGAGGAGGCGCGCGAGCCGCTCGCGAAGCTTGTGGTGCAGCTGCTCGGCCACCCCGGCGGCCTGGCCCGCGATGCCGGCGCGAATCCGGCCGAGCTCGTCGAGCCGGCCGAGCACCTCGCGCTCGAGCGCGCGGCCTTCCGCCGCCCGCATCGCGTGGAGCTGGGCGAGCGCGTGTTCGAGCGCGGCCAGGATCGCCGCATCGAGCGCCTCTGAATCGTCGAGCACCTCCTCGGCGGTCGCGACGACCCCGGGTTGGGCGAGCACGAGCGCGAGATCGGGCGCGGGCAGCCCGAGCTTCGCCGCGAGCCGCTGGAGCTGGTCGTGCGCGCGGTGCGCGGCGACCTCGTCGATCGTGGCCCGGATGCCGCTCGTGCCGGGCGGCCGCGCGAGGTTGACCGTCACCGAGACGCTCCCGCGCTCGAGGCTCGCGCGGATCTTCGTCGCGACCTGATCCTCGAGCGCGGGAGCGATCTGCGCGCGCACCTTGAGGTCGAGGAAGCGATGGTTGACGGCGCGCAGATCGACGGTCGCGCGCGCGCCGCCGTGCTCGGCCACGCCGCGTCCGAACCCGGTCATGCTGCGCATCGCGCATCAATAACATAGAGTGCGAACGGTGCGGTTCCCCCTGGTCGTCCTGGTCGCCCTGGTCGGGCTCGCGCTCTCCTGCTGTGGTGGCACGCCGCACGCGGACCGACCGATCAAGTTCCTGCACACGTTCGACCCGCGCGAGACCGAGCTGTTCAACACGACGATCGCGGAGCGCGGCCTCCACGTCGACGCGTCGCTGGTGCCGTTCGCGCGCGGCCACCAGGTGATCGAGGAGCTGCTCCGTGCCGGCGCGAACTGTCCGGACCTGATCCGGATCGATGCGACGTGGCTGCCCGGGCTGGTCGCGGCGAAGCTGCTGGTGCCACCGCCACCGGAGCTCACCACGGGCTGGGCCGCGATCGCGAAGGACCTCGCGGTGGTCGACGACGCGATGTGGGCGGTCCCGCAATCGATCGACGGGCTCGTGGTCGTGCGGCTCGCCGCGACCCCGGCGCCGGCGTCACCGGCGGTCGCGGATCTGGTCGCGGCCGCCCGGGCGAGCGCGTTGCCGCACCCGCTCGGCGTCCGCGTCGATGGCTA
>JBDTEH010000082.1:0-21374 GCA_039922635.1 Kofleriaceae bacterium | reverse complement strand
ATGACGTCGTCACGCTCGATCAGGTGCTCGAGCACCTCGCCGATCCGCTCGCGGCGCTGCGTGGCGTGCACGCGGTGTTGCGACCGGGCGGGATCGCGATCATCGCGACGCCGAACGCCGCGAGCGCTGTCGCGCGCGTCGCCGGCGATCGCTGGATCCACTGGCACGCGCCGTATCACCTGCACCTGTTCTCTCGAGCGTCGCTCGCGCACGCCGCCGGTCGCGCCGAGCTCGCCATCGCCGAGCTCCGCACGATCACGAATTCCGAGTGGTTGAGTTACCAGTGGATCCACGTGCTGACCCGCCCGCGCCGAGGCACACGCTCGAAGCTGTGGGACCCGGCGGCGCGCCATCCCGTGATCCGCGCGCTGCGTGCCGTGCGGTTTTTTGGCGGCGAGGCCGCGATCACCCGGCTGTGCGATGCGCTCGGCGCCGGTGACAACTTCGTCGCGAGGCTGCGCCGGCCGTGACCGAACGCCGCATCGTGCTCACGCTCGTCGCGATATTTTGCTTCGGCGACAGGTTTCACGAGCTGTGGTTGCTGTACGACGCGGCTTGCATCTGGTCGGCATTCCACGTGCTCGGGCCCCGGGTCGAGCCACGCGTGCGACGCCTGGCGGGATGGCTGGTCGTGCTGGTCGGCGGCTGGTTCGCGATCAGCGCTTCGTTGCACGGCCCCGGCGAGCTGTGGGCGCTCGCGATCTGGGACACGCTCAAGCACGTGTTCCTGTGGCTGTATCTGTTGCGGGGGCTCTACGGTACCTCGCCGTTCGCGAGCGTGATCCGGAGCGATGCGTTGTATCGGCTGTGCAGTGTCGCGTTCGTCGTCGACACAGCGCTGGCGCTGTACCAGTGGTTTGACGGCGCGCTCGCCGACAACGTCGATGGTCTATTCGGACCGTCCGCGACGCACTCGTTTGGCTACTTCATGGTGTTCTACTTCCTGCTGTCGTATCGGCGCGGCGAATCCGGTGCCCGGCTGGCGACGATCCTGGCCATCGCAGCCGGCGTCGCGGTGGTGGGCGAGAGTATGGGGTTCTTCATCCTCCTGCCGTTGTGGTTCATCGCGTCGGTGGTCGACAGTCGCCGAGCGGCCGGATCGCTCGTCACCGCCACCATCGCGATCGTGGCGATCGCCGTCGTGCTCGCCAAGGCTCGCCCCGAGTTCGTCGATTCGCTGATCGCGCGGGCCGTCAACGTCGTCCAGCCCGAGGAAGCGCCGAGCCCGGACAAACCGATCAACGGCCGCGGCACCGCGATCGCATATGCGTCGCTCGTCGGCGGTTGGACCGGCGATGGCCCGGGCACGTACTCCGTGATCTACGGCAAGCAGGGGCCGGGTGCGTGGCTACTCGACGTCGTCCAGATCGATATCTGCGAGCTCAGTCACTTACTCGCGGAGTGGGGTGGGATTGGCGTCGGCTTCGTGCTCGGGGTGTTCGGGCTGCTCTACGCCGCGCTCCGGGTCTCGGCCGTGAAGCGCGCGATGCTGTTCGCGCTGTTCGCGATCACGCTGTTGCACGGCCAGCTGCTGATGGACGAGCGGTTGATCTTCTTCGAGATGCTGAGCGTGCTGTGCCTACTCTACGACCCGGCGGCGCCACCACAGCGGGAGCAGGATCCACGCGGCGCCGAGCGCGAGCCCGATGCCGACGCCAGCCATCACGATCTGACGGCGGCGGGGGCGTGACCGGAACGTCGGGAGCGTGGGCGAATCGAGGATCTGGAATGACGAGGTGTCGCGTGCCTCGTCGACCCGCGCCATCTCGAAGCGCTGGGTCATCAGGCCGAACACGGTCTCCTGGATCTTCTGTTCACGCATCAGCTGCTCGAGCTCGAAGCGCAGTTGCGGCACGTTCATCGCGTTCGGAAAGAAGCTCGCGGAGCCCGCGTCGGTACCCGAGCCGGTCGCCGGCGGTGCCGCGCGTGCCTCCTCCATCTGGCGCAACTTGTCCTCCATCACCGCGATCTGTTGCTGCAGCTGCACCACGTTCGACTCGCCGCGCCCGGAGAAGCCGCTCAGGTACGACAGCTCGATCTGCTTGGACACCAGCTCGCCCTTGATCTGGGCCATCGCCGAGATCACCGCCTTGCTCTGCTCGGGCAGGTCGATCACCTTGTGGGCCTCCTGGAACTCGCGGAGCTTGCGCGAGGCCTCGTCGACGTCGTGTCGGGTCTTCTCGACCTGGCCCTCGAGGAACACGCGCTCCTCGCGCGCCGACGACACCGACACCCGGCCGAAGACCTTGTTCCCGATCTCGCCGAACGACCTCGCCATGTCCATCGCGCGTTGGGGCTCGGGGTCCTCGCAGGTCAGCCACACCACGCTCGACCGGCGATCGACGCCGATGCCGCAGTGTGCGTGTAGTGCCTCGCGCGCTTGCTCGAGGTGCGCGGTGCCGTATTCGCGTTGAAGATCGAACTTCGCGATCACCTCGTCGGCGACGGAGGTGCTCGCGAGCACCGCCTGGATCCGCTGGACGTCGGTCGAGAACGACTCCAGCCCCGGCAGCTTCGCGGCGAGGCTCATCGCGGCGATGTCCTGCGAGCGCTGCGATGGCACGACCGTCAGGGTGGCCGCATACCACTGGGTCGCGATCAACGCATAGGTCGTCGCGGCCGCGAGCCCCAGCACTGCGGCGATCGCCAGGGTCTTCCAGCGCCGCGCGAGCACCACGAGGAGATCGAGCGGCTCGGACTCACTCATCGTTGTGCCGCCAGGACGATCGCCACGCCCGACAGCAACAGGCCGGCGCCCGCGAGGATCAGCTGCGAGACCTCCGCGCGGCTGTAGTTGCGCTCCGGTACGAGGATCGCGTCGCCGGGCTGGAGCTTCATCCCGGTGTGGTAGGGCTTGGTCGATCCGCTCGCCGCGATCAGCGTGACCTCATCGAGATCGCGTGCCGTCCGCGACATGCCACCAGCATGGGCAATGTATTCGGGCACGCCGAACAGCGGGTTGTAGTTGTAGAGGCCGGCGCGACCGACCGCGCCCTCGACCATCACGCTGTACTGCATCGGCGGGATCACGATCGTGTCGCCCATGCCGATCGGCTTGTCGGCCTTGAAGTCGCGGCGCACGAGCAGCGCATCGAGATCGATCGGGACGAGCTCCTGGCCGCCGCCGGGCCGGGGCCGCGAGATGTAGCTGCGGCGCAGATCGCCGGGCGCCTTGATCCCGCCGGCGCGATCGATCAACGACCATACGGTGTCGCCCTCGACGAACGGCAGCCGGCGGCTGGTGGTCGCGCTGTCGAGCGGATCGCTGCCGACGACCGCGCCGATCAACAGCACGGTGCGCTGGAGATCCTCGGTGCCGCGGACGATCACCCGATCGTCGTCGGCGAGGGAGCTGTTGCCGCCGACCGGCACGTCGACATAGGTGTCTTGCTGCTGCGCGTTGCGCCGCACGATCCGGATCGGTTCCTTCGCGGCATCGGGTGCGAGACCACCGGCGAGGCCGAGCAGCTCGGCCAGGTCCTGGGTCCCGGTGAGCTCGTAGCCGCCCGGGCGCCGGACCGCGCCGGTGACCTGCACCATCGTCAGCGGGAACGGCACGCGCACGACATCGCCGTCGAGCAGATACGGGTTGAACCGGGTGTCGCCGGTGAGCTCGTACTGGACGAGGTCCGCGATCGTGTCGGAGCCTGTCCGGTGGTGGATCGCGATCCGGCGGCGCGAGGCCTCCTTGATCACGCCGGCCTTCGCGAGCACGGTCGAGACCCGGTCGATCGCGTGCGCGCGGAAGGTGCCCGGGTGCTTCACGTTCTCGACGACGTGGACGATGAACGTACGCGGCGTCACGACCGTGAGATCGAACGACAGCCCCGGATAGTTCGCGCGTACCTTCTGCTTCATCGCGGCGCGCACCGCGGTCAGGGTCTTGCCGGCGACCGCGACGTAGCCGACCTTCGGGATGAACGCGCGACCCTCGAGGTCGACCGTCAGCTTCAGGCGCAGGTTCTGCTGGCCCCAGAAGTTGAGCTCGAGGACGTCGCCCGCGCCGCAGACGTAGCTGTCGGGATCGAGCGGCTGCTCGAGCGCGACCGGCGGCGCCACGATCGGCGCGGTTCCCGCCGGAAGTACGGTCCCGTCCGTCGAGGTCCCGTCGATGGGCTCGTCACCGGGGTTCGCGGGTGCGGACGATGGCAGCGTGACCGGCATCCGCGTGGTCGGCACCGGCGAGGTCGAGCCGCGCGAGTCGCCCGGCAGCTCGGTCGGATAGATCTGCGCGACCGCGACGTTCATGGTCGCGGCGATCGCGACGAGCCCGACGAGGATCCGATGCATCCGGTCGTCGACGCTACCATAGGGGCGCGGTCCGGCGCGCCGTGTCGGGCGCCGGCGAGTTACTGGGCGCCGCGGGCGCTGATCACGACGACGACGGTCTTGGCCAGGATCCGGAGATCGAGCCACAGCGACCACCGGCGCACGTAGGCGAGGTCGAGCGCGAGCCAGGTCTCGAAGTCGTTGATGCTGCTACGCCCGCTGACCTGCCACAGGCCCGTGATCCCGGGCACCACGCCGAGCCGCTGGAACTGGTGGGCGTCGTAATGGGCGACCTCCTCGGGCAACGGCGGGCGCGGCCCGACCAGGCTCATCTCCCCGCGCAGCACGTTCCACAGCTGCGGCAGCTCGTCGAGCGAGGTCTTGCGCAGCACCGCACCGAGCCGGGTGATCCGCGGATCGCGCGCGATCTTGAACGCAGGGCCGGTCATCTCGTTGAGGTGATCGAGCGCGGCGCGCTGGTCCTCGGCGTCGTGAACCATCGTGCGGAACTTGAAGAACCGGAACCTGCGCCCGGCGAGCCCGCAGCGCTCCTGCGCGAAGATGATCGGGCCGCGCGATGACACGCGCAGCGCGATCGCGACGATCACCATGAGCGGCGCCGCGAGCACCAGTCCGAGCGCGGCGCCGGCGACGTCGATCACGCGCTTGGCGACGCGCTGCGCGCGCGGGCGCGACAGGGCGACGATCGGGAGCAGCTCGACGGATCTCGCTTGGAGGGTTGCCATCGCGCTCTGACCCAGGTTTACCATCTCGCGGTGCGAGGTTTCCAGGGGGGCTCGCAGTCGCGATCGCGACCATGGGAGCCACACCGAACCTCGCGAAGGTGCCGCAGCTCGCACGGTCGACGCTGGGCGGGCCAGGACGAAATTCGCGCTCGGCGGGTCGTGGGCCCCTGACATCCCCGACATCCGAGGTGCTAACGTCGCCGAATAGCTGTAGTAGTTCGCAGCGTTTTATCCTCATGGACAAGATCGTCGTCGAAGGTGGGGCCCGGCTCTCGGGCAAGATTCCGGTCAGCGGTGCCAAGAACGCCGCGTTGCCGCTGCTCGCCGCGGCGCTGCTACCGTCCGGCGCGTCGACGTATCGCAACGTCCCGCAGCTCGCCGACGTCCGCACGATGACCAAGCTGCTCCGCATGCTCGGCTGGTCGGCCGACGCCGCGAACGAGGGCGACGCGCTCGTGATCGCGCCGCCGTCGGGCAAGAAGAAGCCCAAGCTCGAGGCGCCCTACGACCTCGTGCGCACGATGCGCGCGAGCGTGTTGGTGCTCGGCCCGTTGGTCGCGCGCTACGGCCGGGCCCGGGTGTCGATGCCGGGCGGCTGCAACATCGGCGCGCGCCCGATCGATCAGCACCTCAAGGGGCTCGAGGCGATGGGCGCGAAGGTCACGCTCGATCACGGGTACGTCGAGGTCGAGGCCAAGCGGCTGCGCGGTGCGACGATCGTGTTCGACATGCCGACCGTCACGGGGTGCGAGAACGTGATGATGGCGGCGGCGCTCGCGAAGGGCCGCACCGTGCTGGAGAACGCCGCGCGCGAGCCGGAGGTCGAGGAGCTCGCGCTCGTGCTCAACAAGATGGGCGCGAAGGTCCAGGGCGCCGGCACGGCGATCATCACGATCGAGGGCGTCGACGAGCTCCACCCGATCGAGCACGCGATCATTCCGGATCGGATCGAGGCCGGCACGTTCGCGTGCGCGGCGGCGATGACCCGCGGCGACGTGCTGCTCGAGGGCGCGCGCGCGGAGCACATGGACGCGATCATCGCGAAGCTCCGCGCCGCCGGCGCCACCGTCGCGGTCGAGGCGGGCGGCCTGCGCGTGAAGGGCCCGGCCGAGCTCGCGGCGATCGACATCACGACCCAACCGCACCCCGGGTTTCCGACCGACATGCAGGCGCAGTTCATGGTGATGGCGTGCCTCGCGAAGGGCCAATCGGTGATCAAGGAGATGATCTTCGAGAACCGGTTCCAGCACGTCCCCGAGCTCAACCGGATGGGCGCGGACATCCAGACCACCGGCCGCGCCGCGGTCATCAAGGGCGGTGGCAAGCTCACCGGCGCCTCGGTGATGGCGACCGATCTACGCGCGTCGGCGAGCCTGGTGCTCGCGGGCCTGGTCGCGCAGGGCAAGACCGAGGTGCTGCGCGTCTATCACCTCGATCGCGGCTACCAGGCGATCGAGAAGAAGTTGCGCGCGGTCGGAGCGAAGATCAAACGTGCCAAGCAATAGACCCATCATCCTCGCCCTGCCGAAGGGCCGGATCCTCGAGGAGGCCGCGGCGGTATTCGGCCGCGCCGGCTACGACCTGTCGCCCGTGTTCGGCGACACCCGCAAGCTCGTGCTCGAGTGCGGCGCGATCCGCGTCCTGGTCTTGCGCAACAGCGACATCGCGACCTACGTCAGCCACGGCGCGGCCGATCTCGGCGTCGCCGGCAGCGACGTGCTCGACGAAGAAGGCGCGCAGCTCTACGAGCCGCTCGATCTCGGCATCGGCCGCTGCCGGATGATCGTCGCCGAGCGCGCCGACGCCCCCGTCGACGAGAAGAGCCTCGCCCACGTCCGCGTCGCGACGAAGTATCCGAACCTGACGCGCGCGTACCTCCTGCGCCGCGGCCTCACCGCCGAGGTCATCGCGCTGTCGGGGGCGATCGAGCTCGGGCCGCTCACCGGGTTGTGCGAGCGGATCGTCGATATCACCCAGACCGGCGAGACCCTGCGCCAGAACGGGCTGCTCGAAGTCGACACCGTGTGCGAGGTTTCGAGCCGCTTGGTCGTCAATCCCGCGCGGCTCAAGCTCGACGGCGATCGCCTGGGCGCGCTGATCGACGCGCTCGAGCGCGCGGTGTAGGATCGACGCGAGGTGTCTTCCGACCTGCGTCCATTTGTTGCCGAGGAGATCCGGCTGCACCCGCGCGTCGCGTACCAGGGCGTGCTTTCGGAGGAGGGCGCGGCCACGCGGGTCGCCGCGGCGCTGCCCGCGCTGCAACGGTTTCGCCACGACTACCACGGCGCGATCTCGATCGTCGATTGGGACCATCGGCTGCCCTCGCAGAACCTGATCCTCCGCGTGTACGGCTACTACAGCGATGACACGCTCGAGGCCGGCTACGAGGCGTTCGACGACCGGCTCGAGATGATCGCCGAGCGGGACAAGTACCCCGAGTTCGACGTGCCCGACTTCGACGGGCTCGCGGCCGACGAGGCGTACGAGATCGAGCTATCCCCGAGTGGCCAGGTCGGGCGCTGCCGGCTGACCTCGGCGTGGCGACGCACCGTGGCCTCCCGGGATGCACAAGCCGCGGTCAGCCTGGTCCAGACCTGCGAGGAGTACCAGCGGCTCGTCGCGTCATCGCCGTCTCGGCCGACGTACCTCGGTGATCTCGAAGCGGTCTCGTGGACCCCGCCGTGCGAGAGCGACCACGCCCGGTGGACCCTCGACGTCTGGTATCTGCTCGCGTTCGACGGTCGGATCGGGTCGGGGCGGTCGTTCCTGGCCGACCTCGAGACCAAGCAGATCGTCTCGGTTCGGGACTTTTCGGTCCGCACTGGATAGTGGTTCGCCTCAGGCTGCGTGAGGGCCTGTCATGGCCTGTGCATTGTGGTGGCGCGGCCGGGTAGGGAACTCTACGGCCAAGATGCGCGCACTGTACTTGCCGTTTGTTCTGGGCTTGATGGCCGCCTGCGGTCCGTCCGGTGGACGCGGTACCTGCACGGACGCCGAGAACTGCGACATGGGGCCGTGCAACCCCGGCGACGCGCGCGCCTGCTACACCGGCCACGAGGGCACCGAAGGCGTCGGGCCGTGCATGGGCGGCAACCAGACCTGCCTGCAGGGCGGCAACTGGGGCGACTGCGTCGGCCAGGTCGTGCCGGCGCCCGAGGTGTGCGGCGACAACGTCGACAACAACTGCAACGGCATGACCGACGAAGACGTCGATCAGGACGGCGATGGCTACACGACGTGCGGCGGCGATTGCTGCGACTCGACCGAGTGCAGCGATCCGGCGTCGGTGAATCCCGGTGCGTTCGAGGTCCCCGGCGACGGCGTCGACAACGATTGCGACGGCATGATCGACAACGCGGTGCCGCTCTGCGACACCGGTCTCGCCGCGAATTCGTCGACCGCGATGGATTACGCCAAGGCGATCGATCTGTGCCAGACCGCGACGATGGCCGACAAGAAGTGGGGCGTGATCGACGCGCAGCTCACGTTGACCGATGGCACCGGCGCCCCCGACGCGAAGTCGCGCTCGATCCGCCCGAAGTTCGGCACCAACACGATGCCGCAGCTGGGCGGCAGCATGGCGGTGATCTCGAGCGGTGTCGCCGCCGCGATGGGCGACGCCGGCTGGGTGAACCCGCAGACCGCGAGCTACATGCCGGGCACGAGCTCTCCGTACCCCGCGGACTTCTTGGCGGCGAATGGCGGCATGCTGCCGAACGCGCCCGGCTGTCCCAAGGCGAGCGGCACCAAGGCGAACGATCCGGTGATGCTGACCGTGAAGGTCCGGGTGCCGACCAACGCGCACTCGTTCTCGATCAAGAGCAACTTCTTCTCGTCCGAGTTCCCCGAGTGGACGTGCTCCAAGTTCAACGACTTCTTCGTGATCTTGCTCGACTCGACCTACAACGGCAATCCGGCGAACCCGGCCGACAAGAACCTCGCGTTCTACACGCCGCCGAACTCGACGATGAACTATCCCGTCGGTGTCAACCTCGCGCACGGCGACACCGGCCTGTTCACGGAGTGCAAGAACGGCGGCACCGGCTGCGCGCTGGGCGCGACCGTGGGCACGATCTCGACCTGCGTCAACACGATCGATCTCGCCGGCACCGGCTTCGATCTCGCGGGGAACGGCTGCGACACGAGCAACCTCGTCGGTGGCGCGACCGGCTGGTTGACGACGACCGGCAACGTGGTGCCCGGCGAGATCATGACGCTGCGGATCGCGATCTGGGATACGTCGGACGAGGATCTCGACTCGCTCGCGCTGATCGATGCGTTCACCTGGTCGGCCGTCGGCTCGGACCCGGGCACGGTCATCGAGCGCACGGTCGAGCCCATCCAGCCGGTCAGCCCGGCCACCGGGCTCGCGCTGCCTACCGATTGATGATGTGAACGGCCTCGCCGAGCGCGGCCGCGGCGGATTCCATCACGGCTTCGGACAGCGTCGGGTGCGGGTGGATCGTGAGGCGCAGGTCGTCGGCGACCGCGCCCATCTCGATCGCGAGCGCGCCCTCGGAGATCAGGTCGCCGGCGCCGTTGGCGACGATGTGGAGCCCGAGCAACTCGCCGGTCTTCGCGTCGATCACGGTCTTCGCGAAGCCCTCGGTGTCGTTGACCGAGAGCGCGCGGCCGAGCGCCGCGAACGGGAACTTGCCGACCTTGACGGTCAGGCCCTTGGCCTTCGCCTCGTCCTCGGTGAGGCCGGTCGTCGCGATCTCGGGGTCGGTGAACACGACCGCGGGGATGGTCCGGACGTCCATCGCGGCCTTGTGACCGGCGATCAGCTCGGCGACGATCTCGCCCTCGTGCGTCGCCTTGTGCGCGAGCATGACGCCGCCGATCAGGTCGCCGATCGCGTAGATGCCGGGCACGTTCGTGCGCAGGTGATCGTCGGCGATCACGAAGCCGCGCTTGTCGAGCGCGACGCCCGCGGTGTCGAGCCCGAGGTTCTCGCTGTTCGGGCGCCGGCCGATCGACAGCAAGATCTTGTCGGTGTCGAGCTGCGCGGTCTTCGTCCCCCCCTGGCCGTCCTTGAGCTCGACGGTCAGCACCGCGCGGTCGCCCTTGTCCTCCCACGACTTCGCCTTGGTCTCGGTCATCACCTCGACGCCCATCTTCTTGAGCTTGCGCTCGACGACGGCGACGCACTCCTTGTCCATCGTGGCGAGCACGCGCGGCAGCGCCTCGACGACGGTGACCTTGGTCCCGAACTTCGCATAGACCATGCCGAGCTCGAGCCCGATGTAGCCGCCGCCGATCACGACCATCCGCTTCGGGATCTCGGCGAGCGCGAGCGCACCGGTCGAGTCGAGGATGCGCTGCTGGTCGATCTTGAAGCCCGGAATCTCGATCGGGCGGCTGCCGGTCGCGAGCACGATGTTCTTGGTCACGAGCGTCTGCTTCGAGCCGTCCTTCGCGGTCACCGTGATGCGGTGGCCGTCGGGGCCAGACTTCTCGAGCTTCGCGGAACCCTCGATCAGCTCGGTGCCGTTGGCCTTGAGCAGCGTGCGGACGCCGCTGGTCAGCTTGGTGACGACGCCGCTCTTCCAGGCCTGCAGCTTCGCCATGTCGACCGTGGGCTTGCCGGGTAGCGTGATGCCGATGTCTTCGCTGTGGCCCATCTTCTCGTAGGTCTTGGCCGCGTGGATCACCGCCTTGGACGGGATACAGCCGACGTTGAGGCACACGCCGCCCCAGTACTCGCGCTCGATGATCGCGGTCTTCACCTTCAGTGCGCCGAGGCGAATTCCCGCAGGATAGCCGCCGGGGCCGGCACCGATCACGACTGCATCGAACTTCAGGTCGGGCATGGCCGACTCATACCACGGTGCCTCACGGCGGGTCCGAAACGTGCCCGTCAGGCCGCATCGTGGCATACCGGCCGCATGGGGTATTCGTGTGGCAACTGCGGTGGCATGTTCACCGAGGCAGAGGCGCAGCGGCTCAAGCCGCCGATGCACCCGTGGCCGCTCACCGCGCACGGCCAGCGCACGATGATCGAGCTCCCGCAGCGCGGGAAGGTGCTCGCGGTGTGCCCTGGCTGCGGCAATCCGACGATGTATCAGCGCTAGCGCGCCGACACCGCCGGATCTTTCAGGTGCAGCTCGGCGAGCTGGTTCTGGAACTTCACGCGCGACAGCATCAACTGCTCCTGGGTATCGACGATCGCGATCGTGAGCCGCTGCTGCTTGTCGCTGACCTCTTCGAGCTTCTTCTTGAGCGCGGTCATCAGCTCGCCGCCGGTGCGCACGACCTTGAGGGTGACGAGTTGCGCGTGGAGCTCGCCCGCGCGTGATTTGTACTCGCCGAGCTGGTCGCGCATCGTCGCGATCTTGTCGATCAGATCCGCCGCATCGCGATGCGTCGCGAGCACGTCCTCGAGCTGCTTCTTGAGCTCGGGCGTCGCGTCGGGCTCCTCGATGTAGACCTTCATCAGGTCGAGCGCCTCGTCGGAGGCGAGCTGCAGCGAGCGCTCGATCGGCGTGGTCTCGGCGATCGTCACGTACTGCGTGCCCTTCGCCGGCAGGTCGATCTCGTACAGGCTCGAGTCGCCGACCTTCATCGACTTCGGGGGGGCCGCCGCGATCGTCCAGCCAGGCTCGGTGCGGTGGCGGACGAACACCTGGACCGGCTGGTCGAGCCGGCTCGTGATCGTGTAGGTCGTCGCCTTGCGATGCTGGAGCTCGACGTCGACGATGCCGCGCTGCGCGGTCATCAACTTCGCGATCCGGTCCTTCTCGGTGTCGGCTTCCTCGATGATGACCTGGCGGTCGGCCGCGAACGGTATGACCACGCTGGCCCGCGGCGGCACCGGCTCGGTGATGCCCTCGCCGATGAAGCGGCCATCGCCGTACACGGTGACCGGGCCGGGCTCGAGCGTGTCGGCCGTCGGGTTCGTGAGCTCGACCGCGCGGAACGCGAACTTGCGATCGCCGCGCTCCGAGATCGGGTCGTACAGGTACACGACGCCGCCGTCGGTCTCCGCGTGGACCATCGCGACCATCGCCGAGCTGCCGGCGCGTACGTCCATCGGGCGATCGGCCATGAAGTGGCTCTCGCCGACCGGCGCGTCCGAGGTCGAGCTCCGCGCAGCGGGCGGTGCCTTCGCTGCCGGCGTCCCGCTGGGCGCGATCGCGAGCACGCGCAGCCCGGTGCCGCCGGCCTGCGGATCGAGACGGATGCGCTTTGCAGGCACACCATCGTCGATCAACTTGTCGCGCACGGCCTCGGCGTGCTGCCGCGCCTCGGGCAGCGACACCGCATGGCTCTCGATCACGAGGTCCTTCGGCGTCTTCGCGATCTGCTTCGCGATCGCCTCGAGCTTCTGATCGCCTTGCCGGACCGGAGGCGGCGGTGCGGCGTAGCTGTCGCCGGACGCGCCGGCCGCGACGCCGAGCGCCGACTCGAACGTCCTCCCCGGCAGCGGGAGGTTGTTCACGCCCGAGGTCGTGCTGGTCGGATCGATCATCGGAGCGCTCGCGGCGATCGTGATGACCTCGCCCTTGCTGCGCGACTGGTCGAGGCGCTGAGCGACCTGCGCGATCTGTCGGGCGCGCACCGTGACGTTCGCGCGCGCGGTCGTCGTATCCGCGTAATAGAACGTCACCGTGTACGTGCCGGCCGGCAGTGCGGCGATCCGGTAGTTGCCCTGCTCGTCGCTGATCGCGACCTGATTGCCCTGGAGCGCCGGCGAGGTCGCGACGACCGTGACGCCGGCCAGCTTCTCGCCCGACTTCTTGTCGGTGACCACGCCGGCGATCGCGCCACCGCTGGTCGTCGTGTTGCCGGTGGTGGCGCCGTCGACCACGTACGTGGTGTCGAGCGAGGCCGTGCCGGAGAAGCTCGTGCCCAGTCCGGCGGCGCCGCCCGTGCCGCCCGCGCCGCCGCGGACCTCGTTGTTGTCGAGCGCGCCCAGGACCTCGCCGCCGGCCTCGTCGTACGGCGACACGCCGGTCGGCGGCGCCACGGCGAACTTGTCCTCGCCCTGCAACAGATCGCGGTCGATCGTACGGACGCTCCACAGGTCGTAGCGGAACGACATCGCCGAGCTCGCGCCGACCCCGACGAGCACGCCCTTCCAGTCCTCGCCCGAGACGTTGTCGACGATCGCCCAGCCTTCGAGCATCACCTTACCCTTGTCGCCGACCACGACCCGATAGCTCGGCTTCCAGGCGGGTGCCTCGGTGACGTACGTGAGCAGCACGTCGGCCTCGCGGCGATCGGGTGTCTCGATCGTCATCGTCAGGTAGCTGCCGTCGTCGGCTTCCTTTCGAGGGATGCTGACCGACAGCGGCTTGTGCGTCGCCGGATCGACGATGGTGAGCGACTTCAGAAAGTCGTCGACGCGATCGCGCGGGACGTGGATCGACAGCTTGCCGTCCTCGACCTTCGCGCGGCGCTCGTAGAACGCCACACCGTTGCGATAGATGACGACGCGCCCGAGCACGGCGCCGTCGATCGAGGTGTGGGTGTGGGAGTGGAGACAACCCGACAACAAGGCAACCAGGAGGGAGGAGCGGCGCATGATCAGTCAGTACGCGCGAGCCCGCGTTCGGGCCACGCCGCGACGCTGACGCCTGCTCGATCCGGGCCCAGGCCGCGCGGTGTCGCACCCGCGGCGCTGTCGCAGGCCCGCGCGGCGCTCAGTGCGCGTGCGGCGACTTCGCCCGCGGCGCGGCCTCGAGCTCTGCCATCTGCTCGCGCAAGCGCCACGTCGGCTGTTCGAACACGTCCTCGACGATGGTGGTGAGCGCCGGCGGTCCAACTGCCTCGGCGCGTGCGATCGCGTCGCGGACCTCGGTCTCGATCCGCTCGGCCCACGCCTCGCGCTCGCCGGCCGCGAGCCAGCCTTGGCGCTGCAACCACAGCTCGGCGCGGCGCAGCGGGTCGCGCTGATGACGCCACACCTCGGTGACCTTCTCGTCGCGATAGCGCGAGGGATCGTCCGACGAGCTGTGGGCGCTGACCCGATAGGTGAGCAGCTCGACGAACGTCGGGCCTTCGCCGCGACGGGCCTTCGCGGCGGCGCGCGACACGACGTCGAACACCGCGAACACGTCGTTGCCATCCGCGCGCAGCGGCTCGATCCCGTAGCCGAGCGCCTTGATCGCGATGGTCTCGGCCGCGGTCTGCAACGAACCCGGCGTCGAGATCGCCCATTGGTTGTTCTGACAGATCAGCACCACCGGGGCCTTCATCACGCCGGCGAAGTTGAGCGCGACGTGGACATCGCCCTCGCTCGTGCCGCCGTCGCCCATGAAGCCGAAGCACGCGCGGTCCTTGTCGCCCTTGATCTTCATCGCCATCGCGATGCCGACGGCGTGCGGGACCTGGGTCGATACGCACGACGACATCACCACGTAGTGGCGGTCGCGGTCGCACGGATGACACGGCATCTGCCGGCCCTTGGTCGGGTCGACGGCGTTGCCGAAGATCTGCGAGATGTAGCTGTCGAGCGTCATGCCGCGATACAGCCCGACGCCGGCCTCGCGCAGCGCGGGCACGATCCAGTCGTCAGGTTTGGAGGCGGCGGCCGAGCCGACGACCGCCGCCTCCTGACCCATCGCCTCGCCGTAGAACCCGATCCGGCCCTGGCGCTGCAGCGCCATCATGCGGGCATCGGTGACGCGGATCCGCAGCATGCCCTCGAACAGCTGCCGGGCGAGCGCCGGGTCGAACTGGGCGAGTGCGGCCTCGGCGGCGGCACTCGCGGGCGTGCCGTCCTCGCTCAACAGCTGATGGAGCCCGCGTGCCTTCGCGACGTCGTCGCCGTCGAAGTAACTCGCACGCGCTGCGGTCGCTTGCACCATGTGCGGCAACCTACCATCGGAATCACTCCGCGGACCACCACGAGCGCGAGACCAGGTCCTGGCACTGGACGTCGGCGTGATCGAGCTCGACCATGTTCATGGCGCGCTTGGTCCACGCGCCGTCACCGAGCAACGTGGTGGTCGCGGTCGAGCCCTCGCCCCAGGTCAGCACGAACGCGATCGACGCGTCGTCGCCACGCGTCGCGACCACCGCGCCAGTGGCATCGGTCTGGAACCGGCCCTCGATCACGTCCGCCGTGGTCGTCGCGACGAAGCCGCCGTTGTCGCACAGGATGATCGAGTCGCTGTTGCGGGCCAGGACCTGGTCGCCGCCGCCGGTATACCCACCGCAGAGGCAACCGCCGGAGAGCACCCCGGAGACCAGGACGAGCCGAGCGGCGAGCGTGTTCATGCTCGCCTCTTATCGCAACCTCGAGACCAGCGCAGGCTCAGGGAAATCAGGCGCTTGCGGGCCGCGAGATCACGGCCCGGCGGACGGTCGCGACATCCTTGTCAGACCATCTCCATGAACATCGTCGTGGGGTCTTCGAGCAGCGCCTTGACCTCCTGCAGGAACATCGCGCCATCCCAGCCGTCCGCGAGGCGGTGATCGACCGAGATCGAGAGGTTCATCAGGTGGCGGATCACGATCTGGCCGCCGCGTACGGCCGGCTTTTCGTCGATCTTGTGGACGCCGAGGATCGCGACCTCGGGGAAGTTGATGATCGGCGTCGCGAGCACGCCGCCGAGCTTGCCGAGCGAGGTGATCGTGAACGTCGAACCCGTCAGATCTTCGCGCGAGGCAGAGCCGGCCTTGACGACCTCGCCGAGCCGATCGATCTCCTTCGACAGATCGAAGATCGAACGCTTGTCGGCGTCGCGCACCACCGAGACGGCGAGCCCCTGCGGACCCTGCGCGGCGATGCCGATGTGGTAGTACTTTTTGCGCACGATCTCCTGCGTGCTCTCGTCGAGCGACGCGTTCAGCGTCGGCCACTTCTTGAGCCCCGAGACCGCCGCCTTGACGATGAACGGCAGGTAGTGGAGCTTCACGCCGCGCTCGGCGGCGCGCGCCTTCGCACGCTCGCGCACGAGCACGAGCTCGGTCATGTCGATCTCTTCGACGTACGTGAAGTGCGCGGCGGTGTGCACCGAGCGCGCCATGGTCTCGGCGATTCGCTTGCGGATGCCACGCAGCGGGATGCGTTCTTCGTCGCCACCCTTGGCGATGGAGATCGGGGCGTACGCCGGCGCGGCGTTACCCCGCGCGGGCTCCTTGTACTGCTTGACGTCGTCGGTGGTGACGCGGCCGTGCTTGCCGGTCGCCGGCACGCGCCCGATCTCGACGCCGAGCTGGCGCGCGAGCCGGCGGGTCGCCGGCGTGGCTAGCACGTGCGCGCGATCGGCCGAGATGTCGACCACCTCGATCAGGCCGGTGGCCGCCGCGCGCACGGGCGCCGCCACCTGCGGCCGCGGCGCGACGTGTCCGGGCGCGGTCGGAGCCTGCGACTTCTTCGCCGGCTCCGCAGCCGCGGCGGCGCCGCCTTCTTCTTCGATCACGACGAGCACCTTGCCGACCGGGCAGATCTCGCCGTCCTTGAAGTTGATCTTCGTGACCGTGCCGGCGCGCGGCGACGGAATCTCGACCGTCGCCTTGTCGGTCATGATCTCGACGATCGGCTGGTCGAGCTTGACCTGGTCGCCGACCTTGACCTTCCAGCTGACGATCTCGCCTTCGACGACGCCTTCACCGATATCGGGCAAGTGGAATTCGAATGCCATGTCACCACTCCAGCGTCTTCTGAACCGCGCCGAGGACGCGCTCCGGGTTGGGCAGATACTCGTGCTCGAGCGAATAAGGAAACGGGGTATCGAGGCCGGTGACCCGCAGGATCGGCGCTTCGAGGTGCTCGATCGCGCGCTCCTGGATCGAGGCGACCAGCTCGGCCCCGAAGCCACACGTGCGGGGCGCCTCGTGGACGATCACGCACCGCCCGGTCTTCGCCACCGACGCGAGCAGCGTCTCGAGATCGAACGGCACGAGCGAGCGCAGGTCGATGACCTCGAGCGAGATGCCCTGCTGCTCGCCGAGCTTCGCGGCCTCCTCGCAGATCGACACCATGCCGCTCCACGCGATCACGGTGCACTGGGTGCCGGGCCGCACGACGTTCGCGACGCCGAGCTCGATCGTGTACTCGCCCTCGGGGACCTCACCGCGGCTCGCGCGATAGATCCGCTTGGGCTCCATGAAGATCACCGGATCGTTCTGCCGCATCGCCGCGAGCAGGAGGCCCTTGGTGTCGTACGGATTCGACGGCATCACGACCTTCAACCCCGGCGTGTGGCAGAACAGCGCCTCCGGCGATTGCGAGTGATAGTGGCCGCCGCGAATGCCGCCGCCGACCGGCGTGCGGATCACGACTGGACAGCTGAACTGGCCGCCCGAGCGATACCGAAACTTCGCCAGCTCGTTCACGATCTGATCGAACGCCGGGAAGATGAAGTCGGAGAACTGGATCTCCGGGACCGGACGCAGGCCGTAGAGCGCCATGCCGATCGCGGTGCCGATGATGCCCGCCTCGGCGAGCGGCGTGTCGATCACGCGGTCGGCGCCGAACTCGTCGAACAGCCCCGAGGTCGCGCGGAATACGCCACCGAACTTGCCGATATCTTCGCCGAGGACGACCACGCGCGGATCGGCCTTCATCTGCGTACGCAGAGCATCGCGGACGGACTCGAGAAGGTTCATGACCGGCATGACCGCCACTGCGTGTTACGTGGCCCCCTCCCGGGTGTCAAGGACCCGAGGGCGACCGATCGTCGGCACGTGCGAGCGTCGCGAGGAGGCTCGACCTGGGCCCGTGCTCCTTGCGAGGCCCGCGCCGGGTTGCGTTGGCGCAGCGCGGCGTGGATAGTCCGGTCGTGATCTGGATCCTGCTCGTGGTGCTCACGGTGCTCGGCGGTGTCGCCGCCGTGGGCATCGCATCGAAGGATCGCAAGAAGCTGACCGGGGCGGGCGCGTCCAAGCAGCTCCCCGCCGGCGACAAGCTCGAGGAGCGCGGCCTCGGCGAGATCCGCCCCGACGATATCGTCACGATCGATCAACAGGACTACCTGTGCGAGGGCGTGATCAACTACGACGAGGACGGGCATCGCTGGGTCGGCGCGCGCTGCGTCGACAATCAGACCGTGAAGTGGCTGGTCGTCGGCCTCGAGCGGGCCGGCGCGAACACGACCCGGTTGCTCGCCCAGGATCAGGACACCCACATCACCGGCTATCCGCCGGAGGCGCTCGTGATCGGCGAGCTGCGCTACGCGCTCGACAAGCGCGGCACCGCGACCTGCGAGCTGCGCGGCGATGTCGGTGGCCTGGGCGACCTCAAGAAGGACCGCCCGCAGGGCCATGTCGAGCGCTGCCGGTGGTGGTTGTACTCGGCGCCCGGCGACGACACGTTGCTCGTCGAGCAGTGGGGTGGCGACTATCGCGTGCTGCGTGGCAACAAGGTCACCGACGGCGTGATCGAGCTGATGCAGGCGTCCTGAGCGGCGCCCGAGCGGCGCCCGAGCGGCGCCCGAGCGGCGCGCGAGCGGCGCCGGCCGAGGTCTCGGCGGCCTAGCGAGGCAGGTCGAACGTGAACGTCGAGCCCCGGCCGGGCTCGGTCTCGACGATCAGCGTACCGCCGTAGGTCTCGACGATATCGCGCACGACCGGCAAGCCGAGGCCGGTGCCGCGCTCGCCCTTGGTCGTGTAGAACGCCTCGAAGATCTTGTCGAGGACCTCGGGCGCCATGCCCGTGCCGGTGTCCCGCACCGCACACACGACGCGCGTGCCGTCGTCGCTGGGACGTACGCTGATGGTCACGGTGCCATCGCTCTGGATCGCATCAACCGCGTTGATCACGAGGTTGACCAGGATCTGCTCGATCCGCGTGCGATTGACCGTGACCAAGAGCGGCTCGCTACCGAGCTCGAGCACGCAGTCGACATAGCCGAGCTTGCCGGCTTGCTTGAGCATCGCCGCGACATCTCGCACGACCGCGCCGAGCTCGATCGGTGCGACGTGGTCCGGACCGGGGCGCGCGAGCTGCATCAGGCGATGGCCGTGCGCCGTGATGTGCTCGCCGACCCGTTCGAGATCGGGCAAGACCTGCCGCAGCAGCAGCTCGAGGTCCTCGTGGTCCGCGAGCGCGCCCTGGAGCTCGTCGATCGCCGCGACCTGGATCTGGGCGATATTGCGCAGCTCGTGACCGACACCGCCGGCGAGCGTGCCGAGCGTGGCGCGGCGCTCGGCGAGCAACAGCTGGGTTCGGGTCTGCTCGAGCTTCTCTTCGATCGACAGCTTCGCCGCACGCAACGCCTCCTCGGCCTCGCGGCGGCGCACGATCTCGGCCTCCTTTTCGACGAGGAGCTGGCGGATCTCGCGGATATCGCGGGCGACCAGGACGATGCCCTTGAGCGTTCCGCTCGGATCGAGCACCGGCGAGCCGGTCACCGAGACCGGGATCTTCTTGCCACTCTTGGTGACGAGCCACGATTCCTCGCGGCGGAGGATGTCGCCGTCCTCGATCCGGCGGCGGACGACGGTGCGAAGCCCCGAGTTGTCATCGACGAGCAGCTCCGAGATCGGCTTACCGAGGAGCTGATCGGACGTGTAGCCGGTCAAATTCGCCGCGCCGGAGTTAGAAAGCGTGACTCGGCCTTCCGGATCGACGCCGAGGACGGCATCCACCATGGCTTCGATCACGAACTCGAGCACTCCGAGAACATTATCATGTGACGATCGGCGCGCTAAAGTGCCGCTGTGGCCCGCTGCCCGACGTGTCAGTGTCGTCTGAGATCTGGACATCCGTGTCCTGCTCACGGAGGCACACCTGCAGCATTTTGCGGCACCCCCTCATACCCACGGCCCGTGGAGAGCCTGTTGGGGGTTCCACTGGGGGAGGTCCTCGGCGCGGGTGGCTTCGCCACGGTGTGGACGCTCGGGGCGGATCGGGTTGCGAAGATCTCCCACGTCGCGCATGACCTCAACCTCGCGCGGGTCGCCCGGGAAGCCGAGGCGTTGGCCGCGATCGGCGCTCCCGCGGTCCCCGCGGTCCACGCCAGCGGCGTGCTGGACGACGGCCGGGCATGGCTGGTCCTCGATCGCGTCGCTGGCACGACGGTCGCAAACCGCATGGCCGAGGGTCGCAGCGATGTCGCGGAGGCGACCCGGCTCGGGATCGCGACCCTCGAGTCGCTCGCCTCCATCCACGCGGCCGGGTTCGTGCACCGCGATCTCAAACCCGACAACCTGGTCCTTACCCCGGACGGTCGAATCGTCATCCTCGACCTCGGCCTCGCGCGCAGGGTCCCGCGAGACCCGAACGACCCGACCCGCGCGGGCGTCCAGGTGGGCTCGCTCGAATACATGCCGCCCGAGCAGTTCGCCGATGCGGCCTCGGTCGACGAGCGCAGCGACCTCTATGCTTTCGGGTGCGTGCTGTTCGAGCTCCTCGCCGGGCGGCCGCCCTTCCTCGGCGATGCGGCGACCCTCGAGCGCGCGCACATGGCGCTGCGTCCGCCGCGGCTCGACTCGCTCGCCGAGGTCCCGGTGCTGATCGATCAGCTCGTCCACGACTGCCTCGCGAAGGAGCCGTCGCGCCGGCCTGGCTCGGCGTCGCGTGCGCGCGCGGTGCTCGCGCAGACTCGCGACGCCGTCGCGTTACGCGCCGGCACGCACCCGATCTCGCTCGTCCGCGAGAGCCAGCAGCCGGTCGTGCTGCTGTACGCGGAGCTGCCGCGCGTCGATCGCGCATTGCTGGGCAGGTTCGCCGCGCATCGGCTCGTGATCGCATCGCAGCGCGGCCGTCGCGTGCTCGCAGGCGCGCTCGGCGGCGAGTCCACGGATCCGGCGGCGCTCGCGCTCGCGGCCGCGCACGATCTGGTGGCGGCGGGATCGCGCGTCGTGCTTCACCTCGAGGGCCTGCGCGTCGCACAGGGCGTGTTACACGGCGAGGCGATCGACAAGCCGGAGACCTGGTTGCCGGCGAGCCCGTGGACCGGCGTGCTGGTCTCTCGCGCGCTCGCGGCCGTGATCCAGGCACCGACGCGCGACGCGGCCGATCATCCCGGGTTCTGCGTGCTCGCGGCGGAGGCCGAGCGCGCCGTGTTGATCGGGCGTGAAGCGCTGCTCGAGGACCTGGCGAGCGACGCCGTGGTCGCGCTGGGCGGTGTTCGCCCGGGTGGCCCGGGGATCGCGGTGCTGGTCGGCGAGCCCGGGGTCGGTAAGACCGCGTTCGGCGAGGAGCTCGCGCGCCGGTTGAGCGCGCTCGGCGTGCGCGTCCATGTGGGCACGGTGCCGCTGCCCGGCACCGGCAAGCCGTCGTATGCGGTGCTGGGCGACCTCGTCGCCGCGCCGCGGTCCGCGTCGCTCGTACGTGATCTCGGCGATGGCTTGCGCGCCGCCGCACGGGTCGCGCCGCTCGCGGTGATCGTCGATGACCTCCACCTCGCGGATCACGATCTGATCGACGCGCTCGAATACGCGACGCTCGGCGGCGAGCCGCTG
>JBDTEH010000081.1:0-19855 GCA_039922635.1 Kofleriaceae bacterium | reverse complement strand
GGCGAGGTCCCTGCCGGGCTCGACGATCCGCAGGCCGAGCTCGCCGCGCACCGCGGCATCCAGCTCGCGGGGGCCGGCACGCTCGAGCTCCTGGCCGCGCTCGGCGGCGCCGAGACCGCCGTGCTCGCGGGCCTGATCCTGGGCGCCGCCTCGATCAACGTCCCCGTCATTCTCGATAGCTACGCGACGGGTTCGGCCGCCTTGATCGCCGCGCGCATGGCGCCCGCCGTGCCGGGCTACCTGATCGCGGCCCACCGCGGCAGCTTCACCATGGCCGCCATCCTGCGCTACCTCGCGCTCGAGCCGATCTTCGAGGTCGGGCTCGGTCACGGCGAGGGCAGCGGCGCGGCGATGGTGCTCCCGCTGGTCGATCAGGTGTGCGAGCTGGCAAACCCGAGCTAACCGCGCCGCATCCCGTATAACTGGAGGGCATGGGGGAGCAGCGCAGGCGCCATACCGGTAGCTTCGAGGTCGAGCGCACGACGGGGTCCCGCGAGGTCCTCGATCGGCTGTTCATATATGGCTCGCTGCGCGACGGCCAGAGCGCTCGCTCGCTGGTGGCGAACCAGCTCACGGGCGCCGTCGCCGCGACCACCGAGGGATCGATCTACGCGTTTCCGATGGGCTATCCAGGCTACGTCGAGGACGGCGCCGGGACCGTCCACGGTGAGGTGCTGTGGTTGACCGAGCTCGCGGCCACGTTCGGCTTGCTCGACGCCTACGAGGGCGCCGACTTCGCGCGGATGATCCGTCAGGTCACGCTCGCGTCCGGCGAGGTGGTCTGGGCGTGGATCTACGTCCTGGCGGATCCGGCGGCGGTAAAGCTAGGCACGCGGATCGACGATGGCGATTGGGTCCTGTACTGCGGCTCTCAGCAGAAGAAGTGACCGAGGACGGCCATCGAGAGGGCGGCGAGAGCTGCGGCGATCGTACCGGGCCCGATCTTGGCGCTGGACAGAGACAAACGTTGCTGCACGAGGCAGAGATTCCTCTTTTGCCGCCCGAAAGCAAGTTCCTGCGCGGTGGTTCGAGCAGGGATAACTTGCGAAGCGATCTCGGGTGGATACCTCATCACCTACCTCATAATCTGGGGCTCGATCGGGGCTTGACTCCGGACCTCCGGCGCACATGTAGGCCGGGATCCAATGGTATGTGCTCCAACTATCCCGCAGAGCCGCGGGTCTGCCGGATCAACCGCAGATACGCGGTCTGCGCGCGTGCCGCGAGATCCTGGAGCTCGGACACGAGCATGGTCGGCGGCGTACCGCCCAGCGTATGCACATAGATGAGGTTGACCGCGCGCTGCTTGACCTGCACGGGCACCACGACGACCTCGATCGGTGCCGGATCCGCCCCGAGCACGGCCCACAGCTGAGTCTCGACCGGCTTCGCTCCCGAGGGCGGCGGGCCGATGAACGTCTGGCACGCATCGTAGGCGGCCTGAAGCGCGGAGGCCCCACCGAGCGGGAGCGAGAGCTCCTCGACCGGGCGCGTCAACTTGATCGGCGGTGCCACGTAGCCACGCCAGCCCAGCGCGTTGCCATCACGGACGAGCAGCACCACGAGCGCGTCGCACCGGCCCTTCGCGTAGTCGACGAACGCATCGGCGATCTGCTCGCGGCCCGGCGCGGTATCGATGCGATCGCACGCCTCCGCGAAGCTCAGCGCGGTCGGCACCGCGTGGGTCAGCGGCGCCTGGGAGGCACGGCGCCGGCGCGGCTCGAGCGTGAGCGTCGGTGGCATCGACAGCCCGCCCGCCGGTTGCGAGCGCCTGCGCTCGTCTCCGATCAAGACCTCGCCCGGATCCGTGCCCGTCCGCGCGGTCCGCACGAACCGCGCGCGCCGCGGCGTGCCGAAATGCTTCTCGAGGTAGTAGAGCGCCCGCAGCTCGGGCACGACGTACGGCGTGATCGAGGTCGCGAGCCGCGCCCCGAGCGCCCCGAGCGCGTGGCGATCGGTGGGCTCGACCATCGCGACCGCCGCGCCACCGGTCTCGAGCATGCCGAGCGGCACCGCACGCAGCCGGTGGGCCTCGTCGGCGCCGAGCTTGTCGAGCAACGCGCGATCGGCGTCGTCGAGCAACGTCGGGGTCGCGACCGGCAGGCCGGTGAGCTCGGCGAGGTAGGTCGACAGCAGCTCGAGATCGACGAAGCCGAGCTCGACGAGGTTCGTGCCGAGCCGGCCGCCGTACAGCACCTGGTTGCGCAGCGCCCCCTCGAGCTGGGACAGCCCGATCGCCGCGTTGCGCAACAGCAAGGTGCCCAGCTTCATCGCATCGAGCATATCGCGTTGCGCGTCACGACTTCATGCGTAGCGGGTCGGATCGGCGAGGCCCGCGTCCGCGAAGCCCTTCCTGCGCAGCGCGCACGCATCGCAGCGGCCGCACGCGAGCGCGCCGATCGGATCGTAGCAAGAGTGGGTCGCGGCATAGTCGACGCCCAGGCTCGTGCCGAGCCGGATGATGTCGGCCTTCGCGAGCTCGATCAGCGGAGCGTGGACGCGAAACCCGCCGGAGCGCGTCGCGACCTGGGCGAGCGCCTCGAACGCGCGCACGAACTCCGGGCGGCAATCGGGATAACCGCTCGCATCGAGCACGTTGACGCCGACGAACAGATCCTTCGCGCCGAGCGACTCGGCCCACGCGAGCGCGAGCGACAGCAGCACCGTGTTGCGCGCCGGTACGTACGTCGCCGGCACGTCGCCCGGCGCGCCGATCTCCGCGAGCGAGCGATCCTTGGGGACCGCCACGTCGCGCCGGGTCAACGCCGAGGCCGCGAGCGGCGACAGATCGACCTCGACGATCCGGTGATCGCGCGCGCCCGCCCACGCCGCCGCGCGGCGCGCCGCCTCGAGCTCGACCTCGTGGAGCTGGCCGTACTTGACGGTCAGCGCGTAGCAGTCGAAGCCGCGCGACCGCGCGACCGCGAGCGTGGTCGTCGAATCGAGACCACCGGACAACAGGACGACGGCGTCGGGCACGGCCGGAGGCGTAGCACATGCTGGCGATGCGCGGCCCGCGCCGCAGCGTGGCGACCGTCGGCCGCGCCCTGGCGTCCGGCGTGTCCGTACGTCGTGTGAGGGGGTGCCCTCCCGAAACCGGTTACTACGGTTAGTACGCGATCGGCGGTGGGTCCCGCCGGGTCCTGGGCTCGCGGGGGATGATAGCGGCCGTCGGGAAGGCACGGTAGAGTCGAGGGGATGGTGCTCAAGGCACGCGTGAAGGATGGGAGGCTCGTGCTCGACGAGCCGACCGACCTCCCGGAAGGAGCCGAGGTAGAGGTGGCTGTGCTCGGTGACGATCTCAGTCCGGAGGAACGCGCCGAGCTCCATGCATCCCTCGACCGCGCGTTGGCCGACTCCGACGCTGGACGTGGTGTGGACGCAGTCACGTATCTGGCCGAGTATCGGGCGCGCCGTGCAGCTGATCCTGCTCGATGAAGCGCGCCGGCAGTTCGAGCAAGAACTCGAGAGCGATCAACTTCGAGGGAGGCGAGACGAGATCGGAGCTCGGACGAGCAGAACGATCGTGCGTGTTCACCGCTCGAGACAGCGGCGGCGCCGTCGCGCATCAGAGCGCCCCAAGGCTACGACGAGCCAGCGGCGCAGGAGGCACGAGCACGAAGTCGACACGAAGGCCGATCCAGGCGACGAAGGAGACGAAGCGCGGTTGCGGCTTCGCCGCTCGGAGGTGCGGGCGCACGGCGAGGCCGCCGGTGACGCTTTGTCATCTTCGTGCGGTCGGCCACGGAACAGGTCGCGCCGCCCGGTGTCGACCGGGCAGACGGACCGACCCGTCGTGGAGGATGATGGCGCCGGTGGTCACGACCCCAGCATGGCGACGAGCGGCGGTCGTGGCCGCGCTCGCGGTGATCGTCGCCGCGGCGTGCTGGCAGCGCTGGCACGTGCTCGGTGCGACGCCGTTTCCGGTCGGCATCGACGGCTACTTCTATCCGATCGAGGTCCGCTCGCTGCTCGAGCACGGCGCGCTGCGCTATCCGGCGTCGCCGGTGACGTTCTACTGGATGCTGCCGTTCGCGGCCGCGACCGATCCGATCACGGGTGCGAAGCTCGCGGCGGCGCTCGGCACGGCGTTGATCGCGGTGCCCGCGTTTGGCGTCGGTGCACGGCTCGCGGGCGGCTCGGGCAGTCCGACCGGCACGACCGGCACGACTGGCGCGGCCGGCCCGACCGTCGGGATCGTTACGACCGGCGCGGCCGGCACGACCGGCACGACCGGCACGACTGGCGCGACCGCGCCGGGGATCGCGACGGGTGCGGGGCTGATCGCGGCCGTGCTCGCGGCGACCAGCGCGAGCTCGGGTTACCTCGCGATCGAGTTCGTCAAGCAGGGCCTCGGCCTGACCGTCGCGCTCGCGGCGCTGTGGGCGATCCTGTGCGCGCTCGATCCGCCGCTGGGCCGGCCGGGCCGCACTCCGGGCGGCGCGACCGCGTTCGCGTGGCGGCGCGTCGCGATCGCGGGGGGCGCGGTGGTGCTCGTGTTCGCGACCCACAAGCTCGCCGCCGGGCTCGTCGTGCTCGTCGCGGTGCCGGCGGTGGTCGTGCGGGTCCGTCACGCGCTGCGCGGCCGGCGGCGGATCTACGCGCTGCTGCTCGGTGCGGGGCTCGGGATCGCCGTCGCGGTCGCCGGCGTGGTCGCGCCGCAGCGGTTCGTCTCGCCGCACGATCTCGCGCTGCTCGGCGGCGTGCTCGGCACGACCGCGCACCCGGCGGCGCCCGCGCTCGTGATGCCCGGCGGTGGCGAGCTCGTGTTCGATCACGAGGCGCTGCTCGGCGGCGTCGTCGCGGTGGTCGCGCTCGCGGTGCTGCTCGTCGATCGCCGCCGCGCGCGGCGCGCAAGCCCCGCGCGGCCCGCCCGGCCCGTGCTCGACCGCCACGTCCGCGTGCTCGCGTACATGATCGCCGGGCTCGGCATCGCGCTCGCGATCCCGTGGCTCGCGGTCACCGATCCGCAGGGCCTGGGCTTCCGCCTGCGGATCGCCGCGTTCGTGCCGCTCGCGCTGTGCGCCGCGATCTGCGCCGGCGAGCTCGCGCGCTGGGTCTCGCGCTCCGCTCCGCGCCACGCCGCACCGATCCTCGCCGGGCTCGCGCTCGCGATCGCCGCGGTCGAGCTGCCGCAAGATCGCCACGAGGGCGAGGAGCGGACCCATCCCGCGCTCGCCGCCGCCGTGCAGGCCGCCGCCGGTCACATCCCGGCCGGCGCGACCGTGATCGTCCCCGAGCGCCACATCCTGTTCATGGTCGACTGGTACACCCGCGCGCCGGTCCGGCTGCGCCCCGAGCCGGTCCCCTATCTCCACCGCGTGCGGTTGTTCGGGCTGGTGTGGATCGGCGGCCCCGGCTCGCCGCTCGCGCGCGCGCTCGATGCCGCACGCGCCGATCCTCGGGTCGAGCCACCGCTCGCGCTCCACGCCGCGGATCGCAACGGCCTCGTGCTGGTCACCGAGCCGACGTGGGCGTGGCTGCTCGCGCACCTCCCGGATCGCGAGCGCGCGCACTTCGCCGCGTGGCCGACGCTGTGACTACTCGGTCGCCTTGAGCTGATCGGCGGCGTGCGCGTCGCCGGCCCAGCACCGCTTGCGGATCTCCGGCACGTCCTTCGCGCGGCGCATGCACTTGAGGATGTCGTCCTTCGGGATGCACGCCTTGACCCCGGCGACGTCCTTCGCCCCCATCATGCAGTCGCGGATCTCGACCTCGGTCGTCATGCAGCTCTCGTAGTCCTCGACCGGCAGCGCGGCGGCGACCTTCGCGGGATCCTTGCCGTCGAGGTGCGGCGAGATCGCGACGAGGTGCGCGAACAGCGCCTTGCACTGCGAGCGCGCGGCCGCCTCCGCTGGCGAATCCGGCTTGGCTTCATCACAGCCAGACCCGGCGACCCCGAGCGACAACGCGACCACGGCGAGCACCAGGTACTTCACGACTCCACCTTTCCATCGGGGCCATCGGGGCCATCGACTCCGGCGACGCCGGCGACGCCGGCGACTCCCTCGGGTCCATCGACTCCGGCGACGGTCTCGGCGACGAGCTTGGCGACCGGCAGCTCGACCTCCTTGGTCGTGCCCGCGAGCATCCGCTTGATCGCCGGGGCGACCGCGAACAGCGCCACCGCGATCACCAGGGACGCGAGGATCAGCACCCAGAACAGGAACCCGAAGCCGTGCGCGGCGCTGAGCTGCGCGGCGCGCCCGGCGAGGTAGTTGCCGACCGCCGCGGCGAGGAACCACGTGCCCATCACCATGCCCGCGAGCCGCTCCGGCGCGAGCTTCGACATGCTCGACAGCCCGACCGGCGAGATGCACAGCTCCGAGCACGTCGAGATCACGTAGAACAGGACCAGGTAGTTCGGGCTGACCGTGCGGGACGGGAACGCCCACGCGTAGACCGGGTTGACGCCATCGATCTGCGCGATCCGCGACACCGTCGGCAGCAGGATGATGATCGACAGCATCGTGAACAGCGTGCCGATCGCGAACTTGTTGACCGCCGAGGGCTCCTTGTTGACCCGGACCATCCGCGTCCACACCCACGCGAAGATCGGCGCGAGCGCCAGGATGCAACCGGCGTTGACGAACTGATACGCCGTCGAGACCACGTGGACGCCGAGGTACTCGCGGTGGACCAGGCGATCGGCGAACAGCGACATCGTCGTCGAGGCCTGCTCGAACACCATGAAGAACGCGATGCCGCCGATGAACAGCGGGATCATCGCGGTGACGCGCTTGGTCTCGTCGCTATCGCGCGCCGACTTGTAGAACAGCACGAACACGCCGACCGACGCGAAGATCAGGCCGACGCCGAACGCGTTCTGCAGCACGTCGGCGCTGATCTGCATGACGTACTTGTCGATCAGGAGGCCGCCCACCACGATCGCGACCAGGCCCGCCGCGATCGCTGCCGCGGTCACACGGTCGCGCTTGGCCTTCTTGGGATCCGACGGGATCGTCGGGTGGAGCCCCGCCTCTCCCAGCTTCTTGTAGCCGATCAGGTACTGGATCACGCCCGCGACCATGCCGACCGCCGGCACCGCGAAGCCGGCCTTCCAGCACAGGTTCGGGTCGAGGCCGTGGTTCTCGAGCAGGTGGCGGAACGACTGGTTCTGCGCGAACAGGATGCCGACGATCGGCGCGACGCCCGCGCCGATGTTGATGCCCATGTAGTAGATCGTGAAGCCGGCGTCACGGCGCGCGTCCTCGCGTTTGTAGAGCTGGCCGACGATCGTCGAGACGTTCGGCTTGAGGAACCCGGTGCCCAGCGCGATCAGGACCAGGCCGGGGTAGAACAGCGAGTCCGGGCCCGCGAGCAGCGCGTTGCCCGCGGCGATGCCGATGCCACCGATCGTCACCGACCTGCGCTGGCCCAGGAACCGATCGGCGATCCAGCCGCCGGGCAGCGATAGGAGATATACCGACGACAGGTACAGCGCCATCACCGTGCCGGTCGAGGTGTCGGACATCCCGCGCCCGCCCAGCTCGACCGACGTCGTCATGTAGATCGCGAGCAGCGCGCGGCCGCCGTAGTAGGACAGCCGCTCCCACATCTCCGTGAAGAACAGCGTCGACAGGCCTCGCGGGTGCCCGAAGAACGCGCGGTCAGGGTCTTTCGACATCGGCCGCGCACACTAGTACGAACTCGGGGCCAAAAGGTATGGCGAACCGCGTCGTGGTGCGCCGTGGTGCGCCGCGGTGCGACGCGGGTTGTCGCACCGCCCGTCGCAGCGAGATGACCGCTTCGCGATCGTTGTCAGCGTCGGCACGGGTTGCAATTCGAGGAAGTTTGGCAATTATCCCCCCTATGCCGAAGATCCGGGTGCTGGCGGTTCTCGTCGCCGGCCTGTTCGTGTTGTCCGCGTGTAATCCCGAGACGCCGCGATTCGCGTTCCAGAGCGCCGAGCGCCGCGGCGTGATCAACGCCAACGGGCTGCGCTTCGTGATCATGCCGGATCCGACGACCCAGCTGGTCGAGGTCGACGTTCACTACGAGGTCGGCGCGCGCGAAGATCCAGAAGGCAAGGCCGGGCTCGCCCACCTCGTCGAGCACTTGATGTTCCAGACCCGCCCCGATGGTCCGGACACCCAGCCGATCTTCCAGACCTTGCTCGACATGGCGACGTTCATGAACGCGTTCACCAACGAGGACATGACCCACTACTGGACGACCGTGCACGCCGAGAACCTCGACGCGATGCTGAAGATCGAGGCGATGCGGATGTTCTACGCCGCCGATCTGCCGCCGTTCGGCTGCTCGACGCTCAAGGAGTCCGAGTTCGAGCGCGAGCGCGAGGTCGTGCGCAACGAGATCCGCGCCGGCTCCTCGGCCGAGGACTACATCGAGCAGCTGATCGCCGCGCAGCTCTATCCGCCCCATCACGCGTACTCGCGCGAGACCGGCGGCGACGACCAGCAGATCGCGAGCGCGTCGCTCAAGGACGCGTGCGACTTCATGAAGAAGTACTACGCGCCCGAGCGCGCGACGATCCTGATCTCCGGCGGCGTCGACATGGACGAGGCCGTCAAGGATATCGAGAAGTGGTTCGGCAAGCTGCCGCGTCGCACCGCGGCGCCGCGCGTGATTCCGCAGCCGTTCACCGTCCAGCACGTCCGCAAGGAGATCGACGCCGACGTCGAGCGCCCGTCGCTGTGGATCGGCTGGTCGCTGCCCGCCGGCAACACGCCCGAGGGCGAGGCCGCGCAGTTCGGCATCGGGAGCGCGTTCGCCCGGATCGCGCGCAAGGCCCAGGAGTACGGCTTCGCGTATCGCGTCGAGCCGCGGATCTTCGGCGGCGAGATCGCGCCGCTGTTCGCGATCAAGATCGAGCTCAAGGGGCTCGACAAGGTCGACGAGGCGCTCGACTTCGCGAAGAACGCCGCGAAGGAGGCCTATCGCGGCTGGGACGGCATCTCGTACAGCGACCTCGAGGAGGCCAAGAACCGCCAGAAGGCCGACCTGATCCTGAGCCTCGAGCCGCTGCCGAGCCGCACGCTCGAGGTCGGTCGCATGGTCCAGTTCGCGAAGGAGTTCGACTTCAACTCCACCGGCCAGTACCTGTTCCACGCGCTCGACAAGATCGACAAGTTCGACGGCGCGCAGGTCGCATCGGCGGTCAAGAAGGCGCTCGATTGGGACAAGGCCGGCATCATCCTCGTCAAGCCGAGCTCCAACGGCATCAAGGGCGATACCCGCTCGAAGGTCAAGTTCGCGGTCTCGACCGATCAGGGCGTGCAGCAGGCCGCGATGGATCCCGCCGAGGCCGCCAAGGAAGCGCGCCGGCCGGTCAAGATCTTCGCCGAGCTCAAGGGCCTCGCCAGCGCGAAGCGGTTCAAGCTCGGCAACGGCATGGAGGTCGTGTTGCTCCAGGACATGTCGATGCCGGTCGCGCACGTCCAGCTCCGGTTCCGCAACGCCGGTGACGCGGCGACCCCCGATAGCGACATCGCGGCCGCCGCCGCGGCGTTCCTGCAGCGCGTCGGCAACATGGATCCGCAGGGCGTACAGAACACCGATGTGTTCTCGCGCACCGGCGTCGACGTCGGATGCCGGGCGAACGAGGACGCGGTCGTGTGCGAGTCACACGGCGTCAACATCTACCTCGACGTCATGGTGAAGGGCCTCGAGCGCCTGATCACCGCCGGCGAATACTCGCAAGATCAGATCGAGCACTGGCAGAAGCGCATCGCCGATAACATGAAGCTGCACTCGACGATCGAGCAGGACGAATACATGCGGCAGTTCTACGCCGCGCTCTACGGCCCCGATCACCCGTACACCAAGACCGCCGTGCTGACGCCGAAGTCGGCGAGCGGCGTCCACATGGACGCGCTGCTCGATTTCCGCCGCAAGCACTACACCGCCGCGAACGCGACGTTGATCATCGTCGGCAACTTCCATCTCGAGTATGCCGAGAAGCTCGCGAAGGACACGTTCGGTAGCTGGGACGCCGGCGGCACCGACAAGCCCGTCGACGCCAAGCCGTTCAAGCGCCCCGGCCCGTCGTTCGTCGGCGTGACCAAGGACAAGGTCGATCAGCAGGTCACCGCGGTGATCGCGTACCCCTCGCCCGCCGGGGTCGACGGCCAGGAGGGCGCGCGCCGCGTGCTCGCCGAGATGATGGACGAGCGCGCCGAGAGCGTCCGGTTCAAGCGCGGCTCGACCTACGGCCTGTACTTCCGCCGCCTCCAGCACGTCGGCCCCAGCGCCTACATCATGGTCGGCGGCGCGCGGCTCGGCGGCACGATGGACGCCGAGCGCGCCGGCGAATCGATCAAGGCGATCCGCGACAGCCTCGACGACCTGCGCAAGGGCGACGCCGACTGGGATCAGGACTTCGTGCGCGCGCGGCACTCGCTGATCTCGAAGCTGCTCGGCGAATCGACCGTGACCAGCGAGCTCGCCGGCCGGCTCGGCTTCATCAGCGAGTACAACCTCGACGGCAACTACTTCAACACGATCTTGCAGGAGATCGCCGCCGTCTCGCCCGCCCAGATCCGCGCGCTGATCAAGACCGAGCTCGACCCCAACAACGAGGTCGTCGTCGTGCTCGGCGACAAGGCCCACGTCGAGAAGACGTTCGCCGATGCCGGCATCACCGACGTCAAGATCATCGATCCCGACTACAAGAAGTGATCGGCGAGAGGATCCGGCGATCGTCCCGCCGCTCGGCTATTGTCCCGCGATGAGCGTCGACGATGGCATCCGTGATTTCTGGACATGGTGGAGCACGGCGCGAGATCAGCTCCTTCGGGCGATCGAAGTCGATCACAACTTCAGCGACAGCCTCGTCCAGGACATCACCCGCCGCGTCCGGGCGATCGGCGACCTCGACTGGGAGCTCTCGCCGGGAAAGACCGCCACGCATGCGTTCTGTCTCTCGCCCAGGGGCAACCCGGAAGCGCGGCTCGTCACCGAGCTCTGGCGCCATCGTGGCCCGAGTCCCGACGCCACCTGGGAGTACTTCGCGGCGCGGCAAGGCGTGCAGGTGTCGAAGCTCACGTTCGGCAACGTGGAGCTCGATCGCGACGAGCTGATGGTGTCCTTCGAGGTCGACGCCGGGCGCGAACGCATCGACGCGATCTACTATCATCCGCGGTTCGCCGAGCTGCCCGAGCAGCGCCGGACCTCCGCGCTGTATATCCTCCTCGATGGCGCGCTCGGAGAAGATGCGGTCGAGCGCTGGCTCGGGCGGATCGAAGCTTCACCCAAGAGCCTCGCGAGCGCCGTTTCGTTCGGTCAGTTTCGCGATGCCCTCGGCCAGCTCGAGCGAACGGCGACCGGCGACAGCTTCGTCGTGATGCAAGGCACCAACGACGAGGGGGTCCGGATCGTCGTCACCTGCAATCGGTCGCTGAAGCGGATCGATCACTTGCTCCTCACGATGCATGTGGCCGTCGACCTCGCGATCCTCGACCAGACTCCGGATGGCATGCCGACCAACGCGGAAGCCGAGGTGCTGAATCAGCTCGAGGACGAGCTCATCGGCGCTCTCGGCGGACTCGCGGTCTACTTCGGGCGGGTGACGACACCCGGACATCGCGCGCTGCACTACTATGCGGCCGAGGACACTGGAGCGAAGCCGCTCATCGAACGCTGGGCCGCTCGGCACCCCGAGCGCCAGCCGCACGTCGAGTGGACCCGCGACCCGACCTGGGAGTTCGTGAAGCGCTTCGTGTAGCCGCCCGTGCGAGCGCCGCGAACCGCGACGGCGTCGCGACCAGCTCGAGCTTCTGCACGCGCGTGAGCTGCTTGACCCGGTACTCGATCCGAAGGGCGCGGCCCTTGGTCGCGCAGCGCCGGGTCCCCAGGATCTCGATCGGCGTCCGCGTTCGCGTGTACCGCGCTCCCTTGCCGGCGTTGTGCGCGATCAGCCGCGCGACGAGGTCGTTCGTGATCCCGCAGTAGATCGTGTCGTCGGCGCAGCGAGCGAGATAGACGAACCAGGGCACGGCCCGGAATCCTCGCCGAGCGCCCATCGGGTCGCAAGTCCCGCCACCGATCCCTGCACGGACCGCAGCCTGGATCACAGCAAGTCGACCCAGATCTCGTCCCCGATCCGGGTGATCTTGTAGCGCCGCAGCTCGAGCCCCGGATCGTGCGCACACCGGCCGGTGTGCAGATCGAACCCGTAGCCGTGGCCCGGGCACACCAGGAGGTCCCCGTCGAGGTGGCCGTTCGCGAGCGAGACATCCTCGTGCGGGCACACCCCCTGCGTCGCGATCAGCTCGCCGCGGAGCTGCGTGATCAGCACCGGCCAGGTCACGCCCGTGACCCAGAACGCGCGGGGCTCGCCTTCGGCGACGTCGCCGATCGAGCACACCTTCACGCGCAGGGCCATGGCTACAGCGTGCCGTAGCTACTCCGTTTCCTGCCAGGTCCACGACGCACTATCCCAACGGCCTCCTGATCCTGCTGGGGCCAGGACCGGGTCCAGAAATGACCGTACCCGAGCCAGCAGGTCGGGGAGCGTGGTCCAGGGCAACTCTTCTTCCAACGCAAGGCGGTTGTAGCGATCCGTCCACTCCGGTGGCGGATCTGGAACAGACAGCGGAACGTCATGCGTCGCTCGTGAGCTGAAGGTCTCGCCGATCGCTGCACGCAGGTCGGCACGATCAAAGGCGGCCTCGGTCGTGCCAAGAAGCGCGAGGTCAGGCAGGTCCTTCATTCGGCTGTTCGGCCTGTTACGCGGCATCGTGTACGCATGGAGTTTTTCCGCGATGTGCGTCTCGACTCGGTACACCCGAACCGTCGGGGGCGGAACTCCTGCGAAGCCGAGCCAGTCCTCCGTTACAAGCTCATCCGCCTTTCCCCCGATGGGATCTCCCAGCGCGACATCGATCCCGAAGAACCGGCGACCGTATTCTCTGCCGGCCAGCCGGCAGGAAGCACGGAAGCGATATCCGTCATACTTCATCGCCGGGTTGTCGATGGTGGGGCTGTCGGGGTCCGGCTCGACTTCGAACACCATGAAGTCGCCAAGGTCGAGTCGAGCGGCATCTTGCAGCCGCTCGAGGACACGAGCGGGATCCCCTGGCGTGTCGTGAAGTCCGAGGTCGATATCCTTCGTGGTTCTTGCCTTCGAAAGGCGTAGTTCAAGGACCAGCCCTCCTTTCAGCGTCGCCGTGTTTCCCATCGCGCTCACGATGCGAGCGAGGAAACGAGAGAACACAACGATTTGGCGTGCTCGGCCAATGGAGCTGGAAAAGCGTTCACGGAGCCGATGTTCGAGGGCAGCCTTGAACGCTGCCGGCGTCGCGTATGTCACGAACCAAGTCCCTCAAATGGGCGAAGCGCACGGTCCACCTCGACGATATCAGCCCGCACAATGAGGCCACGCTTCAACGCTTGCTCGGCGGCCTGTTGCAGAAACTCTGGCTGCAAACCCGCCATCGCGCAATCGATCAACGTTCGCCTGGGCGTTGTTGCTGGCACGTTCGCGATCCACGAACGGTCGGTGATCGGAACATCCGCGTAGTGAACGACCACGCCGTCGTGGCTCTTGCGACGACGCTCACGAGCTGCCGTCGGCAGTGACAGGTGAATATGTACCGGCATCAGGTCGGAGAGCTCATGGAGGCCCAGCGCGGTCTCATGCGAGAACACCCCCAGCCGATCCGACCACAGCCACTCGATCACAAGCTCGTCGTGGTCGCCTGGCGGGAAGTGGACGATCCGGTAGATGCCGCGATGCGATCGCACCACGCGCTTGGTCCGAACGTAGTGGTTCAGCAGTTGTGACGAGTAGCCGAGCTCCGTGGCCTGCTTGGTCGTGAAGTAGCCATCCTGTGTCGTGGCGACCTCGAAGAGTTGGTCCCACTTAGGGTTTTTAGGTGGAGCCGGCATCTGTTTACTTCAGTAAACTATGACCTTTGGTTGAATAAAACCAAAGTAATTTTTTGGTTTATTGCGTTTGTTGGTGCAGGCCGCTGTATTTCTAGGATGATACAGCTTGCGTGATTATACTCTGAGTATCCATGCGGAAGACCCTCACCACCATTGGTGGCTCGCTCGGCGTCATCGTCGACAAGCCCATTCTTGAGGCCCTCGGCATCCGCAAGAACACCATCCTCAACCTCTCGATCGAGTCCGATGCGCTCGTCATCCGAGCCGAACCCCAACGATCGACCTCCTCACGTGAAGAGTTTAACGACTGGGCTCGGTCCCTGCTCGTCCGGCTAGCGCAAGCGTCGGAGGGTGCCCCCTCGGACGAACTCGTGGCAGAGATCGGGCGGTTCGAGCAAACGATTCCACTGTTCTTCTCCGCAAGGACTTCGAATGCGGGTCGACCCGATTCATCGAGCGTTCATGCGCTGCGGGTCTGGATGCAGAACATCGGGGAGCAACTGACGGCTCAGCTCCCACCACCCACGAAGCCGATTTTCACGCGACAAGTTGCCCTCGCTGTTCTCGAAGAGCTTGCCGATGCTCGCGGGACGTTTCGAGAGATCACGGCTGCACGCCCATTCGTGAACGCCTCGCCTGACGTCGTCGCAGGAGTGCTCTGGTTCCTGCTCGCGCGGGGCTACGTCGAGGTCCACTCCGACAGCCACACCATTCGCCCGATGCTCGAACGGCTGCGACAACAAGGACGAGTCCCAGAACACCTTCCCGACTCCGTGGCCGACAGCCTCAAGAATGGTGTGACACTGCTTCGAATCACCCCGCTGGGAGGCGAGCACCTGCACGAGCTACGCGCGAGTGAACGTGAGGGTCACGGCAATTCTCGGTTCGCGTAGTTGTCCTCGTCGAGAATCGCTCGATTCGCAACCGCTTCAGCGGGGTTTCGCGTGACCTCGAGTTGAGCAGCGAGCATCTCCTGTTGGTCGCCAAACGGAGGGTCGTTGCGAGCCTCGAAAGCCATCGCATAGCCGCCCGTCACGATTCACGTAAGCGCTGCACGAGCCCCGTCTATCGAGCGCACTGCGGCGTAGCGCATCGTGTCCGCGATCCGCGATGCCGGACCCGAGTACGACGACCGAGACCGCGACCACGACGACGATCCATCGCCTCACACTAGCGACGGTGCAGTAAACCCCGCACGCGCGAGAACCCCGGACCAGCGCGTGAGATAATCGGACCGCGGTGGACGAGCTCGATAGCGAACGCGTGCTCCGCGCCGACCTCGTGCGGCCGGCCGCGATCGCGTGCTACGTGCTAGCGATGGTCGCGCTGTGGCTCGCGCCGACCGATCACTGGTTGCAGAGCGCAACGTACAACGGCCCCGAATGGGGTTGGGACGTGCCCGGTACCGGCAACCTGCCGAACGTGATGCTGTTCCAGGTCGGCGCGCTCGCGATGACCGTGCTCGCCGCGCTCGGCGCGATCGTCGGCATCGCGTTCGGCTGGCGAAGCGGCGTCCTCCCGATCGCCATTCCCGCGTTCGGCATCACGACCGGCCTCGCGGCGGCGCTGTGCGCGGCGATCGCATGGTCGACGCTCCACGACGCGGCCGCGGCGGTCCACGATCCGACCGGCAGCGGCCCTCCGTGGTCGATCGCGATGAGCTTGCTGTTCGTGGCGGTGCATACCTCGCTGCTCGTCGTGGCGCGACGCCGAGCCCGCAAGCGCGAGCGCGAGCTCGCCGAGCTGGCCCGCTCGATGGCAGCGCAAGACGGCGACATCGTCCCCGGCTGAAGCGCGACGCGCCCGGCGCGTCGAGAAAAGGGTAACCGCTGCGCGAGCCCTGTCTTCCGCGTCGCGCGGCGTGATGCCAACCCGAATGCGTGACGATCGCGATCCGCTCAGCCCGCGAGCTGTTGGCACGCAGCTCGTTGATCTCGACGAGCTGGTAGTCAGCGTGTTGCGCTGGAAGCTCGGTTGGCTCGACGGCACCCGCTCATCTCCGCGGATCGAGGCCATCGCCGACCAGGTTCACCGCGATCATCACCCACGCGATCGCGAGGCCCGGCGCCAGCACGTAGGTGCGGAAGCCCGCCTTCCACAAGAACGCGGTGCCCTGCGCCAGCATCGCGCCCCAGGTGTAGTCGACCTGCGGGCCGAGGCCCAGGAACGACAGCGCGGCCTCGATCATGATCACCGCGCCGAACCCGAACGTGATCTGCACGAGCGCGGGGCCGAGCAGGTTTGGCACCAGGTGATGGAACATGATCCGCGGGCCGGAGGCGCCGAGCGCGCGCGCGGCGAACACGTAGTCGCGTTCGCGCAGCGCGAGCACCTGGCCGCGGGCGACCCGCGCGTAGCCGACCCAGCCGTTGATGCACAACGCGAAGATCACGACGCCGAGCCCGGGCCGGCGCACGGTCGCGACGATCGCGATGTTGAGCAGGATCCCGGGGAACGCCATCAAGATGTCGACCACGCGCATCGCGAGCTCGTCGACGAGGCCGCCGTACCAGCCCGCAAGCGTGCCGACCGCGAGGCCGATCGTCGCCGAGATCGTGACGACGCTGACGCTGATCACGAGCGCCTCGCGCGCGCCCCACAGCAACTGCGACAGCGTATCGATGCCGTTGGAGTCGGTGCCCAGCCAGTGCGCGGCCGAGGCCGGCAGGAAGCGCAGCGCGAGGTCGACGTGGGTCGGATCGTAGGGCGCGAGCCACGGCCCGAGCACGCCGAGCACGACGAACATCGCGAACATCACCGCGCCGGCCTTCGTCGATCCCGTCATCCCCGTCATCACCGTCGTCACCTTCATCCGGCCGTCCGGATCCTCGGGTCGATCCACCCGTACGTCACGTCGACCGCGAGGTTGACCAGCACGTAGATCACCGCGATCACGAACACCGTGCCCTGGACCACCGGATAGTCGCGCTCGGTGATCGCCTCGAGCAGCGTCGTGCCCAGGCCCGGCCGCGCGAACACCTTCTCGACGATGATCGCGCCGGTCAGCAGCGAGCCGAACTGCATGCCCGCCACCGTCAGCACCGGCAACAGCGCGTTGCGCAGCGCGTGCACGAACAGCACGCGTGACTCCGGCAGGCCCTTGGCGCGCGCGGTGCGGACGTAGTCCTCGCCGAGGACCTCGACCATCGAGCTGCGCGTCATCCGCGACAGCATCGCCATCAGGTGGGTGCCGATGCACAGCGCCGGCAGCACCAGCGCGAGCGGGCCGGTCTCGGTCGGCCCCGGCAGCCAGCCGAGCTCGGCGAAGAACACCAGCACCGCGACCGACGCGAGCACCATCATCGGCACCGCGATCCCCGATAGCGCGGTGACGCTCGCGAGCGTATCGACCCACGTGCCGCGCCGCACCGCCGCGAGCACGCCGAGCGGCAGCGCCAGCACGACGCCGACCCCCATGCCCGCGAGCGCCAGCCAGATCGTGTACGGCAGCACCGCGAAGATCCGCGCCGCGACGGTCGGCTGGTGCTCGGGATCCGGACACTGATGGCCGAGCGTGCCGTCGGCGACGTGGCCCAGGAACGTGATCAGCTGTTCGCCCGGCGAGACATCGAGGCCCAGGCAGTGCTCGAGCGCCGCGCGCTGCTCCGGCGTCGCCTCGCCGCCCGCGAGGTGATCGATCGGATCGCCCGGCACCAGGTGCAAGAACGCGAACACCAGCACCGTGACCCCGAGGATCGCCAGCGCGCCCGAGCCCAGCCGGCGCAGGACAAACGCGCCGAAGCTCAAGTCGCGGGCACGGGCACGGGCGCGATCGCGCAGAACGCCGGGGCCGTGGCCTGGTCGACGACATCGCCCGGCGCGAGCACCGGCTCGCCACCGTGGACCTTCATCAGATCGTAGTCGCGGCACTCGTAGCCATCGCGGCAATCCGACTTCTGGTCGCACTTCTTCATGCAGAACCGGGTCTCGGCCGAGCGCGGGACGCACAGGGCCTCGAGCGAGCACAGCTCGTCGAGCGAGCAATCGGCCTGCGCCCCGCACGGCTTGTTCGTGAAGCCGCCGCTGAAGAACCGCACGCACACCGACTCGCCGGGGCAGGTGTCGTAGTCGCAGCCCTGCATCGTGCAGTAGCCGTCCTGCTGCGAGTTATCGCAGACCCGCGACCCATCGATCGCGCAGTCCGAGCTGACGATGCACGAGTCGCCGATCTGCTGGCCGCAGCCAGCGGCGATCACGGCGAACCAGACAAGTGACAGACGCATGAGCGGGCGCATCCTAGCGGCCGGTTGGACCGACCACAAGCGATGCGGGTTGCCTCCGAAACGCGGTAGGTTTCGCGGCCATGCGAGCCGTCGTCCAGCGGGTGTCCCGGGCCAGCGTGACCGTGGAGGGCCGGATCACCGGCGCGATCGACGCCGGGCTGCTGGTCCTGCTCGGCGCGGGGGCCGGCGATGGGGCGAAGGACCTCGCGTACCTCGTCGACAAGCTCGCGAACCTGCGGATCTTCTCCGACGACGCCGGCAAGATGAACCGCTCGGTGCTCGACCTCGCCGGCGGGGTGCTCGTGGTGTCCCAGTTCACGCTCTATGGCGATGCCCGCCAGGGCCGCCGGCCGGCGTTCACCGGGGCCCTCGAGCCGATCGCGGCCCGGGCCCTCTACGATCAGGCCCTGCCCGCCCTGCGCGCCGCGGGAGTCGCGCGCGTCGAGGCCGGCGAGTTCGCCGCCGATATGAAGGTCGAGCTGGTCAACGACGGTCCCGTCACGATCCTCTTAGATTCCCGCAAGCTGTTCTAGAACCCGACACGCGCTCATATTACGTTCCGACCGGCGGTCGATGAAGGTCAGGTTCTGGGGTGTCCGGGGTTCCATTCCCGTTCCGGGTCGAACGACGAACCGCTATGGCGGCAACACCTCGTGTGTCGAGGTTCGCCCCGAGCACGGCGATCCGATCATCATCGATGCCGGCACCGGCATCCGCAAGCTCGGCAAGTCGCTCATGGAGGAGCGCTTCGGCGAGGGCACCGGCAAGGTCTCGATCCTGATCAGCCACACCCACTGGGATCACGTCCAGGGCCTGCCGTTCTTCTCGCCGCTCTACCGCGCCGGCAACCAGATCCAGATCTTCGCGCGCCAGCGCGACCTCCACCTCGAGGCGGTGTTCAGCCAGCAGCACCACGCTCCCTACTTCCCGATCCCGTTGTCCGCGCTCCACGCCGACATGCAGTTCCGCGAGGTCATCGAGGGCGCGAGCTTCCAGCTCGGCGACGCGAAGGTCACGTGCGCGCGGCTCAACCACCCGTGGGTCGCGATCGCGTACCGCATCGACGTCGACGGGGCCGCGGTCGTGTACTGCGCCGATACCGCGCCGTTCCAGGATCTGCTGCTGGGCCGCGACTTCATCGAGAAGCCGAAGATGGGCACGCTGCCGCCGCCCGTGCGCGACGAGCTCGCCGGGATGCGCGCCGGCGTGGTCGCGCTCGCGCGGGGCGCGGATCTGTTGATCTACGACACCCAGTTCACGCCCGAGGAGTACAAGATCCGCCCGCACTGGGGCCACTCGCGCCCCGACGACGCGATCGAGATCGCGCGCGAGGCCAAGGTCAAGCAGCTGTGCTTGTTCCACCACGCGCCGCTGCGCAGCGACGACGACAACGACAAGATCCTCGAGCTCGCGCGGACGTCCGCCGGCACGCTGCCGGTCGTCAGCGCCTACGAGGGCCTGGAGCTCCAGCTATGAAGGTGAAGTTCTGGGGCGTGCGCGGCTCGATCCCCGCGCCGGGCCCCGAGACCAACCGCTACGGCGGCAACACCAGCTGCGTCTCGGTCGAGACCGCGGCCGGCGGCCTCATCATCATCGACATGGGCACCGGGCTGATGCACCTGGGCAACGCGCTGCTCGGCGGCCCGTTCGGCAAGGGCGAGGGCCGCGCCGGCATCTTGCTCAGCCACACCCACTGGGATCACATCCAGGGCCTCGGGTTCTTCGCGCCCGTGTTCATCGCCGGCAACCAGTTCACGGTGTGGGGCCCCGGCGATTCGCCC
>JBDTEH010000080.1:0-18937 GCA_039922635.1 Kofleriaceae bacterium | reverse complement strand
AGCGCGCACGCGGTCGCCGCCGACACGACCGAGCATCAGGATACGTTCGCCGAGAACGCCGCCTCCGGTGCGCTGTCGTTCACGGATCGCCGCTTCAACACGATGTTCTCGCTTGTCCCCGAGGCGCAGCTGCAACCGTGGAGCGATCTCCCGTTGTTGTTCTCGGCGGCGTTCGACAACAACGTGCTCGACCTCGCGCAGGACGCGCAGGTGCGGTTCGAGGTGCTCGTGACCTTCGGCAATCATCCGCTCGGCTATGGCCACACCGCGTCGAACGTCGACATCAACGGCAACGGCATCATCGATCCCGACGAGAAGCGCGTGCGCACGGTGCCCGCGCTGTTCGCCAGGACCGTGCCCGCGACGCAGGCCGCGAACACGACGCTCGCGCTCAGCGATACCGCGGACGATATCTCGACGATGGGCACCGTGACGTTCACGAACCCCGTGATCAACCTCGGCGCGACCTCGGGCACGGTGAGCGTCAACTACGACGCCGGCACCGACGGCGGCTCGATCACGAACTGCGTCCACGGCACGGGCTCGGGCATCACCGATCCGGTCGGCTCGTTCACGTTCACCGCGGTCCCGCCGCTCGCGCTGACGACCTGCACGACCGCCTCGATCGCGCAGCCCACGTGCACGCCGGGCGCGCCGGGTTGCGGCTGGCACGATGGTGACGAGCAGTCGTATAGCCAGAACACCTGGGGCGCGGATCCCGCGTACGGGCCGCCGGCGGCGCTGGTCGTGCAGTACTTCGACACGGTGTATCCGACCGGCATGCAGATCGGCGGCACGCACTTCATCCTGTTCACGTCGGGCGCGCTGGGCGATGCGCTGCTCACGTTCTTGCCGCAGGTCGGTCCGCCCGCGGCGCTCAACGCGACGCTCGTCGATCCGACCTCGAGCTCGTCGGGGATCTTCGGTGGCCAGGTCGCCGGCCTGCGCCTCAACATCGACTTCGCGGATGCGGGCTACACGGCGGGCACGGCGGCCACCAAGTATGGCGATCTCCACCTGTGCGCCCTGGCCACGACCCCGGGGCTCGATGGCTTCACGATCCGTCAGTTCCAGACCGTCGTGAACGCGGCGCTCGGCGGCGACCCGACCGCGTACTCGATCACGGATCTGGCCGCGCTGCTGATGCAGGTCAACGGTGCGTTCGAGGGCGGCTTCGTGAACACGTTCGCGCAGGATCACGTGTTCTCGACCGCGTGCCCGTAGCCGAGCTACGGCGCGCTGTCGATCAAGCGATAGACCTTGCCGTCGGCGGAGCTCGCGTAGATCGACGAGCCCGCGCCGGTCACGCTCGTGAGATCGCCGGTGAACGGCGTCGCGAACGTCTGCCACAGCCCGGCGTGGTAGTGCAGCACCGTGTTCGTGCTGCCGACGGCGAACACGTCGTCGCTCGCGCGGCCCCACACGCCGGTGAGCGGGTTCGTCGTCGGCACGGTCATCGCCGTCCACGCGGTGCCGTCGTAGTGGTGGATGTCGCCCAGGCCCACCGCGAACACGTCGGTCTCGCCGGCGCCCCAGATCCCGTTGAACGTGCCGGTGGCGAGGTCCGTCGAGAGGGTCATCCCATCGAGGTGCTGGACGCCGGCGCCGGCGACCCAGACCCGGCCCGACGGCGCGACCCACAAGCCCTTGCTCGACGCGATCGGGATGGTCGAGGTCGTCCAGGTCGAGCCGTCGAAGGTCGATAGATAGTCGGAGACCGCGAAGTACGTCGCCGGTGTGGCCCACAGATCCGCGACCGAGCCGATCTGGCCGGGCGCGAGCGCGGTCCAGCTCGCGCCATCCCAATGCTGTGCGGTGTTGGTCGCCGCGACCAGCGCGTCGCTCGGGCCGCGGCCCGTGACCGCGAGCGTCGGGCTCGTCAGCTCGTGGGCCCACGTCGTATCGTGCAGGTGAAACGCGCCCTCCGCCCCGACGGCGATCACGTCGTCGGGGCCGCCGGCCCACAGATCGCGTAGCCCCAGCGTGGTCGCCGGCGAATTCGGCATCGCCCAGCCGGCGCCCGTATACCGCGAGATCACGCCGCCGTCGCCGACCGCGACGACCTCGGCCGCGCCGCTGCCGCCGACGCCGTGCAGCGCGGTCGTCGACGCGATCATCTGCGTCCACGACACGCCGTCCCAGTGCAGGATCGCGCCGGCATCGCCGACCGCGAACACGTCGTCGCCGGCGCTGCCCCACAGGCCGCGCACCGTGACCGCGATCGGGGCCGGGGTCGTCGCGAACGCACCACCGGTCGCGTGGACGATCGAGGTCCCGGCCGCGAACACCTGACCACCGCCGGCCCACACCGCACCCAACGCGCCGGTGCCGGGGTTCGCCACCGGCGTCCACGCGGCGCCGTCGTAGTGCACGATCGTCGCGCCGGTGCCGACCGCGTAGACGTCGGTCGCGCTCTGTCCCCACACCGCGTTGAATGTGGCGGTGCCCGACATGGTCTCGGTCCAGGTCGCGCCGTCGAACGTCGCGACGTGGCCGTTCGCGCCGGCAAGGACCACCTCGCCCGAGGGGGCGGCCCACATCGCCTTGTAGAACGGCAGGCTCGGATCGGGGAGCTTGGTCCACGCGGCGTTCGCGAGCACGTAGACCTGGCTCGAGTTCGTCATCGCGTAGACCTTGTCGCCCGCGACCACGAGGCCGGTCACGCCGACACCGGTCAGCACCGGGAACCGGGCGTCGACCTCCCAGCCGGCCTGGAGGTAGTGCAGCATCGTGCCGTTATCCCCGGCCGCGTAGGCCTCGCCGGGCTGGACGAACGCGACCGCGGACAGCACGTCGCTCGACGGTGACGTCATCGGGTTCCAACCGACGTAGCGGCAGCCGGCGATGTCGTTGCTGCACGGTTCGCACACGTTCGCCACGCACAACCCGCTGGGCACGAGGTTCGTCATGCACGGATCGCGATCCATCTTGCCGTCGCACGCGCCGACCTCTTGAGGGGTGCCGCAGTAGGTCGGCGCCGCCGCGCACGACAGCTCGGCCGGGCACACCCACGTTTCGCCACCACCCTCACAGATCTGTGACTTGGGCTGGAGGCACCCGGCGAGCATCATCCCGAGAGCAGCCCAACGCATCGCGATGATCATTGTGCCACGTGATACGCTGCGAAGGCGTCGTCGATGATCGGTACTGTACTCCACGATCGCTGGCGGATCTTGTCAGCGCTCGGCAAGGGGGGGATGGGCGAAGTGTGGTTGGCCGAGCACCTCACATCCGGCCGCAAAGAAGCGCTGAAGATCCTGATGCCGCACGCGGCGCTGGATCCCCAGTTCGTGTCGCGGTTTCGCCGCGAGGCGCGCGCGGTCAACCGGCTCCGCCACCCGAACATCGTCGCCCTCTACGACTTCGGCCAGCTCCCCGATCGCCGGTTCTATCTCGCGATGGAGCTCGCCGATGGGCCGAGCGTGTTCGAGGTGCTGCGCAAGCAGCGCCAGTTCGAGGTCCCGTTCGCCCTCCACCTGCTCGGGCAGCTGGCGTACGCGCTCCACCACGCCCACTCGCGCGGCGTCGTGCATCGCGATCTCAAGCCCGGGAACCTGATGATCACGGGCGAGGACGCGACGCTCAAGGTGCTCGACTTCGGCATGGCGAAGATCGTCGGCGGCGATGCCGACGAGAGCATGGCGCTGTCGACCGGAAATCTGATCTGGGGCACCGCGAAATACATGTCGCCCGAGCGGGTGACCGGCGTCAGCGACGATCCGCGCATCGATCTGTACGCGATCGGCTGCATCGCGTTCGAGCTCCTCGTCGGGCAAGCGCCGTTCCTCGGCACCAGCAACGACGTGCTGCACGCGCACATGACCCAACCGCCGCCGATCCCGAGCATGCGGCGGCCGGGCCTCCCGCCCGAGCTCGACGCGGTGATCCTGCGCTGCCTCGAGAAGCAGCCCGAACATCGCTTCGCGAACGCGGCCGACCTGTTCGCGGCGTTGCGCAAGGTCCCGGGCTATCCGCCGCCGAAATCGGACGGTCGCCGCCGATTCGTCCCGATCGAGCGCCGCCCGACCACGCTCGCGACCACCACCGAGCCGAGCGATGGCTACCACAACCTGCGCGGGGCGCTGCGCCAGGTCGCCGAGGCGTTGCTCGATCAGGGCCTCGACGACACCGCGCTGGTCAGCGGCGTCGCGTACCTCCGCGATCACGAGCGCTCGCTCGCCCGACTCGAGGCGGCGCAGGACGCGCTCGAGCACGAGGCCGCGGCGGTGCGCGAGACCGCGGGCGATCGCGAGGTCTCGCTGCGGTTCGCGATCGGCGAGCTGCGGTTCGCGATGAGCGGGCAGGTCGAGCCCGAGGATCAGCAAAAGATCGACGAGCTCGAGGCCCGGCTCGCGACCGCGGTCGCCGAGGCGGATCGGGTGCGCGCGATCGAGCTGGGCATCACGGAGGTCGTCAAGGTCCGCGGTGAGGAGCTCGATCGCCTCAAGTCGGCCTACGCCTCGCTCGAGGCGGCCGTCGATGACGTGCTCGCGGACCATGTCGAGACACCCACATTGGAGCCATTGCTCGAGCGGTTGCGCGATCTGCGCAAGCACCGAACTTCGCGTTAGCGCGCCGTCGCGATAAGCTGCGCGCGTTGATCGGCCGCGTCGTGGACGGACACCAGATCGTCGCCTCGCTGGGCCGCGGCGGTATGGGCGAGGTCTATCTGGCGCGCTCGCCGAGCGGCGAACCGCGCGCCTACAAGATCCTGCGTGGTGACATGCTGCAGGGCACGCAGGCGGTCGCGCGGTTTCGTCGCGAGGTCACGTTGCTCGGGCGGCTCGAGCATCCCGGCATCGTGCGGATCCTTCAGACCGGCCAGTTCGAGGGCGGGCTCTATCTCGCGATGGAGTACGTCGACGGGCCGGACCTGCAAGCTGCGGTCGACAAGTTTGGTCCGTGCTCGGTCGCCGATGCGCTCAAGCTCCTGATCCAGCTCGCCGAGGCGCTCGCGTTCGCGCACCACCGCAACGTCGTGCATCGCGATCTCAAGCCGGCGAACGTCCTGCTCGCCGGGGGTGATCCGGCGCATCCGAAGATCATCGACTTCGGGCTCGCGAAGCTCGCCGCCGACGAGGGGCTGACCCGGCTCACCGACGACGAACAAGTGCTCGGCTCGCCGCTGTACCTGGCGCCCGAGCAGAGCTCGTCGAGCTCGGTCGGGCCCGAAGCCGATGTCTACGCGCTCGGCGGGCTCGCATACTTCGCGCTCACCGGCGCCCCGCTGTTCGCGCCGCGCTCCGCGGTCGCGATGGTGTACGCGCACGTCCACGAACGACCGGAGTCGCTCGCGGTCCGAGCGCCGGACCTCGAGCTGCCGGCGGGGTTCGCCGCGCTCCTCGCCGCGTGCGTCGCCAAGGCGCCGGCGGATCGGCCGAGCGCGGCGCAGCTGGTCGTCGAGCTCGCGCCGCTGCTCGCCCGCGCGCCGGCGTCGCGGCTGAGCCGGCCAAAGATCGTGTTCGAGGCGACCGGGCACGTCGAGGCCGCGGTCGGCGCGCAGATCCGCCAGGTCGTGCTCGAGCTCGCGGCGATCCTCGAGGTCAGCACCGACGTCGCCGATCAGGTCCAGAACGAGCTATCCGAGCTCGAGCTCGAGCTCGCGATGCTCGACGCCGAGCCCACCCCGCTCGGCGACGCCGCCGGTGACGAGCGTCACCGGCGGATGTCCGCGCATGTCGCGGAGTTGCGCCGCGGCTACGAAGAGGCCCTGCAAATGCTCACCGACGCGGTACTCTCGAGGCGAGCCACGGCGCCCGAGGAGGCCGAGCCGCTCTACGGCGAGCTCGAGGCGCTGTTCGCTCGCTATCGGAGCAGATGACGACGACGCAACGACCGGACAGCCTGCAGCGGACGACGATCGATCCGCGCGGTCCGGAGGACTTCGACGGCAAGACCTCGACCGACGTCGTCGTGCTCGCACCCGGGCTCAAGATCAACCAGTACGAGCTGATCCGCGAGCTCGGCCGTGGCGGCATGGGCAAGGTGTTCCTCGCGCGCGATACCAAGCTCGGCCGCCGCGTCGCGATGAAGTTCCTGACCTCGAGCTCGCCCACGTTCACCGAGCGGTTCGTGATCGAGGCGCGCGCGACCGCGCGCTGCAGCCACGAGAACATCGTGGTGATCCACGATGTCGCGGAGCTCGCCGGGATGCCGTACATGGTGCTCGAGTACGTCGAGGGCACCTCGCTCGCGCGGCTGATGGCCGGCAACAAGCTCGCGCCCGGCCGCGCGATCGAGCTCGCCATCCCCATCGTCAAGGCGCTCGTGCGCGCGCACGCGATGGCGATCGTCCACCGCGATCTGAAGCCCGATAACATCATCGTCAACCAGAGCGGCACCGTGAAGGTGCTCGACTTCGGGATCGCGAGGTTGTTCGCCGAGGACGAGGCGAGCGCGCCGCGCCAGAGGCTGGTGACGTCGTCGCCTGCGGAGCCGGTCGGCCGCCCGGGCGGGATCGTCGGGACGCTGCCGTACATGTCGCCCGAGCAGCTCGGCACGGAGGAGGTCGATCACCGCAGCGATCTGTGGGCGATCGGCATCATCTTGTTCGAGATGCTGGCCGGCAAGCACCCGCTCGATCCGCTCACGCAGGGCAAGCTGTTCGGTGCCGCGGCCTCCGCCGAGCCGATGCCTTCGCTGCACGACGCCGGCGCGGGGGTGGCCGACCGGCTGGTCGCGATCGTCGAGAAGTGCCTCGCGAAGCGCAAGGCCGAGCGCTACGCGACCGCGGCCGATCTGCTCGCCGACCTCGAGCCGCTGCAGCCGTCGCGCACCGGGCGCCACCTCGCCGGCGACGAGAGCCCGTATCCCGGCCTCAACGCGTTCCAGGAGAGCGACGCCGATCGGTTCTTCGGGCGCTCGCAGGACATCGCGGGCACGGTCGCGCGGTTGCGCGAGCAGCCGCTGATCGCGGTCGTCGGTCCTTCGGGCGCGGGCAAGTCGTCGTTCGTGCGCGCGGGTGTGGTGCCGGCGTTGAAGGCGACCGGCGATGCATGGGAATGCATCATCGTGCGGCCGGGGCGCCACCCGCTCGCGGCGCTCGCGAACGCGCTCGATCAACTTCGCGCCGACACCGACTCGACACCCGAAGGTGACCTCGCGCGGCGGATGCGCGACGAGCCGGGCATCCTCGGTGCGCGGTTGCGGTCGCGCGCGCGCAAGCGGCGCACGCAGATCGTGCTGTTCGTCGATCAACACGAGGAGCTCTACACGTTGGTCGCCGATGTCGCCGAGCGCCGCGCATTCACCGCGTGCCTCGCGGGTGCGGCCGATGATCCGTCGGGACCGTTGCGCGTGATCGTCGCGATGCGCTCCGACTTCCTCGATCGCGCCGCCGAAGATCGCCGCTTCGTCGAGGAGCTCGCGCGCGGCCTGGTGTTCTTGCAGCCGCCGAACCGCGCCGGCCTCGAGCAGGCGCTGGCCCAACCGCTCGAGATGCTCGGCTACGCCTTCGAGCCCGGCATCGTCGCCGCGATGCTCGACACGCTCGAGGCCACGCCCGGGCCGCTGCCGCTGCTCCAGTTCACCGCCGCCAAGCTGTGGGAGACCCGCGATCGCCAGCATCGCCGGCTCACCCAGGATAGCTACCAGGCGATCGGCGGCGTCGCCGGCGCGCTCGCGACCTACGCCGACGAGGTGATCGCCGGCTTCACCGGCGACGATCACAAGCTCGCGCGCGGGATCTTCCAGCGCCTCGTCACGCCCGAGCGCACCCGCGCGATCGTCGACACCACCGAGCTGCGCGAGCTCGGCGGCGATACCGACCGCATCCTCGGCCTGCTGGTCGCGTCGCGCCTCGTCGTCGTCCACTCGACCGCGGTCGAGCTGGTCCACGAATCCTTGATCAAGTCGTGGCCGACCCTGCGGCGCTGGCTCGACGAGAACCAGGAAGATGCGAGCTTCCTCGCGCAGGTCCGCGCCGCCGCCCAGCAGTGGGACGCCAAGGGCCGGGTCGACGGCCTGCTGTGGCGCAACGAGGCGATGGAGGAGGCCCGGCTGTGGCGAGCCCGGTCTTCGCGCGAGCTGCCGCCGAAAGAAGCCGCGTTCCTCGCCGCCGTGTTCGCGCTCGCGACCCGCGCGACCCGCACCCGCCGGCGCATCCTCGTCGGCGTGTTCACGTTCCTCGTCGCGGTCGTCGCGGTCGGCGCGGTCGCGCTGATCCAGATCCGCGACGCCGAGCACCGCGCGAACGTCCAGGCCGAGCGGCTCGCGCAGTCGATCGACGCGATCCAGACCGCGCAGCAGGCCCGCGAGGCCGAGCACGCGAAGGCCGAGCAGGCCGAGAAGGACCAGCGCGAAGCCGCCGAGGCCGCCCGCGCCGCGATCCAGAAGGAGCTCGACAAGGCGCAGGAGGTGATCGCGCTGCAGGCGCAGACCCGCGAGCTCAAGAAGGAGAACCAGCAGGTCCGTCAGAGCGCCGATCGCGAGCGCCAGGGCAAGCAGCTCGCCGCCGCCAAGGCCGCCGAGCTCGAGCGCGAGAAGCAGAACAAGCTCGACGAGCAGCACAAGCGCAGCGGCCAGATCTCGACCGGCGCCCTCAAGTAGCGCGGGCGGGTTCGCGGCCACGCCATGCGGTCGAGCGCACGACCGGCCACGCGCTCCGAACACGGTCGATCCGGCGGCCCACACGAGTCGACACGCGGTCCACGCGGTCCACGCGGTCCACGCGGTCCACGCGGTCCACGCGGTCCACGCGGTCCACGCGGTCCACGGTCATCCTCCGACGCGTGGACGAAGGTCGCCAGGGATCCAGATCTGGACTTTGCCGAAGGCATCGGTTGGTGGTGGTAGGGCCCGTGGGCTGTGTGGGCAGCCGCGTATCGGCACGGCACTCGTGGTCGGTTACGGTCCATATGGCTTGCACCGGGCGCTCGTGGTCGGGTCCACTTGGTTTGAATGATAAACATACGCCGAATCGAATTGACATGGACATCGACGATGCTATGTTCAACCAATGGCACGGCCGCGCAAACGCCACGTTCAGACCAGCTTCCTCTACAAGAAGCTCGACAAGAACGGCCAGCACCGAGGCGGCTCTCGCCGGAACGCCGGCCGCAAGCGCACCGGTGACTTCGCGAGCCACGTCTCGCGTGCCGCGATCGACAAGCGCCACCCACAGCACGTCACGCTCCGCGTCGTGCCCGAGGTTGGCTGGCTGCGCCGGCTCGATACGTATGCTGCAGTCCGCCACGCGCTGCGCACCGTGCTCGCGCGGCACGAGAAATTCCGGATCGTGCACGTGAGCGTACAGAACACGCACGTGCACCTGCTCGTCGAGGCTGAAGACAAACGCAGCCTCGCGGATGGCATGCGTGCGTTCCAGATCTCCGCAGCCAAGCTGATCAATGCCGTGTATTCGCGCCGCCGCCGGCTCACGGAGCGCCGCCGCGGTCGTGTGTTCGCTGATCGCTACTTTGCCGAGGACATCGGCTCGGTGCGCCAGGTCCGCAACACGCTGTCGTACGTGCTCAACAACTGGCGCCGTCACCGGGACGACACGGGCTCCTACTCCTTGTTCGAGGGCCGGCTCGATCCGTACGCGAGTGGCCTCGCGTTCACGGGCTGGCGCGAGCTGGTTCCAGATGGCGAACGGCGGCTCCCTCGTGGCTACGAGCCGCCGGAGGTCAGCGCGCCGCGGACGTGGTTGCTCGGCATCGGATGGACGCGTGCCACGACGATCTCGATGTTCGAGACGCCGGGTCCACGCAAGGTCCGGCGGGTTGATGCCTAGCGCGCGGGCGCTCGTGCCCGAACCCGAACCCGAACGCGAGTGCAGAAGGCCTGTGGACCGTGACGCGCTGATGGACAGCCGCCGCGCACGCCTGCCCGATCACGGGCGCCGTGCAGAGACGCGGCTGACCCCAGCGCTTGGATAACCGCGCACGATTCGCACGATGCATCTAGCGGCGCGGTTCTCCACACGGCCCACAGCCCCTGCCACCACCAACCGATGCCTTCGGCAGCTCGGATCCGGATCGCGTTCGCCGCCGCAGGGCACGACGTGAACAGCGGCTGGCGTGATCGCCGAGTGCGGACCACCGCTCGAAGCTCGCCAGACGCGTTCGCGGCGAAGGCACGGTGTCCCGCGCTGCGAACGATCGAACGATCGGCACGGCTGCTTCACGCGGCCAAATTCCGACGTGCGGGGCGAAGTCGACATCGAGCTCGCACCGCCGCGGTTCAGAACCGGCCGGAGATCGCGAGGCCGGCGTGGTCGCTGCCGACCACCGGCGTCACCAGGTGCGGCTGGTTCAAGATCACCATCACGAACCCGGTCGCGGCGATCGCGCCGCCGACCGCGAACAGGCTGACCGCGGCGGTGTTCTGGAATTCGGCGTGCGACTTCAGATCCATCACGTGCTGCGCGGCCGGCGTGCCGGTGATGCAGCCGTGCGGGCAGCTCGCGGTGACCTCGGCGTCGTAGCGGTCGAAGCTCGAGCTCGCCGCGAACCACACCGGCACGCCGATCGCCGCGACGACCGCGCCGCCACCGAGCACGCTCCACGGCAGCCAGCGGCTCCACCGGCGGTGCAGCGTGCGCGCGACCGCGATCGGCTTGAGCTCGATCTTGATCGTGACGTGGTCCCCGGGCTTGAGCCGGATCGCGCGGGTCTCGGTCTGGTAGCGCGGCTTCTCGACCACGATCTGATGATCGCCGGTCAGCACGCGCTGCGAGGGGCCCTCGAGTGGTTTGCCGTCGAGGCTGACCGAGGCTCCGGGCTCGGCGTTGACCTCGATCTCGGCGACCTGCGCCGACAGCAGCTTGTGGTTGATCTGGGCCTGCCGCCACAGGTCGGGGCCCAGCGGCGCGGCGCCGAACCGCATCGCCTGCTCGAGGTTGTCGAGCGCCTCGACCGGGCGGTCGAGGTTGATCAGGCAGACCGCGATGTTGAAGCGAATCGCCGGGTGGTCCCAGAGCGCGAGCGCGTGGGTGTACGTCGCGAGTGCATCCTTATAGTCGGCGTCACCGAACGCCTTCGCGCCGGCGTTGTAGAGATCGAGCGCCGCCTTTTGATGCTCGGCGGTGACGCCGGCGGCCCACGGCTTGTCGTCGCCCTGCGCACGCACGGGAGCGACGATCATCACGAGAACCCAGCAGATCAGCGCGGCACGCACCCGCGGATCTAAGCAGGGATCATCCACGTGGCGCAATGTCGCAGCGGCCGTCGAGCAAGCTGCGGCATCCCACGGTTGACACGATGAATGACCGAGACTATAAGACCCGCGCCAAGCCCTGAATTTTCGATAGGTTGCCATGCATCAGGACTTTGTTTCTCTCGCCGCACACCCGTTGATCGACATCGATCTGACGGTTGTCATCCAGTTCGCGCTGTTCCTGGTCATGTTCGTGATCGGGAACGCGTTGTTGTTCCAGCCCTACCTGAAGCTGCGAGAGCGGCGCAAGCAGGGCATCGACGGTGCCCGCGCCGAAGCCGAGCGGATGTCCGCGCAGGCCGACGCCGAGCTCGCGGAGTACGAGCGCAAGCTCGCGGCCGCGCGCAGCCGCGCGAACGAGGAGGGTCGCAAGGTCCGTGCCGAGGCGGCCACCCACGAGAGGACCGTGACCGATGCCTCGCGCGCCGAGGCCCAGAAGGCGATCGACGAGGCGACCGCGAAGATGCGCGCCGAGACCGATGCCGCGCGGCTCCAGCTGCTGCCGCAGGCGAACGCGCTCGCGCGCCAGATCGCCTCGAAGCTGCTCGGCCGGGAGGTCGCGTGATGTTGAAGCTCCTCCTCGCCCTGATGCTGGTCCCCACGATCGCGTACGCGCAGCCGAGCGAGCCGAAGATCGACTCGACGACCCACGAAGCGGCCGGCATGCAGAACACCGACAGCGCCGGTCAAGCGCAAGAGAAGAAGGAAGCCGACGAGGATCCGGATCCCTCGCAGCACTTCAACTTCTTCGACTTCTCGTACCGGGGCAAGGACGAGTACGGCGGCAAGTTCGGCGATGGCGTCGAGGTCAACAAGGAAGGCCACACGCTGCACGAGGAGGAGCCGATGTCTCCTCCGTTCGTGTTCATGCTGATCAACTTCGCGATCCTCGTGTGGTTGTTGATCAAGTACCTGTTGCCCGCCGGACAGCAGGTCGCGGCCGAGCGCCACGACGAGATCCAGAGCGCGCTCGATGAAGCCGCCAAGCTCCGCGATCAGGCCAAGCAGAAGCTCGCCGAGTACGAGGCGCGCGTGAAGGGGCTCGACGACGAGATCAAGCAGCTTGTCGACGGCATCCGTGCCGATGCCGAGGCTGACAAGGCACGGATCTTCGAGCAGGCCAAGGCGCAGTCCGCGCAGCTCCAGAAGGAAGCCGAGCAGCGGATCGCCGCCGAGATCGAGCTCGCGCGCAATGCGCTGACCAAGGAAGTCACCGCGGCCGCCGCCCACGCGACCGAGAAGCTGCTCGCGGACAAGGTCACGGCCGACGATCAGCGCGGCCTCGTCACCACGTTCATCAAGAACGTCGAAGCGCAGAGGGCATCATGATCACCGGCTCGCTGTCTCGCCGCTACGCCAAGGCGATCTTCGAGATCGGCGCGGAGCAGGGTGGCCTCGACAAGCTCGGCGCTGACCTCCGCACCCTCGCCAAGGCGATGAAGGATTCGCCGGAGCTCCAATCGACGCTGACCTCGCCCGCGATCCGCCGCCAGGATCGCCGCAAGGTGATCGATGGCCTGCTCCAGCGGATCGGCGTGGTCTCGGCGATGCGTAACCTCGTCTACCTGCTGCTCGACGGGGAGCGCATCGCGTGGCTGCCGGCGATCTCGCGCGAGCTCGACGCGATGATCGAGGCCAAGGCCGGCCGCGTCACCGCCGAGATCACCTCGGCCAAGCCGCTCGATCCGGCGCAACTCTCGCAGATCACCGCCGCGCTCGAGCAGCTCTCGGGCAAGAAGGTCACCGTCACCAAGCGCGAAGATCCCGAGCTGCTCGGGGGGATCGTCGCGAAGGTCGGCGACACCGTGTACGACGGCTCCCTCCGCACCCAGCTCCGCACGATTCGCGACGAGCTCTCGAAGTAAGGCCCAGAGGTAAACACCATGGACATTCGCGCCGCAGAAATCAGCGACATCATCCGCAAGCAGATCGAGAACTACGACAAGAAGGTCTCGGTCACCGAAACCGGCTCCGTGCTGACCTGCGGTGACGGCATCGCGCGCGTGTACGGCCTGTCGGGCGCGCTCGCCGGCGAGTTGCTCGATTTCGAGGGCGCGCACGGTTCGAAGGTCCAGGGCATGGTGCTCAACCTCGAAGAGGACAACGTCGGCGTCGCGCTGCTCGGCAACTACGAGGCGATCCGCGAGGGCGACACCGTGCGCCGGACCGGTCGGATCGTCGAGGTCCCGGTCGGTGAAGAGCTGCTCGGCCGCGTCGTCAACGCGATGGGCTTCCCGATCGATGGCGGCAAGGCGCTGACCGGCACGAACCGCCGCCAGGTCGAGATCAAGGCGCCCGGCATCATCTCGCGCAAGTCGGTCCACGAGCCGATGCAGACCGGCATGAAGGCCGTCGACTCGATGATCCCGATCGGTCGCGGCCAGCGCGAGCTGATCATCGGCGACCGCCAGACCGGCAAGACCGCGATCGCGATCGACACGATCATCAATCAGAAGGGGCAGAACATGTTCTGCTTCTACGTCGCGATCGGCCAGAAGCAGTCGACGGTGGCCTCCGTCGTCGACCGCCTCCACAAGGCCGGCGCGATGGAGTACACGACGGTCGTCGTCGCCGGTGCCTCCGAGCCCGCGCCGCTGCAGTTCATCGCGCCGTACACCGGCGTCACGATGGCCGAGTACTTCCGCGATAGCGGCCGCCACGCCCTGATCGTGTACGACGATCTGTCGAAGCAGGCCGTCGCGTATCGCCAGCTGTCGCTGCTGCTCCGCCGCCCGCCGGGCCGCGAGGCGTACCCGGGCGACGTGTTCTACATCCACTCGCGCTTGCTCGAGCGCGCCGCGAAGTTGTCGGATGCCAAGGGCGGGGGCTCGTTGACGGCGCTGCCGATCATCGAGACCCAGGCCGGCGACGTCTCGGCGTACATCCCGACCAACGTGATCTCGATCACCGACGGCCAGATCTTCCTCGAGGGCGATCTGTTCTATCAGGGCGTTCGCCCCGCGGTGAACGTCGGCATCTCGGTGTCCCGCGTCGGTGGCGCCGCCCAGACCAAGGCGATGAAGAAGATCGCAGGTCGGCTCCGCCTCGAGCTCGCGAGCTATCGCGAGAAGGCCGCGTTCGCACAGTTCGGCTCGGACCTCGACAAGGCGACCCAGGCGCAGCTCGCGCGCGGCGTCCGCATGGTCGAGCTGTTGAAGCAGGGCCAGTACGAGCCGATGCCGATGGAGGAGCAGGTCGTCGTGATCTACGCCGGCACCAACGGCTTCGTCGATGACTACCCGGTCGACGTGTTGAACCGCTACGAGAAGGAGCTGCTGTCCTTCATCAAGGCGCGCAAGGCCAGCATGGTCGCGGAGCTCAAGACCAACGGCAAGCTCGAGGGCGATATCGAGAAGCAGCTGCGCGACGCGCTCACCGAGTTCGCGAAGCAGTTCTCGGTGGAAGAGAAAAAGTAGGGTTCGATGCCGAGCCTCAAGGCAATCCGCAAGCGCATCGTGAGCGTGAAGAACACGCGCAAGATCACGAGTGCGCTCAAGCTGGTGGCCGCGGCCAAGCTGCGGCGCTCGCAGGACGCGATCATCGCGGCGCGCCCGTATTCGCAGGCGCTGGCCTCGGTGGTGGGCGAGCTCTCGGCCGTGGCCGGCAAGGATGCGCATCCGCTGTTCGAGGAGCGCTCGCTGATCAACGCGGCCGTCGTCGTCGTGACCTCGGACCGCGGCCTCGCCGGCGCGTTCAACTCGAACGTGATCCGCGCGGTCGAGCGGTTCGCGGCGAACGAGCTCAGCGAGGCGAGCGAGGTCTCGCTCCGCATCATCGGCCGCAAGGCCAACCAGCACTTCGCGCGCCGCAACGCGCGGATCTCGAGCTTCGATCTCGCGCCGCTCAACGGCGTGACCGGCCTCGCCGTCGCCGGTGAGACCGCGACCCGCGTGATCGCGGACTTCAAGGAGGGCAAGGTCGACCGCGTCTACCTCGCCTACAACGAGTTCAAGAACGCCGGCTCGCAGATCGTCCGCGTCGTACAGATCCTCCCCGTCCAGCCCGACAAGTCGACCGAGCTGGTCGCGAAGGGTCCGCACGCGCAGGCCGCGCAGCAGCAGACCGACTATCTCTACGAGCCGAGCAAGCAGGAGCTGCTGTCGACGCTCGTCCCGCTCTACGTCCAGAACCAGATCTTCCGCGCCACGATCGAATCGATCGCGTCGTTCTTCGGCGCCCAGATGATGGCGATGGAGAACGCGACCAAGAGCGCCGGCGACATGATCAAGCGCTACACGCTGCAGTACAACCGCGCTCGTCAGGCGGCGATCACCAAGGAGCTCGCCGAGATCGTCGGCGGCGCCGAGGCGCTGAAGGGTTAAGAAGGGCTAAGAAGGGTACGTACCAATGGCAACGACAGATTACTCTCCCAACTCGATGGGCCGCGTGGTCCAGGTCATCGGTCCGGTGGTCGACGTGGCGTTCGATTCGGCCGAGCTGCCGGAGATCAACACGGCGCTCCTGCTCACCAACAAGGCGATCGACGGTCGTACCGATAACCTCACCGTCGAGGTCGCGCAGCACCTCGGCGAGCACACCGTGCGGTGCGTCGCGATGGACACGACCGACGGCCTGGTCCGCGGTCAGTCGGTGAAGAACACCGGCGCCGCGATCACGATGCCGGTCGGCCCCGAAGTGCTCGGCCGCATCCTGAACGTCATCGGCGAGCCCGTCGACGAGGCCGGCCCGGTCAATGCGAAGCAGCGGCTGCCGATCCATCGCTCGGCACCGAAGTTCACCGACCTGTCGGTCAACGTCGAGATGTTCGACACCGGCATCAAGGTGATCGACCTGCTCGCGCCGTACCGCCGCGGCGGCAAGATCGGCCTGTTCGGCGGCGCCGGCGTCGGCAAGACCGTGCTGATCCAGGAGCTGATCAACAACGTCGCGAAGAAGTCCGGCTCGTACTCGGTGTTCGCCGGCGTCGGCGAGCGGACCCGCGAGGGCAACGACCTGTTCCACGAGCTCAAGGAAGCGAAGCTGTTCGACGGGAGCTCGGTGCTCTCGAAGACCGCGCTGATCTTCGGCCAGATGAACGAGCCCCCCGGCGCACGCCAGCGCGTCGCGATCTCGGCACTCACCGTCGCGGAGTACTTCCGCGATGTGATGAAGCAGGACTTGCTGCTGTTCGTCGACAACATCTTCCGCTTCACGCAAGCGGGCTCGGAGGTCTCGGCGCTGCTCGGCCGCATCCCGAGCGCCGTCGGTTATCAGCCGACGCTGTCGACCGAGATGGGTGGCCTCCAGGAGCGGATCACCTCGACCAAGGACGGCTCGATCACCTCGGTGCAGGCGATCTACGTGCCCGCCGACGACTTGACCGACCCGGCCCCTGCGACCGCGTTCGCTCACCTCGATGCGACGACCGTGCTCAACCGCGCGATCACCGAGAAGGGCATCTACCCGGCCGTCGATCCGCTCGACTCGACGTCGTCGATCCTCACGCCCGCGGTCGTCGGCGAGCGCCACTACAAGGTCGCCCGCGAGGTCCAGCGCATCCTCCAGAAGTACAAGGACCTCCAGGACATCATCGCGATCCTCGGCATGGACGAGCTCAGCGAGGATGACAAGGTCACGGTCTCGCGCGCGCGCAAGATCGAGAAGTTCTTCGGCCAGCCGTTCCACGTCGCCGAGACCTTCACCGGCCTCAAGGGCATCTTCTGCTCGCGCGAGGACACGGTCCGCTCGTTCGAGGAGATCCTCGCCGGCAAGTGCGACGACCTGCCCGAGCAGGCGTTCGAGATGACCGGGACGATCGACGACGTCCGCACCAAGGCCGCCGAGCTCGCGAAGCGGGGCTAACCATGGCACTGCCGACCTTCCTCGCGGTGAACCTCGTCACGCCCCGCGGCGTGATCGCGCACACCGAAACCGATAGCCTCCAGGCCCCCGGTGACCTCGGCGAGTTCGAGCTGCTGCCGGGCCACGTGCCGATGTTGACGGCGCTGCGTGCCGGCGTGCTCTCGATCGGCACCAAGAGCCGTGCGCGCTACGCGGTCTCGACCGGCTATCTACGGATCGATCCGGAAGGTGCGGTCGAGATCCTCGTCGAGCGGGCGATGCCGGCGGCCTCGGTCGATCACGCGGCCGCGCAGACCGAGCTCAAGACCGCCGAGGCGGACCTCGCGAAGTGGGGAGACAAGCCGCACGACGGCGACTGGCAGAACCTCGATGCGCGCGCCGCGTTCGCGCGCGCTCAGCTCGACGCGGTCGCGCACTAGGCTAGCGATCGGCGTGGACCGCCGCGCCCCAGCGCGCGTGCAGCGCGGCGCGGATGTCCTCGGAGAGCCGATTGCCCGAGACCTGTAGCTCGCTCAGCCGGTCGAGGTGCGGCGAGTCGAGCAAGGCGCGGGCACCGTCGTCGCCGAGGTTGCACTCGAGGAGGTTGAGGCTGCGCAGGGCGCAGGCGTGCGGCGAGCGGGCAAGCGCGCGTGCCCCCTCGGGCCCGATCGAGGTCTGGCGCAGCCACAGCGACGTCAGCGTCGCGAGCCTCGGCGAGTCGGCGAGCGCCTCGACGCCGGCGTGCGTGATGTCCCGGTTGAACGTGAGCTCGAGCAGCTCGAGCGCGGGCATCGCGCGGCCCGCGGCGAGCGCGCGCAGGCCGTCGTCGGTGATGCTCGCGCTCTTGAGCGACAGGTACTGCATGGCTTCGAGGTGAGGCGAGCCCGCGAGCGCGGCGAGCCCGTCGTCACCGATGCCGTTGAAGTCGAGGATCAACCGGCGGAGCCGCGTGAAGTTCGCGGACTCGGCGAGCGCCGTCGCGCCGAGCGGCCCGATCTGGTTCGGGTTATACGACCCCCAGCCGAGATCCAGACCGTGCAGCCCGGTCAGCGTCGGTGAGGTCGCGAGCGCGCGTGCTGCCGCGAAGCCGCAGCCGAGGTTGAGCAGCGCGAGCTCGCGGAGTGCCGGCAGCTGCGCGCGCGCGAGCGCGGCCACGCCGGCGTCGCCGAGCTCGGCTCGCCAGTCACCGCGTAGCGCGAGCAGCTCGAGGTGAGGCAACGCCGCCGCGGCGAGTGCGTGCCCGGCGTAGACCTGACAGTCGGGGTCCGCGATCTGGAGGCCACGCAGGTTGCCGAGGTGCGGCGAGGCGAGGAGCGCGGCGAGCCCGGTCGGGCCCCACCGTACGCCGCTCGCGAGCAGCTCGACGCGCGCGAGGCGTGGATCGGAGGCGAGCTCGCGCGCGATCGCGGTGCGCGACGTGGAGCGCGGTGCGCCGGATGCGGGCACGTTACCACCGTCGCCAACATCGTCGTCGCCGTCGCCGTCGTCGTCGCCGTCGCCGGTGCCGGCGATGAAGCCGAGGTCGCGGATCGGCGCGCGATCGAGCACCTCGAGCATGCCGTGGCCGACCGGCACCCGCGCGGCATAGGCGAGCCCGCGGCGAAACGCGACGTCCTTCACGCCCTCGCCGAGCTGGGCCGCCCAGGCGGCGCCGTGGACCTCGAGCAGGGCCTTCGCGCGGGCCTCGAGCTCGCCGCGCTCGGCCGCGGTCGCGCGCGCGAGCTGGGTCTGCACCGCGATCAGCTCGCCCTGCGGATCCCCCAGTTGTTGCAACCAGTCGGCGTAGACCAGGCGGCGCGCGTCGTCCTCGGGGTGTTCGATCACCGCGCGGAGCAGGGCACGACCGTTCACCGCCCGCGAGCATGTCAGGTCGCGGGTGCGAGCGCGAGCATGACCAGCGGGCCGGGTCGGCACGGCTGGCGTCGCTTGGTTCGACTATCTGCACGCGGACCGCAGTACAGTTGCGGCATGACGCTCCGGCTCGGCGGCCACACCGATC